>DASZMD010000145.1:0-16116 GCA_035551955.1 Solirubrobacteraceae bacterium | reverse complement strand
CGCGCGCGCCGCACCGGCGCGCCGGAGCGCCTCCGACCGGCCTCGATGACGTCCGCCCAGCGCCAGCGCGAATAGGGGGCCGGTCATGATCGTCGTGGCGAGGGCGCACAGGTAGAACACGGCGAGGAGCCGCGAGCCGATCAGGCGGTGGTCCAGCAGCTCGACCCCGAGTGCGAGCAGCATCATGCCGCGGCAGTTGAGCAGGGCGGCGATCGAGCTCACCTCGCTGGGGCCCAGCACGGCAAGGCGTGAGCTCACCGACGCGCCGAGGATCGCGACCGTGCCCAGAAGCGCGGTGAACACGGCCGCCCCCGCGAGGACGCCGAGGTCGAGGACCCGGGGGTCGACGCGCGCGCCCGCGCCGGCCAGGAAGACGGGCACCAGGATCACCGGGACGCTCCACCCGAGCGCACGCTCGATCGCCCCGCGCCTGGCCGTCGACTGCGACAGCACGATCCCGACGAGGAAGGCGCCCAGCAATGGCGTGCCCAGGAGCTTCAGGCTCACCCAGGCGGCCGCGAGGGCAGCGACCACCGCGAGCACGAGCCCCGCTTCGGCGCCCACCGGCAGCGAGACTCGCGGCGCCCGTGAGGAGGAGACGGCAACGGCGGCGATCCCGGCCGCCGCCGTCGTCAGGAGCCCGAGGAGAGGATGCTCGGCCACGGCGAGGAGAAGCAGGGCCACGGTGGCGAGGACGGCTGACGCCCCGAGCGCGGTAGCGGCGAAGTCGCCGTGCAGGAGCTCGCGCTCCCCGAGGATGTGGGCGATGAAGGGAAAGCCGCTGATGGTGAGCGCGGCGGCCATGACTGCCACACCGGTGACGCCGGGGGCGAGGCGCCAGCCGGCGCCCGAGAAGCAGTCGACGGCAAGGGGAGCGACCGCGACCGCGGCCAGGGCGAGCGGCACGCTGGTGGCCGCGATCGTCTTGCCGTTGCGCCGCAGGTCGACGGGGGAGAGCGAGAGGCCCACGAGCAGGAGGTAGAGGATCATGCCGATCTGGCCGAGCTCGCTTATGACCTGGACCGCGGAGGGCCCGAGCACGGCCGCGGGGTGGCGGGATCCCTCGGCGGTCCAGGGCGAGAGCAGAGCTCCGCCGACGAGCATGCCGGCGAGCATCTCTCCTCCGATCCGCGGTTGCCCGAGCCGGACGGCGACCGCGCCGAGCGCCCGCGCCCCGACCACGATGGCCACGAGCGCCATGAGCGACTCGACGAGTGTGGCTTGCACCGCGGGTCCCGGCGCGCCTGGTTATCGGGGCTTGATCAGCGAACGGGCGATGACGAGGCGCTGGATCTCGTTCGTGCCCTCGTAGATCTGGGTGATCTTGGCGTCGCGCATCATCCGCTCGACTGGGTAGTCGCTCACGTACCCGTAGCCCCCGAGGATCTGCACCGCGTCGACGGTGACGGCCATGGCCGTGTCGGAGCAGAAGAGCTTGGCCATCGCCGAGTGCTTGCCGAGGTCGGGGTCCCCGCGGTCGGTCTTGGCCGCGGCCCGGTACAGCAGCTCACGAGCGGCGGCGGTTCGCGTCTCCATGTCGGCGAGCTTGAACTGGATACCCTGGAACTCGGCGATCGGGCTGCCGAACTGGCGGCGCTCGCGCGCGTAGGAAACCGCGTAGTCGACGGCCCCTTGCGCGATCCCCAGCGCCTGCGCCGCGATTCCCAGCCGGCTGCGGTCGAGAGTCGCCATCGCCAGGCGAAACCCATGCCCGACCTCGCCGATCGCATTCTCGGCCGGGAGGCGAACGTCCTCGAAGGTGAGCGCCGCCGTCGGCGACCCCTTGATCCCGAGCTTGTGCTCGGGCTTGCCGATGTGGAAGCCCTCTCGGTCGCGCTCGAGCAGGAACGCGGTGATACCGCGCGAGTGCCCCTGCGCGGGGTCGGTGACGGCGAAGACGACGTAGACATCGGCGACGCCGGCCTGGGAGATCCAGTTCTTGGATCCGTTGAGGATCCACCCCCCGCCGTCTTTCACGGCCCGAGTCCTCATCCCTCCCGGGTCGGAGCCCGCCTCGGGCTCTGACAGGGCGAAGGCGGGGACCCACTCGCCGCTCGCCAGGCGGGGCAGGACCGCCTCCTTCATCGTGTCCGAGCCGGCGAGCCGGATGGGCAGGGAACCGAGATCGTGCACGGCAAGCATGAGCGCGCTCGAGGCGCAGGCCTTGGCGATCTCCTCGATCGCGATCACCTGCATCAGGTGACCGGTGCCCGTGCCGCCGTAGCGCGCCTCGAAGGTGAGCGCGAAGAGGTCGTGCTCGGCGAACAGCTTGCGGACGTCCCACGGGTACTCAGCGGTGGCATCGATCTCCCGGGCCCGGGGCGCCACGCGGTCGCGGACGAGCTCGCTGATGGCGGCCCGGAAGTCGTCAAACTCCGGCGGGACCTCGTAGGCCGACAGGTTCACCGTCGACATCAGGCCTCGCCCGCGACCGCGCTCAGGCGCCTGCTCACCGCATCGCCGTACTGATAGAAGCCCCGGCCCGACTTGCGTCCCAGCCACCCCGTCACCAGCATCCGCTTGAGGAGCGGGGGCGGCGCGTATTCCGGGCGCTTGAACTCCTCGTACAGGGAGTCGCAGATCGCGTAGAGGACATCGAGGCCGATGAAGTCGCACAGCGCCAGCGGCCCCATGGGATGACCGCAGCCGAGCTTCATGCCGGTGTCGATGTCCTCCCGGGTCGCGAAGCCGTCCTCGAGCATCCGCACGGCCGCCATCAGGTAGGGGATGAGGAGCATGTTCACGATGAATCCGGAGCGGTCCTTGGTGGCGATCGGCGTCTTTCCGAGCGAGCGCACGAAGGCGGTGGCGCGCGCGAGCGCCTGCTCGCCCGTGTTGAGCGCGCTCACCACCTCGACCAGCGCCATCACCGGCGCGGGCGAGAAGAAGTGAAGGCCGAGCACGCGCTCGGGGTTCACGACCGCGCTGGCCAGTCCGGCGATCGGGATGCTCGAGGTGTTCGAGGCGAGCAGCGCATCGTCGGAGACGTGCTCGCCGAGCCGGCGGAAGTACTCGAGCTTGACCTCGGCGTCCTCGACAACCGCCTCGATGACCAGCTCCGCGTCGGCGAGCGCGGCGATCTCATCGACGTAGCGCACTCGTCCCAGCGTCGCTTGCTCCTCGCTGGGGGAGAGCTTGCCGGCCGCCGCCCCCCGCGCGACCGAGCGCTCGAGCCTGGCTCGGGAGCCCGGTCGGCTGCCCGCCAGGGGCTCGAAGATGCGCACGGCGTAGCCCGCCCGCGCGACGGTCTCGGCGATCCCGGTCCCCATGAGGCCGCCGCCGAGCACCCCGACCGTCGACATCGCGCTATCTTCGTGCATAAGACTGATCGTTCTCCCTCGAAAACGAGACACTAGGGTCTCGAGGGGGCGAAGTCAAATCAGTCCGGGCGCCGCGCTTGCTCGCGGAGGACGACCGCCGCCATCGCGCGCGCGCGCCGGGCGGCATCGCAGTCGCCCTCGCCGGCGGAGATGATCGATCCCTTCATGAGGATGTGCCATTTGCGCGCAAAGCCGTCGGGATCGGAGAGGCCGGCCTCCTCGGCCAGCGCCTTGATGAACTCCCTGATGCCGGCCAGGTAGGCGGCCCCGGCGCGATGGATCGGGTCTGCCGGGTCGGCGGCTTCGAGGAGCACGTTGATGAACGAGCAGCCTTCGAAGTCGGAACTGTGGAACCAACCGTCGAAGACATCGAAGATGGCCAGCAGGCGCGCCTCGGGCTCGGTGGCGGCCCTCTCCACCTCGCCGCGGAGCCAGTCCTGGGTCCACAGCTGCTCGCGGCGCTCGAGGAAGGCGAGGACGAGCGCCTGCTTTGAGTTGAAGTGGCGATACAGGGTCTGGCGGGCCACGCCCGACTGCTCGACGATCGCGTCGATCCCCACCGCCTGGATGCCGCGGTGGGCGAAGAGCTCGTAGGCGGTGGCGAGGATCCGCTCGCGCGCCTTGGGGCGCGGAACGGCTCCGCCCACCAGCGATGGATCCGCTGCGCCCATCGTCGGTCCAGCCTTCCTGTTCGATTTGACTCCAGCCCCTTGACTTCGGACCACGGCGGGGGCTATCTTACCACAGAGGGAGAACGATCAGTCTGATGTGGCGGTCGACGATGGTCCCTGCCACGAGGAGAGGGTGGTGTCGTAAATGGCGAACCTGACAGCCGGGAACATCGCGCCGTGGCTTGGTCATCCTCTGGATGAGGAAGACGACGCCGGCAGTGGCGAGGACCAGCTCGCGGTCGGGGTGCACCTGGTGGGGAGCGTCCCGCTGGGGAGCGCCGAGGAGGTCTTCCGCCGCGCCAGTCAGACGCTGGGGGACCGGCTGCGGAGGATTCCCGACGGCGAGACGGGCCCTCGCTCGGACTGGATCCTGTGGCAGTACCCGGTCTTCAGCTCGCTGCCCCAGTTCGTCGTCGGCCCTCCCGGCGACGCGACCTACCGGACACTGCCGAAGCTGCGCTTGAGGTCCGGGGAACGCGCCGAGGCGGTGACCTTCGACAGCCTCGGCTACGCGGAGACGGCCCTGGCCTCCTATCGCCTGTTCGCCCGGCTCAAGCGCGACGGGGTGATCCCTGCGCACTGCCGCTTCCAGGTCTCCCTGCCCACCCCGCTGGCGCCCATCAGCGCCTTCATCGACCCTGAGCACCAGGCAGAGCTCGAACCCGTCTACGAGGCCAAGGTCCTCGAGGAGCTTGACCACATCGTCTCGGCCGTGCCCCACGATCAGCTCGCGATCCAATGGGACGCGCGGGTGGAGTTCGCGATGCTCGAGGGCTTCACCCAGGCGTGGTTCGCAGACGTCCGCGGCGGGATCCTCGAGCGGATGCTCAGGCTCAGCCGGCACGTTCCGGCCGCGGTGGAGCTCGGCTTCCATCTCTGTTACGGCGACGAGGCCCATGGCCACTTCGTCGAGCTCGAGGACTGTGGCAAGCTCGTCGAGGTCGCCAATGTGCTCGCGGTGAGCCTGTCCCGGCCGCTCAACTGGATCCACATGCCGGTGCCGCGCGGGATCGCCGACGAGTACTTCGCGCCCTTGGCCGCCCTGATGCTGAAGCCCGACACCGAGCTCTATCTCGGATTGCTGCACCTCGACGACGGCGTCGAGGCCGGCAAGGAGAGGATCGCCTCGGCCCGGCAGCACATTCGCGGATTCGGCGCGGCGACGGACTGCGGCTGGGGTCGCGGCGGATCGGAGGCGGTCGGGGAGCTGCTCGCGCTCCACGGTGCGGTGTCGAAGCCGCTGCCCGTGCGTATCCGGGCCCGCTCCGCGGGCGACTTCGAGTGGCCAGCAGCCTTCGTTCCGGTGCCCGACGAAGAGTGGACGCGCCAGGAGATCGACGCCACCGCCCTCGCCTATGACCATGTCGACGAGCACGGCTGGTACAGCAATCTCAACCCGAGTGTCGACGAGCTCGCAGCCCACTTGCGCGACGGCGACATCATGCTCGACTACTCGGGCGGTACCGGGATCCTCCTCGACCGAGCCCGGCTGCGCATCTTCGAGCGCCAGATCGGCTGGTTGATCGTCGATGCATCCGCGAAGTTCCTCCGGGTGGCGATCGAAAAGTACCGAGACGATCCCCGAGTCGGCTTCCGGCTTCTGCGCTTCCTCAAGGAGGAGAAGCGTCTGCAGGGCCTCGACGAGGTGTTAGGCGATGAGCTCTTGAGCCGAGGGGTCGACGCGATCGCCGCCGTCAACGCGATTCACCTGTACCCGGATCTGGGCGAGGTGGCCACGGCCTGGCTGCGCGCGCTACGGCCCGGCGGCAAGGTGTTCATCAACTCCGGCAACATGCGCAACCCCCGCGCCGCCGCCGGTGAATGGATCCTCGACGAGACCGTGTGGGTCATCAACGACATCGCCGAGGGTCTGGTGCGCAGCGATCCCAGGTACGCGAAGTACCGACCGGTGCTCGACGACGGCGAGCGGATGCGCGCCCACGCCCAGCAGCGCGACCGCGTGTTCCTCAAGCCCAGGCCCCTGTCGTACTACCTCGAGGCCCTGACGGGAGCGGGGCTGACCGTCACCGATGTCCGCGAGAAGACGATCGTCGCCGACGTGCACGAGTGGTTCGAGCTGATGACGGCATACCACGACGCGGTGCTCGGATGGGTCGGGGGAACGAAGAAGCTCGACGGCCAGCCGGCCACCCCCGAAGCGCTCGAGGATCGGATGACGATCATGCGCTCGGCGATGGAGACGATCTTCGCGGGGCGATCGACGTTCGACGCATGCTGGACCTACATCACCTGTGAGAAGCCGGCGGCCGAGTGACGGCGATGATCACGCACCGGCCCACGGCGACCGATCCCGAGCCGCGGAGCCCGCTCGACGGCGTCCTGCGCGGTCACGGCGCCACGATGGCGATCCGCCACGGCAGGTGCGTGGCCGCTCACTTCGGCTCGGCGGCGAGCGAGACAGCGGTGTGCCTACGGACCGTGGGTATCGCCGACCGGTCCGAGCGGACGACCTTCGAGCTTCGTGGGGCGCCCGGCGACATCGACGAAGCCCTCGCCGCGCTGGGGCGCTCGGACGCGACCGCGTGGTGGGCGCGCACCACGGCGCGGACCGCGATCGTGCGCTGCGAATATGTCGACGCGGCTCGCTGCGGCGCGGCGGTGCACTTCGCCGAGGGAACCCTGGCCATCGACGTCAGCAGCCGCTATGCGGCGATCGGGGTCATCGGTCCGCTGGCCGAGGACCTGCTCCGCGCCGCCGCCTTGGAGGAAGGTGACGGGCGACCCAGCGTCATGCGCGATCGGCAGGGCGCGCTCGAACTGCTCGTGGACGCCCGCGAGGCCGAGCGCGTGTGGGCTCGGCTGCTCGAGGCCGGAGCGCCGTTTCGCGTCGCGTGCGTCGGTCTGGACGCGCTCGAACATCTCGCCGCCTCGCACCGATTCCCCATGTGAGCCGATCGACTGCCGGGGCCACCTGACCAAGGCCGGCGCGCGAGGTTCTGGGGTAGGGTCGCGTTCATGATCGCGAACCCGCCCCCCTGGCCCAACGGCGCCCGCTGTGCCGTGGCCGTCACCTTTGACGTCGACTCGGACAGCATCCTCCACCTCAATTACCCGCGCGAGGCGCACCGGCGCCTGAACGCCCAATCGTGGCTGCGCTACGACCAGGTCGCGGTCCCGAGGATTGTCGCCATGTACCGCGAGCTCGGGCTCCGCCAGACCTTCTTCATGCCCGGCTGGTGCATCGAGCGCTACCCGGAGATCGCGGCGGCGATCGTCGACGGTGACCAGGAGCTCGCCATCCACGGCTACCTGCACGAGCTCGCGCACGAGATCGCCCCCGAGCTCGAGGAGGAGCTGCTCGGGCGGATCATCGCCGCCTCCGAGCACGCCTCCGGCGTCCGCCCCCTGGGATGGCGCGCCCCGCTCTACAGCTTCTCCTCCTCATCCCCGGAGCTCCTCGCGGCCGCGGGGCTGCTCTACGACTCGAGCCTGATGGGCGACGACGTGCCCTACGTCCTCGACTCGCCGGGCGGTCGGCTCGTCGAGCTCCCGATCGACACCTCGGCCGACGACTGGGCGCAGTACGCCCACAGTTACGACTTCGACTTCCTGCTCCCGATCCATTCCCCCGAGCGCGCCGCCGAGGTCTTCCAGGCCGAGATCGACGCGGCGCTCGAGTACGGCGGGATGTGGATCGGAGTCTTCCATCCCTTCGTCTCCGGGCGCCCCTCGCGCCTGACCCGGGTGCGCACCCTGCTCGAGCAGCTCCTCTCCCGCGGCGACGTGTGGGTGGCCAGCCTCGGAGAGATCGCCGAGCACGTCGTCGAGCTCGAGCGCTCCGGGGCCTGGACGCCGCGGCACGAGACCGTGCCGTACTACACCGAGCCGATCCCCGAGCTCTCGGTGATCGAACCGAAGAAGCCGGCCGGGAACTGAGGGCCGGGGCGCCCGAGGACGCTCCCGCCGTGTTCGGTAAGCTGCGGTCGCACGGTTAGCCGATCTCAGGGGGAAACCGCATGATTTCGAAGTCCGCAGGTGTCGGTCGTCGTGCCCGCCGCCTTGCCGCGGTGGGCATCCTCAGCGGCGCTGCGCTGCTAGCCGGGGCGGCCAACGCGGCCGCCGCGCTCCCGCCGATCAAGCACGTGTTCGTGCTCATCGATGAGAACGAGAGCGAGGCGACGACGTTCGCTGCCGGTTCGCCGGCGGTGTATCTGAAGTCGCTGGTCGCCCAGGGCGCGTTCGTCCCCAGCTACTACGGGATCGGCCACTCCAGCCTGGACAACTACATCGCCATGGTCAGCGGCCAGGCCGCCAATCCTCTGACCTCCGCCGACTGCAGCACCTTCGCCGAGTTCACATCCCCCTCGATCGACCCCTCCACCGGCCAGGAGACGGGCCAGGGCTGCATCTACCCAGCCAACGTGCCCAGCCTCATGAGCCAGTTCGACACCGCCGGGCTGACCTGGCGCACGTATCAGGACAGCATGGGCGTGGATCCGGTCCGCGACGGTGGCACCACGTGCGCCCACCCGGCCCCGAATGCCGCTGACCCCACGATCGCCGGCGCGACGCCGACGGACCAGTACGCGACCCGGCACAACCCCTTCGTGTACTTCCACTATGTGATCGACAACGTCCCCGAGTGCAACGCGAACGTGGTCCCTCTGGTCCCCAACCTGCAGAACGACCTGGCCAGCGCAGCGACGACCCCCAACTACACCTTCATCACCCCCAGCACTTGCAACGACGCCCACGACACGCCCTGCGTCAACGGCCAACCCGGGGGGCTCACGCAGGCTGACACCTTCCTGCAGCAGTGGGTGCCGATCATCACCTCCTCACCGGCGTACAAGGCGAATGGACTGCTGATCATCACCTTCGACGAGGCCGCGCCGAGCGACACCACCGCCTGCTGCGGCGAGACCACGTCCGGCGGGGGTCTGGTGGGCGCCGTGCTCCTCTCGCCCTACATCACTCCGGGCACCGTGACCCAGACCCCGTACAACCATTACTCGATGCTCGGCTCCGTCGAGGACCTCTTCGGCCTGCCGAGGCTGGCCGCCGCCAAGGGAACCACCGCCTTCGGATCGGACGTATTCACCGCCTTCAATTTCAGTCCATCCCCACCGCCTCCCCTCCCCGTCGGCCCCCAGGACTCCGCTCTGAAGCTCAAGCCCGCGTCGTTCAAGCCCCAGCCCGCGGGCAAGGCGCGCAAGGGCAGGGGGACGACGATCTCCTATAGCGACACCCAGGCGGCGACGACCAAGCTCACCGTCGTGCACGAGGGCCCCGCCTATCGGGTGGGCAAGGGCGCGTGCCGCCTGCTCAGCCCCGGCCACAAGCGCCCCAAGCACTCCAAGGCGTGCACCGCCGGCAAGTCCGTCGGGAGCTTCAGCCACGTCGACAAGGCGGGCGCGAACAAGATCACCTTCACCGGCCGCCTGGGCGGTCACGCGCTGGGGGCCGGGACCTACCTGCTCGAGGCCACACCGAAGCTTGGACTCCTCACCGGGAAGACGGTAACGTCCACGTTCCGTGTCCGGTGAGGGGACAGAGCGGACGATCTTCGAAGCCGCCGGTGGCGAGCGGGCGATGCTGGCCCTGGCTGGGGCCTGGCACGAGCGCTGCCTCGCGGACCCGGTAGCCAGCCACCCGTTTTCGCATCCGGGCCAGCATCCGCAGCACGTGGAGCGCCTGGCCGCCTACTGGGCCGAGGCGCTCGGCGGTCCGGCCGTCTACTCCGAGAGGATGGGCGATCACAGCTACGTGCTGCACATGCACTCCGGCAAGGGTGAGCACGAGGACCTCGACCGCCGGGTGGAACGATGCTTTGAGCTCGCCGTCGACGACGCCGGGTTTCCGCAGGACGAACGGCTGCGCTCGACGCTGACCGAATGGTTCCGGTGGGCGAACGGCGGGATGGCCGTCTACCCCCGCTCGGCCGACGAGGTGCCCTCGGGGCTGGGCTTCCCGCGCTGGTCGTGGGACGGCCCGGTGCTCGCACCCTGACCACCCAGGAACCGGGCCGGCGCCGCCACCAGCGCCTCCTGGGCGCGCTCGGGGCCGAGCGCCCGCCGGGCCGCCTCGAGCTCTGAGCGCAGCGCGCCCCGGAGCGGGTAATCGGAGGCCCAGACGCGGTCGGCCGCGCCCGGCGCGTTCACCGGCCGCAGCTCCGCCGCGCCCGCAGCCACGAATAGGCGCCCGGCGAGGCCGTCGAGCGCGCCGGACGAGCCGTCGAGGAAGGCCACGCGCAGGCCGGGATGGCGCGCGAGCACGCCGGAGCTCTCGAGGTAGGCGAGAAGGCGCGCGGGGCTCCAGATCCGCGCACACAGCGCGGGGCGGTGGAGCAGCGGCAGGTCGGCGTCCTCGAGGGCCGTCCACAGCGGGTCGAAGTGTCCGTCCTCAGGCGAGATGCGCACGGGGAGGCAGACGCTGACGGCGCGGACCGACGGCTCCCCCCGGAGCTCGGCGACCTCGTGCGCAGACCAGCGCGGCTCGGAGCCGTGGAGCTGGAGGACGGCGCCGAGGCGGTGCGGGTGGGCGCTGGTGTAGGCGGTGATGTAGCGGTTGTAGGCGGCGAACACCCCCGCCCCGAGGTTGGCGGGGAGCTGGAGGACGGCGTCGATCGAGGGGCCCGGGCTGATCAGCTGCAGGGTCACGCCGGCGTCGTCGAGCGCGGCGACGCGGCCCGGGGCATTGTCGTGGAGGACCCCGGCGGGGACGGGCCCGTGGCCGGCCGGGGTCCCGGGCTCGGCGCCGCCTGCGCCCGCGGCGCCCCACGCGTCGGCGCGCAGTCGCCGCGACGGCTCCGCCGGGAGCGCCAGCGCCGGGTGGGGCCAGTCGCCCTGGGCGGGACGTGACGCCGCGAGCTCGAGCAGCGCCTCGATCTTCGGCCACTGGCCGCGGAAGGCCGGGGTCCCCTGCTCGTAGATCAGTTCCATCGCCGGCGCGACCCAGCCCCCGACGTCGACGATGCCCGTCATGGGGCGCCCTCAGGGTCCGTAGGCGCGGTCGGCCACCCACTTGTCGAACTGGCGCACGAGTCCTTCGTGGGCGCAGTAGCGCCCGGTGGCGCCGCGGCGCGAGCCCAGCCCGACCCGCTGCTGCTCGCAGATCACGTTGTCCTCCTCGAGGAAGAGGCTGACGTTCTTGACGTATTCCTCGGCGGCGGCGGTGGTCTGCGGATCCTCGCCCGCGAAGTGCGCTGCGGCGGCGTCGGGGGGGATGCACACCCTCACCATCACCCGGGTCTGCTCGGCCCCCTCGGGGAACGCGACGTAGTAGATGAGGGCATCGACGGTGGGGATCACCATCAGGGTGGGGAACACGAGCCACACCGGCATCCCGTCGAACTCGACCGGCAGTCCCGCGAGCTCGGGAGAGACGCTGAACAGGGCGTCGCCGCTGTCGCTGAAGGTGAGTCCCGGCGTCTGGCCGACCTGGAGCGCCCACGGCTGGTCGGAGATCTCCGGGAACTCGACCCAGCGCTTGAGCGGAGTGAGGAGCTCGAAGGTCTCGGGATGCACCCAGGGGATGTGGTAGGACTCGGTGTAGTTCTCGACGTAGGCCTTCCAGTTGCACCCCACCTGGTACTCCCAGCGGTGGGTGGTGACCATCTCGCCCATGCGGTAGCGCTCGGCGCCCCATCGCGTGGCGTCGCTCACCCGGTCGGCGAAGGGCGGCGCGTCGTCGTCGAGGTTGACGAGGATGAACCCGTCCCACACCTCGAGCTTGACCGACATCAGAGGGAAGTCGGCCTTGTCGAAATTCAGGGTGGCGCTGAACGCCGGCGTGGCCCTGAGCGTTCCGTCGAGCGCGTACATCCAGCCGTGATACGGGCACCTGAACGTCTTCACCGCGCCCGTGCCCTCGACGAGCGCGCACCGGCGGTGGCGACACACGTTGAGGTGGGCGCGGATCGTCCCCGTGCCGTCGCGGACGACGATCACCGGGTCCCCGCCGATGGTGGCGGTGATGAAGTCCCCGATCTCGGGCACGTCGTCGACGCGGCCGACGCAGATCCACTCGTGGGCGAAGATCCGCTCGAGCTCGCGCCGGTAGAGCACCGGATCGGAGTAGCACTCGGGCGGGAGCATGGTCGCCTCGATCGTCGGCCGCGACACCGCCTCGATGGCCTCGGGGGCGAGCGCGTAGCCGTTCTGGGCCGCGCCTGACATTGAGCTACTCGGCGCCGGCGAGGCCCATGTGGCGGCCGGCGTCGAGGAGGACCTCGTGCAGGTCGGCGACGATCTCGTCGATCACGGCGCGGTCGCTGATTAGCGGCGGCGCGATCTGCAGCACGCTGTCGCCTCGATCGTCGCAGCGGGCGATGATCCCCGCCTCGAGCAGCCGCCCGGGGAGGAAGCCACGCAGCAGGCGGTCGCGCTCGGCCTGGTCGAAGCGGGTGGCCTCGTCGTCCTTGACGAGCTCGAAGGCCCAGAAGAACCCGGCGCCGCGGACGTCGCCGACGATGGGGAGGGCGCGGAGCTCGTCGAGCCGCGCCGCCAGATAGGGCTCGAGCGCGCGCACGTTCTCGAGCACGCCGTCGCGCTCGAAGATCTCGATGTTGCGCAGGGCGATGGCCGCGGACAGGGGATGGCCGCCGAAGGTGATCCCGTGGCGCAGCGGCGCGCCGCCCTCGATCAGCATCTCGGCGACGTTCTCGCCCACCATCACCGCGCCCATCGGGGCGTAGGCGGAGGTCACGCCCTTGGCGATGCTCACGAGGTCGGGCACGACGTCCTCGCGGGTCACGCCGAACCACTCGCCCAGGCGCCCGCAGCCGGTGATCACCTCGTCGGCCATGAGCAGGGCGCCGTAGCGATCGGCGAGCTCGCGCAGCCCCGTCCAGTATCCGGGCGGCGCCACCAGGCACCCGCCCGCGTTCTGCACCGGCTCGGCGATGATCAGGGCCACCTCGTCGGGGCCGGCGGCGAGGATCGCCTCCTCGACCTCGGTCAGGAGCCGGCGGCAGAAGCGCGCGGGATCGTCGCCGTCGGGCGCGCGGAAGGCGTTGGTGTTGGAAACGTGGGTCACGTCGATGGGGGGCGGGCCGAAGGGCTCCTTGAAGCGATCGACGCCGGTGAAGGAGAGGGCACCGAGGGTGACGCCGTGGTAGGCGATGTCGCGGGCGATCGCCTTGGTGCGCTGGGGCTGGCCGTTGGCCAGGTGGTACTCGCGGACGATCTTCCATGCCGACTCGACGGCCTCCGATCCGCCGCCGGTGAAGAAGGCGTGGCTGAGCGTTCCGGGCGCCAGGTCGGCGAGCCGCTCGGCGAGCTCGATCGACCGGGGATGCGCGGTGCCCCAGTTGGTGCTGAAGGCCAGGGTGGTGAGCTGGGACGCCGCCGCGCTCGCCATCTCCTCGCCGTAGGAGTAGCCGATCTGCGCGCAGAACAGGCTCGAGAGGGCGTCGACGTAGCGGTTCCCGCGGGTGTCGAAGACGTACGGTCCCTCGCCGCGCTCGAGCACGAGCAGGTGCTCGAGGCCCTGCTTGGAGAAGTGCAGCAGGAGATGGTCGCGCGCGGACTGCTGGAGCTGGTCGGCGGTCACGGCCACGATCGCAGCCTCGCATAAGCGCTTTTGCATGTCAAGGAGGTGGCCGCTAGAGTCCCCGGCCACGTGTCCAGAGCGGTCAACATCGGCGCCGTCGCCGCTGCCGCCGGCGTCTCCATCACCACCGTCTCCCACGCCCTCAACGGCAAGGGGCGCCTGCCCGAGGAGACGCGCCGCCGGGTGCGCGAAGTCGCTGAGGACCTCGGCTACACGCCGAGCCGGCTGGCCCGGGCCCTGGCCGGCGGGCGCGCCGGCATGCTCGCCGTGACGGTGTCGATGGTGGCCGAGCTCGCGCTCCGGATCGGCGACTTCGACTACTTCATGCAGGTGATGAACGCGGCGACCTCGGAGGCCTTCGAGCGCGGCTTCTCGCTCACCCTGGTGCCCGCCGACTCGCGGCGCGAGCTGCTCGAGCGCCTCCCCCTCGACGGCGCGATCGTCATGGACCCCGTCCGGGGCGATGAGATCGTCGAGCTCCTGAGCGAGCGGGGCATCCCCGTGGTCACCACCGGCCGCCGGCCCGACGGGCCCGAGGGAGCGTGCTGGGTCGACAACGATCACCTCGCCGGCACCCGCGCGATGATCGCCCACCTCGCCGCCGAGGGAGCGACGCGGGTCGCTCTCCTCACCGCCCCGCCGCTGCAGTCCTACACGCTCGACGCGCTCGCCGCCTTCGAGGACGGATGCGCCGAGCTCGGCATCGAGGCGATCGTCGAGACGGTCACCGATTCGCTCAGCGAGACCGGGGGCTATGCGGCGGCCTCGCGCCTGCTCGCCTCGAGCCGGCCGCCCGACGCCATTTACGCCACCCTCGACCGCCTCGCCCTCGGCGCGCTCCTCGCCGCCGAGGCCAGGGGCATCCGCGTGCCCGACGCCCTGCGCATCGCCGGCTGCACCGACAGCGACGCCGCGCGCTCCTCGCGCCCGAGCCTCACCGCCCTCAGCGTCCACCCCGAGTGGATCGGCGCGGAGGCCGTCGACCTCCTGACCACGCTGCTCGACGAGGCTGCCCCCGCGGTGCCCCACCGCGTCGTGCCGTTCTCGATCATCCCCCGCGGCTCGACACAGGTGCTCGTCGCCAGCGACAATCTGAGTCACGCATGACCACCGAGACCCAGGTCAAAGTCCTCCACAATTACATCGGCGGTCGCTGGACGCCGCCCGCCGGCGAGCGCCGGCTCGACGTCGTAAACCCGGCCACCCAGCAGGTGATCGCGCGCGTCCCTCTGTCGAGTCACGAGGAGCTCGAGCAGGCGGTGAGCGCCGCCCGCGCCGCCTTCCCGGCCTGGCGCTCGCGCTCGACGATCGAACGTGCGCGGTGGCTGTTCTCGCTGCGCGAGGCGCTGGTGGGAGAGCGCGAGGAGCTCGCTCGCCTCGTGGTCGCCGAGATGGGCAAGACGCTCGCCGACGCCCGCGCCGAGGTGGGGCGGATGATCGAGATGGTCGAGTGCGCCACCGCCGTCCCCACGACGATGCAGGGCCGCGTGCTCGAGAACGTCGCCTCCGGCGTCGACGCCGAGACCGTGCGCCAGCCGGTGGGGGTGTGCGCGGCGATCGTCCCCTTCAACTTCCCGGCCATGGTCCCCTTCTGGTTCCTGCCCTTCGCCATCGCCACCGGCAACACCTTCGTGCTCAAGCCCTCCGAGCAGGTGCCGCTCACCCAGAACCGGGTGTTCGAGCTCATCGACGCGCTCGACCTGCCGCCCGGGGTGGTCAACCTGGTCAACGGCGACAAGGAGGTCGCCCAGGCGATCCTCGAGTCCCCGGGAATCGACGCCGTCTCCTTCGTCGGCTCGGCGCCCGTCGCCGCTCACGTCTACGCGACCGCCGCCGCGCACGGCAAGCGCGTGCAGGCGCTCGGGGGCGCCAAGAACCACATGGTGGTGATGCCCGACGCGGTCATCGACCGTGCCGTCGACGGGATCCTCTCGAGCGCCTTCGGGGCCGCCGGCCAGCGCTGCATGGCCGGGTCGGTGGTGGTGACGGTGGCCGAGGCCGCCGAGCGGCTGATGGGACCCCTGACCGAGGCGGCGCGCGCGCTCAAGGTCGGCGACGGCCTCGACCCGGAGGTCAACGTCGGCCCGGTGATCTCCTGCGCCGCGCGCGAGCGGATCCAGGCCGCGATCGCGGCCGCCGCCGCCGCGGGGGCGACGATCGCCGTGGACGGGCGCGGGGCGAACGGGGGCGAGGGCGCCTTCCTCGGCCCCACCATCCTCACCGGGGTGAGGCCCGAGATGGAGATCGTCGAGCAGGAGGTGTTCGGCCCGGTGCTGGCGGTCATCGAGGCCGGTGACCTGCGCGAGGCGATCGAGATCGTCAACGCCAGCCCCTACGGGAACGGCACCTCGATCTTCACCGAGTCCGGAGCCGCGGTCCGGCGCTACCGCCACGACGTCGAGGCGGGCATGGTCGGCGTCAACATCGGCGTCGCCGCCCCCGTCGCCTTCTTCCCCTTCTCGGGCTGGAAGGCCTCCTTCCTCGGCGACCTCCACGCCCACGGAACCGACGCCGTCGACTTCTACACGCGCAAGAAGACCATCACCTCGCGCTTCTTCTCAGAGCAGGCGCAGGAGAAACTGTTCGGGGAGCATTAGGGGCGGGGGCCGGGG
>DASZMD010000144.1:0-2456 GCA_035551955.1 Solirubrobacteraceae bacterium | reverse complement strand
AGCTTCGAGAAGTTGACCGCCTCGCCCACGGGATGGCGGTCGGCGTCGGCGATCTCGTAGACCGCGTTGCAGAACGGCCCCGCCTCCATCTCGACCACGGTGAACGCCTCGCGGTAGTAGAAGTCGAGGTAGGAGCGGTTCTGGAGGAAGGTGCTCTTGACCGTGACCGCGCGCTGGTTGTCGAGGCCGGTCCCGAAGCGCAGGTCGGCGGCGAGATCGTCGACGCTGAAGGCGTTGTCGAGCCAGTAGGTGGAGCGCGAGTGCTCGTCGTGGACGACGCTCGAGATCATCACGTCGCCGACGTCGGCGTTCAGGGTTGCGGCCTTCCCGAGGACGTACACGCCGCGCAGGGCGGCCCGGTCGACGGCGACCTCGCGGAGGATGTTGTAGGCGGCGACGCCGAGCGGGTAGTCGATGTTGACGACGACGGCGTCGGTGGCCGCCAGGACATCGGCGTCGACGGCGCCGATCCGCGGATCGAGCCCGCTGGGGCGCAGGGCCGCGAGGGGGATGATCTGCGCGGGCACGCGGAGCGCGGTGTTGCTGGGCATGTGGGTGACTCCGCAGGCCTTCTCGGCGGCGCGGCGCTCGGCGTCGCCCTCGGCGCCTCGGGCGGTGAAGTAGAGACGCGCGACGTAGTACAGGAAGTTCTCCCACGAGCCCTCGGCGCGTCCGTCCCGGAAGGCCGCCAGCTCATGGCGGAGGATGTCCTCCTCGTCCAGGGTCTCGACGAAGGCGACGAGCTCCTGCTCCCGATCGCGGGCGATCGGGGTGGCGATGTTGACGAGGCTGTGGCTGTTGGAGCTGACGAAGTACAGCGGCCGCTCGGTCAGCCCTTCGCCCGCCAGCTCCGCGCTCACCGGCGCCCACCAGCGCCGGGTGACGCGCGCGTACCCGGCGTTGGTGCCGCCGAGCATGCGCACGCGCAGCGACATCCTCCGGTCGGAGATCAGCCGCAGGCGCTCGCCGAAGCGCTCGCCCCAGGCCTCGCGCAGCCGCCCCCAGTCCTCGGCGCCCCCGCCCAGCAGGCGCGCGCACTCCTCGGGCGAGGGTTCGCCCTCCCCCACCGCCTCGAGCCACCCCGCGGCGCGCTGCCGGGTGCGGATCTTGTTGCGCTCGATCTGGAAGGCGACGAGGGTGGGCACGAGGTCGTCGACGTCCGACGCGCTCGCCAGGAGCACGGCGAGGGTGCCCGCGCCGTTGTCGAACCAGCGCCGGCGCCGCGCGGGCGCTTCGGCCTCGGTCCAAGAATCGACCTGCATCCCGGCGGCCACGAGCGCCTCGACGTCCTGGCCCATGGCGACGAGCCCGGCGTCGATGATGCCGTCCGGCAGGCGGCGGATCGCGTAGATGAAGGCGCCGAGATCGAGCTCGTCGCTGGCCGCGAGCGGGTGGAGGCTCGAGCCCATCGCCCGGTGCGAGGGTTCGAGCACGCGCAGGTGCGTCTCCCCGCTCGAGCGCAACAGGGTTGTGTACGTCCGCTGATAGAGCTCGATCTCGTCGCTGAGGCGAGTACCCGAGTCGCTCAGGGTGGTGAGAGCGAGGCTGGCGACGGCCACCGGCTATTCCTTTACGTAGGGGATGCCGCTCGCGGCGGGCGGGCGCGAGCGCCCGATCACCCCGGCCACGGCGATCAGGGTGAGGACGTAGGGGAGCGCCTGGAACAGCGTCCCCAGGGTCTGTGAGAACTGTGGCAGGCGGTCGGCCAGAGCGCTCGAGAAGCCGAACACGAGCGTGGCCACGAGGGCGCCCAGCGGCCGCCAGCGGCCGAAGATGACCGCCGCCAGGGCGATGAAGCCCCGGCCCTCGGTCATGTCCTGGCTAAACGAGCCCACGAACGCGACCGACAGGTAGGCGCCGCCGAGCGCGGCGAGCATCCCCGAGGCGATCACGGCCAGGTAGCGGGTCCGCAGGACCGGGAGCCCGACGGTGTCCGCCGCGCGCGGCTTCTCGCCGACGGCGCGGAGACGGAGCCCCCAGCGCATCCGGAACAGGAAGATGGAAAGCATGGGTACGAGAATGATGCCTACCCACGTCATGAGGTTGGCGTCGCCGATCGCCGCGCCGAAGAAGCCGACGTGTTCGATGAGCGGGAGCTTGACGTTGGGCACCTGAGAGATCTTCGAGGGCGTGCCGTTGGGACCGTAGTGGGCGGTGAAGAAATAGCCGGTGATGCCGAGCGCGAGGAAGTTGATCCCCGTCCCGCTCACCACCTGATTGGCGCGCAGATGGATCGAGAACCCGGCATGCGCGAGCGCGAGCAGCCCGCCGGCCGCGGCGGCGACGAGCAGGCCGAGGACCCACGAGCCGAGCACGTCGGCGCCCCAGATGCCGAAGAAGGCACCCATCAGCATCATCCCCTCGAGCCCGATGTTGATCACCCCGCTGCGCTCGGAGATGATCCCGCCGAGGGCGGCGAAGAGCAGCGGCGTGGCGTACCGGAGCGCCGCGGCCAC
>DASZMD010000143.1:0-4177 GCA_035551955.1 Solirubrobacteraceae bacterium | reverse complement strand
GGATGTTGGCGAAGGCGGTGACCGGCTCGTCGAAGAACATGACGCCGAACTGGCTCAGGGCGGCGTCGAACGGTCCTCCGGGGACAGTGTCGGTCTGCATGTCGACCACCGTGAAGCTGACGTTCTCGGCGCCGGCCTCGCTGGCCCGCCGGATGGCCAGCGCGCTCAGCGGCGCGGATACGTCGGCGCCGACGACGGCGCCCTCGGCGCCAACCGCCTCTCCGGCGGCGAGCGAGGTCCTGCCGCCCCCGCACCCCACATCGAGCACGCGCTCGCCGGGTTGCAGGGCCGCCGCGTCCAGGACATAGGCGGTCACGTCGTCGGTGAGCCGCTCACGCTTGGGCCACTGCGCCGCCCATCGCTCGTCGTTCCAGCGCTGGCGCTCTGCTTGATTGGTGGTGCCCACCATGACCTCCGAGATCGTCGGGAAGAGGCGGATCCTACGGGGAGCGAGGGCCTCGCTAAGTGCAGTTGATCGAGACTCCGTCGAGCACCCACGCCGTCCCCGAGCTCCGAACGGTGCGGACGGTGCCCGCGCATTGCTGCGTGCTTCCCGCCAGCCGTGAGGTGGTTCGGATCGCCACCGTGGCGCCCGACGGGCCCGGGCCCGGGAGCGTCTCGGCGCGGTGGAAGGTGATCGAGCGCACGGCGCTCATCTGCGACTGGAAGCTCGCGTAGCCGGCGAGCTGGCTGCGGAGGTTGTCGTCGGCGAGCCGCCAGGCGCTCGCATAGTCGTGCCGGGCGGCGTCCTCGTAGAAGCTCTGCACCGCCGCGGTGGGCGTGGCGGCGGTGAGGGCGGAGGACGAAGCGCCGGCGGCCGCACCCGGCGCCGGGGTCTTTGCGCCCGTCGCCGTCGACGCACCGGCGTGGCTCGGCGCCGGCGCGGGGCTCGGCGCCGCCGTGGGCTTCGTCGCCGTGGGCTTCGTGGCCGCGGGACGGCTGCTCGGGCGCGCAGCCGTTGCCCGTGCCCCTGGGCCCGTGCGCCGTGCCTGCCCTCCGCCACCGCCGGCGAGCGCCGCGGCCAGGCCGCCGCCCGCTATCACCACCGCCGCCAGAGCGAGGAGGCCGAGACGGTGGCGGCCTCGCGGGCGCCTCCGATGCGCCTCCTCGAGCACCGGCCGCCCGACGCGGGTCCGAGCGGCGCGGGCGGGCTCGGGCACGGCGTTGCGCGGAGCCCCCGACATCGCCTGCGTGCTCTGGGGGTCGAGGGCCGCCCGCAGCCGGCGCACGAGCTCGCTCGCCGAGCGCGGACGCCGCTTGGGATCGAAGGCCATGCCCCGCTGGAGAATCGCCGTGGCGGCGGCCGGGGCCTCGGGCCATGCGTCGTGCAGCTGGGGCGGCGGCTGGGTCGCGATGGCGTGGGCCAGCGCCAGGGGATTCGGCTCGGGCCTTGCCCTTTGCCCGGAGAGCATCTCGAAGGCGACCGCGGCCAACGCGTAGATGTCGACCGCCGGGTTCGACATTCTGCCCTCCAGCTGTTCCGGAGCCATGTAGCTGAAGGTGCCCACGACGTCCCCCGCCGCGGTGATCTGGGTGCGCTCGGCGACGGCTGCGACGCCGAGGTCGGCGAGCTTGACGGCGCCGTCGGTTCCGAGCAGGACGTTGGCGGGCTTGACGTCGCGGTGGACGATGCCACGGGCGTGGATGGCGTCGAGCGCGGACGCCATGCCTTCGAGGATGCGCACGGCCTCCCGCAGCGGTCGTACTCCTCCCCCGCCGACCAGGTCTCCGAGGGTGTTTCCGGCCACGTACTGCATGACGATGGTCAGCCCCCCGTCATCCTCCATGACCACGTCGTAGACGGATACGACGTTGGGATGGTTGAGCGATGCTCCCACGAGCGCCTCGCGCCGGAGCCTGGCCAGGATCCGCGGATCGCCGCCGGCATGGACGCGCTTGAGGGCGACCAGGCGGCCGAGCTTGGTGTCCTCGGCCAGGAGGACGGTGGCCATCCCGCCGGATCCCAGCAGCCGGATCTCTCGGTAGCGTTGATCCCCTCGCGCGCTCGGCACGAAACCCGTTCTACCCCTGACGTATCGGCGTTGAACGGCGCGGCGCGTCCTCAGCCGCCGGACGATACGACCCGCACGCTCGTCGCCGCGGCCGCCTCCCGGCCGTGCCCCGAAGCCCCCGGCGCCACGCCGAGCTCTTGCACCAGGGTGAAGAAGGCCCTGGCATACGGCGATCCGGCGGTCAGGGCGCGCAGCCGCGGCCAATCGATCTGCTCGCGCAGCGAGCGGGCGATGGCCAGGGGCGCCCCGTAATCGAGCGTGTGCTCGTCGAGCGAGTTGAGCTTGGTGGCGAGCATGTCGTCGATGGTGATCACCGGGGTCGCCATGCTGAGGACCGGAAACGTCTCCGCGCGCTCGATGACCGCCTCGCTCGCCTCCGGACCCGCGGGCTCGAAGATCACGTCGACCACCACCTCTCCGTTCCACGCCTTGAACAGCCATTCCTCGGGCGGGCGCTCAGCGCGCATCCCCGCCTGCGCGAGCGCTGCAAGCGCGGCCTCGGCGTCTCTCGGCGCCACCATGACGTCGACGTCCTTCTGCGGCTGGGGGCCACCGCGCGCCCACGCCGCCAGGCTCCCGGCCAGCGCAAAGGGCACACTCGCGTCGCGGAGCGCGGCGATCGTGAGCTTGAGGGTGTTGCACAGGGCGTCGAACCGGTCGGTCTGGGCCATGACGTCGATCAAGCTACCCCGATGCGGGTAACCGGACTCCCATGCGAGACGATCGCGCTACGCGCTGCCTGAGGATCGCGGCGGCGGGCGACGTGCACTGCGCCGAGGACCGGCGCGAGGAGATCCGGGCGTCATTCGCGGAGCTGCGGGGGAAGGCCGATCTCCTCCTCCTCGCCGGGGACCTGACCACGCACGGGGAGCCCGGGCAGGGGGAGGTGCTCGCCGAGGCGTGCGCCGACCTCGGCATCCCGGTGCTCGCCGTGCTCGGGAACCACGACTGGCACGCGGGGCGCCACGACGAGCTCGTGGCGGCGCTGGCGGCGGGGGGCATCCAGGTGCTGGAGCGGGCGTGGTCGTGGTGCGAGGTCGACGGCGTCCGGGTCGGAGTGGCGGGCGTGAAGGGGTTCGTCGGCGGCTTCTCGGGGTCGCATCTGCCCGATTTCGGCGAGCCGCTGCTGCGCGAGGTGTACGCGGAGACGACACGGGACGTCGAGGCGCTCGACCGCGGGCTGAGCGAGATCGCGCTGTGCCCGGTGCGGATCGCGCTGCTCCATTACGCGCCGACCGCCGCCACCATCGCCGGTGAGCCGCCGGGCATCTGGTCCTTCCTCGGGTCTGACCGCCTGGCCGCTCCGATCGCCCAGCACGAGCCCGATCTCGTCCTCCACGGGCATGCCCACGCGGGCACCTTTCACGGCGCCATCGGCAGCGTCCCCGTCTACAACGTGGCCGTTCCCGTGACCGGCCGCGACTTCTGGCTCTTCGAGCTCGACGTCCCCGTTCCGCCGCCCGTTCCGATCCGCTGAGAAGGCCCTGATCCGGGCCCGACAACGGCCGTTTGGCGAAGTACGCGTCGGGTACCCCAAAGGTGAAGGAAGTCAGCTAGAGAGAAAGGAACGCGATGCCCTGGGATGAGCTCAAGCCACGCAAGTTCCCCGCCTTCGACAAGGATCTGGACGGGATCTCGCGCCAAACGATGGAGGACCACTACAAGCTGTATGAGGGTTACGCCAAGAAGGCCAACGAGTGCCGGCGGACCCTCAATGAGTTCGATTACGGCGAGGTCGAGGGCAATCAGGTGTACTCCCCCCTCCGTGCCGTGTCGGTCGACTACACGTTCGCGCTGCTCGGCTACAAGAACCACGACCTCTACTTCGGCCACCTCGGCGGCCAGGGCGGAGACCCCCAAGGCCGCTTCGCCCAGGTTGTGGAGAACGAGTTCCACGGCGGCCTCGAGGAGTGGCAGAAGGCAGTGCGCAAGGCGGCCTCGGCGGCCCGCGGATGGGTGATGGTCGGCTACGACCTCAACGACGGGTCGATCTTCAACTACATCATGGACTCCCAGAACCTGTGGGCCGTCTACAACATGGTCCCCGTGCTCGCCCTCGACGTCTACGAGCACGCCTACGTCCGCGATTTCGGCGCCACACCGGACGGGCGCAAGCAGTACATCGAGGCGTTCTTCCGCAACCTCGATTGGGATCACGTCAACCG
>DASZMD010000142.1:0-3628 GCA_035551955.1 Solirubrobacteraceae bacterium | reverse complement strand
CCTGGCCACGGTGGGCGCGATGGCCGCGCGGATCGGCGCCAGCGCGAGCGTGTGGCGCTCGAGCGTGAGCGCCAGCCGTCGCACCGTTCGCCGCGAAGGCCGGCCCCTGTGGCAGCGCCTCTATCTCGACGTCCTCGCGCTGGCGCTCAGTGGGCTCATCTACTGGCTGACCGCGAGCACGGGCTTCTCGGCGGTGGTCAACCCCGACTCGAACCCGACGCTGTCGCTGTCGATCTACATGTTCTTCGCCCCGGCGCTGCTGTGGATCGGGGCGACGCTCCTCCTCGTCAGGCTGCGTGGCCGCGCCCTCGCCTGGGCGGCGCGGCGCGTGGCCGGGGGACGGGCCCAGACCCGGCGCGGGTTCCTGCTCGTCAGCGCCGGCCGGCGCGGTTCGGCGATCAACCGCGGCCTCGTGGTCATCAGCCTGCTCCTGGCCTTCGGCGTCAACCTGGGGATCTTCACTGCCACCTACGACCAGCAGGCCCAGGTCGACGCCCAGCTCACCCTCGGGGCCGACATCACCGCCTCGGCGCCCCCCGGCCTCACCGCGCACCGGGACCTCGCGGGCAAGATCGCCCGGGTTTCGGGGGTCACGGCCTCGAGCGCCGTCGATCACTCCTACGCCTACGTCGGTCCCGACCTCCAGGACACCTTCGGGATCAACCCGAAGACATTCACCGCCGCCACCACTCTGCGCGATTCCTACTTCATCGGCGGCACGGCCGCGCAGATGCTCTCGCGCCTGCAGGCACGGCCGGACGGGATCCTCGTCTCCAAGGAGACGATCAGCGACTATTCGCTGAAGCTCGGCGATCTGCTCCGCCTGCGCGTGCTCGACCACAGCACCGGCCGCTTCCACGTCGTGCCCTTCCACGTCGTCGGCGTCGTCCAGGAGTTCCCCTCGGCCCCGCGCGACTCGTTCATGGTCGCCAACCTGTCCTACTTGTCGGCCGCCGACCACGCCGGCGGCCCGAACATCGTCTTCGCCTCGGCGAGCGATCCGGCGGGCACCGCCGCCCGCGTCGCCGCCGCCACCCGTGGCGACGGGACCATCGTCAAGGACATCACCCAGCAGTCCCAGCGCACCGTGAGCTCGATCACCACCGTCGACCTGCGCGGCATCAGCAAGATCCTCGAGGCCTTCACCGTCATTCTCGCGGCCGCGGCCATGGGCCTGTTCATCGCGCTCGGGCACGTCGAGCGCCGCCAGGAGTTCGCCACCATGGCCGCCCTCGGCGCCCGCACCCGCATCATCCAGGCGTTCGCGTGGAGCGAGGCCGGGCTCGTGCTCGCGGCCGGGGTGGTCCTCGCCGGCGTCCTCGGATGGCTGCTCTCGGAGATGCTCATCGCCATGCTCCAGCACGTCTTCGACCCGCCCCCGGACTCGCTCGCCGTTCCCGGTGCCTACCTGGCCGAGCTCGTGGGGGCCGCCGTCGGCGGGACGCTCATCGCCGCGGCCCTGGCGGCGCGAGGCCTGGCACGGATGAACCTGGGAGCGGCGCTGCGCGAGGAGTGAGCCACCGAGCTCAGCGGACGACCGCCCGCTCAGTGCACCCGTCAGCCACGGCCGGGCGGGAAGCCGACCTGGACCTTCTCGCGATCGCTGCGGACGATGACGGGGACGATGCCGCGGTTGTTGGTGTAGCCCATGACGTCGTCGCGCCATTCCCGCCTGGTGGTGGCGTCGCGCTCCTCGACGGACGCTCCCTCGGAGGCGAGCTGCTCGCGGGCGGCCTGGCAGTACGGGCAGCCGGGCTTGACGTACATGACCACGCTCATGTGCCCAGGCAGCGTACCGAACCGGGGGGTTAGCCCTGGCTCGCGCGGGTACGCTCACCCCGAGAGATGGACGAGGATGCGCACGCAAAGCCGAGCCCGGCCGAGCAGGTATCCCGGCTCTACGAGAACCTCGAGGGCCAGGGCGCCAAGGCGAGCGAGGAGCTGGTGGCCGGTTCCGGCTTCGCCGCCCTGCTCGCGCGCACGGCGGAGAACGCCGCCGCGCTGACCAGGCTCTCCGGCGACGTCATGGATATCCTCCTTCGTAACCTGCGGCTCGCCGGCCGACGTGACGTGGTCAGCCTCTCGCGCCAGCTCGCCCGCACCGAGGACAAGCTCGAGCGCGTCCTCCAGGAGGTCGAGGAGCTTCGCGACGAGCTCGGGCCGGCACCGGCGCGCTCGGCGCCTTCCCGCCCCACGAGCAACAGCAAGCCGGCGCGGGCGCCAGCGCGGCGGCGCAAGGACTCCTCGTGAACGCGCTGGAGACCTTCTCCCGCCTCCCCCGCGCGACGTTCGAGTTCGCCAACGTGATCCTCACCACCCCGGATGCGGCCATCGGCCAGAGCCCCCGCGACCTCGTGTGGACCCACCGCAAGACGACGCTCTACCGCTACCGCTCGGCGGATCGCACCCATCCGATTCCCGTGCTCCTCGTCTTCGCGCTCATCAACCGCCCCGAGATCTTCGATCTCCGGCCCGGCAGCTCGTTCGTCGAGTACCTCCTCGACCAGGGGTTCGACGTCTTCCTCGTCGACTGGGGCGTACCGGACGAGGAGGACGCCGACATGGGGCTGGCGGAGTTCGTGTGCGACGAGCTCGACTGGGCCGTGCGCGAGACCCTGCGCGCCGCCGGCGAGGAGGAGCTCACGCTGCTGGGCTGGTGCATCGGCGGAACCCTGTCGGCGATGTACTGCGCGCTCCATCCCGCGGGGGCGGTGCGCAACGCGGTGCTCCTGACCACCCCGATCGATCCCCGCGGGTCGCTCTACGACCGCTGGGTGGGCGACGAGGAGTTCGATGTCGACTACATCGCCGAGAGCTATCCCGCCGTCCCCGGCGCGGGGATCGACTTCGCCAACAAGCTCATGAAGCCGGTGACCAATTACCTCACCACTTATCGCCGCCTGTTCCAGGGCATCCTCGAGGGCAAGGACCCCCGCGAGAGCTACCAGGCCATGGCCAAGTGGGTCGCCGACAACCCACCCTTCCCAGCGCGTGCCTACCGGGAGTGGATCACCTGGATGTACAAGGAGAACAGGCTTGTGTCCGGACGCCTGCGACTGCGCGGCGACCGCGTCGACCTTTCCCGCATCGAGCAGAACCTGCTCGTGGTCACCGCGGGGGCCGATCACATCGCGCCGCGCCCGGGGACTCTGCCCCTGCTCGACCTCGTCTCCAGCGAGGACGTGATGCACCTCGACCGGCCGGGCGGTCATATCGGCCTGATGGCGGGCTCCAAGGCCAAGCACGAGATCTGGCCCGAGCTCGCCGACTGGATGAGCGAACGCTCTGGTCACTGATCATCTGAGGAAGGAGAGGACATGAGCACCACCACCACCCCCGCCACTCTGGTCCGCCGGCCGCGCCTGCACGGCAAGGTTGCCTTCGTCACCGGGGGGACGCGCGGTATTGGCGCCGCGATCTGTCACAGCCTCGCCGAGCAGGGCGCCGATGTCGCCGCCGGCTTCAGCCGCGACCGCGACGCCGCCGAGTCGTTCATCGAGAAGCTCACCGGCGAGGGGCTCAAGGGCAGCATCCACCAGGGCAACATCGGCTCCGCCGAGGACTGCCGGCGCACCGTGGCCGAGGTCATCGACGAGCACGGCCGGCTCGACATCCTCGTCAACAACGC
>DASZMD010000141.1:0-15903 GCA_035551955.1 Solirubrobacteraceae bacterium | reverse complement strand
AGGGCGTGCGCCAGGCGCGCGGCCTGTGGATCGCCCCCCTCGACGACGACGACGCCTTCCGTCCCGACCACATCGAGCGGCTCCTCGCCCACGCCCGCGAGCACCGGCTCGAGCTCGCCTACGGGAAGGTGCGCCTGCACTCGCCCGGGGGCGCCGAGCGCACCATCGGGCGCTTCCCGCCCAGCCTCGGGGAGGTCAACCTCCAGGCCACGATGTACCACGCCGGCCTCGCCGAGGTCTTCGAGCTCGAGCCCATCGACGCCTCCTTCGACACCCCCAACGACTGGGGATGGTGCCGGCGCCTGCTCGAAGCGGGGGTGCGCGTCGGGATGGTGTCCGCCGAGGTGACCGACCAGTACCCCTCGCGCGAGTGGTCCCCGAGGTGGATTCGCGACGAGAGCTCGAACGGTGCCCTTCCCGAATGGGAGTTCGTGCCCGAGGGATGGGCCCGCGCTCGCACCGGCGGCACCTCGGAGGGGTGGAGCGCCGAGGAGGTCGCGCGCTCCTACGTCGCCAAGTGGCCGGAGTTCGTCGAGGCCATCACCGGCCCCGGGCCGCTCGGCGTCGGCCACGAGGTCCCGGCCGGGGCGACGATCGGGCGCGAGAGCATCCCCGCCCAGAACGTCGTCCTCGCCTTCGCCTATGCCCTGACCCGCGCCGCCGGGGGCGCCGGCACCCTGTCGGTGCTCGACTGGGGCGGCGCCCTCGGCCACTACTACCTGCTCGCGCGCCGCCTCTTCCCCGACCTCGAGCTCGACTATCACTGCCGCGAGCTCCCCGCCGTGTGCCGCGAGGGACGCCGGGTGCTGCCCGAGGTCGAGTTCCACGACTCCGACGAGTGCCTGGACCGTCGCTACGACCTCGTCCTCGCCAGCAGCTCGCTCCAATACGACGAGGACTGGCCCGCCCGCCTCGGGCAGCTCGCCGACGCCACCGGGCAGCGCCTGTTCCTCTCCCGCGTCCCTGTCGTGCGCGAGGCGGCGAGCTTCGTCACCCTGCAGCGCGCCCACGCCTACGGCTACGGCACCGAGTACCTCGGATGGGTGTTCAACCGCGAGGACCTCCTCGTCGCCGCCGGCGGCGCCGGGCTCGTGCTCGAGCGCGAGTTCAGGCTCCATCCCCCCTGGCAGGTCGTCGACACCCCCGAGCTCCCCTCCGAGGAAGGGTTCCTGTTCGCCCGCGCCGACGTCAGTCGCGGCCAGCCGCAAGCGCGGCTGGCCGGAGAGCGCGCGTGACCTCGGACAGCGTCTCCAGGGAGACGGCCTGCTCCCTGCTCGCGCTCGCGCGCGTCGACGAGCCCCGCGGCTCGCTGTGCGTCGCCGAGAACCTCGGCTTCGAGATCAAGCGCGCGTACTGGATCTTCGACCTCCCCGAGGGGGCGGAGCGCGCCAACCACGCCCACCGGGAGCAGTACGAGGTCCTGGTGGCGGTGCGCGGCTCCTTCGCCGTGCACTGCGACGACGGGCATGGCCGGGAGTCGCGGACGCTCGCCTCGCCCGACGCCGGCCTCCTCATCCCGCCCATGGTCTTCCACACGCTCGACGGCTTCTCGCCGGACGCCGTGTGCCTGGTCTTCGCCTCGGGCCCCTACGAGTACGACGAGTACGTGCACGATTACGACGAGTTCCGCGCGCTCGTGAGCGGCCGGTGACGGGCGTCCCCTTTCACGACTTCGCCGCCGCCCACTCCGAACTCGCCGCCGAACTGGACGCGGCATTCCGCCGCGTCCTCGCCTCGGGCCGCTACGTCCGCGGCCCTGAGGTCGAGCGCTTCGAGCACGACTTCGCGCGCTACTGCGCGGTGGCCGGCGCCGCCGGGGTGGGCAACGGCCTCGACGCCCTCATGCTCACCCTGGAGGCCATGGGCATCGGCGGCGGCGACGAGGTCATCGTCTCCGCCCACACCTCGATCGCCACCTGGCTGGCCATCACCCACGCCGGCGCCCGTCCGGTGCCGATCGAGCCCGAGCCCGCCACCATGCTCATCGACCCCGCCCGGGTGGAGAGCGCGGTCGGGCCACGAACGGCGGCAATCATCGCCGTCCACCTCTACGGGATGCCCGCCGACATGGACGCGCTGGCGGAGATCGCGGGCCGCCGCGGCCTGAGGGTGATCGAGGACGCCTCCCAGGCCCACGGCGCCCGCCTGCGCGACCGTCCCGTGGGGTCGCTCTCGGACGCCGCCGCCTTCAGCCTGTACCCGACCAAGAACCTCGGCGCCATCGGCGACGCGGGGATCGTCGTCTCCGACGACCCCGAGCTCCTGGAACGGGTGGGCATGCTCGCCAACTACGGCGAGCGCGAACGGCATCGCAGCGAGCTCCGGGGACGCAACAGCCGCCTCGACGAGCTCCAGGCCGCCCTCCTGGGCGTCAAGCTCGCGCGGCTCGACGACGAGAACGCCCACCGGCGGGCGCGCGCCCAGCAGTACCGCTCGGCATTGTCCGGCTGTCCCGGCCTGGCGCTCCCGGGGGTGGTCGAGGATGCGCTCCCGGTCTGGCACCAGTTCGTCGTCCGCGTCGCCGACCGCGACCGGGTCCGCGCCGAGCTCGCGCGGCGCGGCGTCGAGACCCTGATCCATTACCCGATCCCGCCCCACCGCTCGCCCGCCTACGCCTCGGACTATCCCGACCCGCTGCCCCTCACCGAGGAGCTCGCGGCCACGGTGCTGAGCCTGCCCATATCGCCCCAGCTGAGCGAGGCAAGCTGTGCGCTCGTCTGCGAGGCCCTGCTCGACACCGTCGCCGCGTGAGATGATGCCTCGAGCGGGCAAAAGCGGAGGAGGAGACATGGCTGAAGCTGGGGACAGGCGGCAGGATCTCGATGTCGCGATCGTCGGGGCCGGCGTGTCCGGCGTCTACGCCGGGTGGCGGCTCCTGGCCGCGGGCAAGGCGAAGTCGGTGACCATCTTCGAGCAGAGCGAGCGGATCGGCGGGCGCCTGCTCTCGCTCGAGCCACCGGGGATGCCGGGCGTGTTCTGCGAGCTCGGGGGGATGCGCTTCACCTCGAACCAGCCGCTCGTGGTCGGGCTCATCAAGGAGCTCGAGCTCGCCACCCATCCCTTCCCCGTCGAGGAGGGCGAGAACATCAATTACCTGCGCGGCACCCACGTTCGCCAGCAGGAGTTCGGCGACCCGACCAAGAAGCTCCCCTACGACCTCGACTGGGCCGAGCAGGGGATGAACCCCGACGACCTGCTCGCCTACGCCGTCGAGCAGGTGATCCCCGGCGCCACCCAGATGTCGACCGCTCCCTTGCGCAAGTTCCTCGAGCGCTACAAGCTCGACGGACGCCACGTCTACGACTGGGGCTTCTGGAACCTGCTCGCCCGTGGCCTCAGCCACGAGGGCTACGAGCTCGCGCGGGCGAGCGGTGGCTACGACACGCCGCTCCTCAACTGGAACGCGCTCGACACCATCAGCCTGAACTTCGACCTCGCCGCCGGCGTCACCTACAGCGCCGTAGACGGCGGCTACCAGTCGGTGCCCCTCACCGTCGCCGAGAAGTTCGAGAAGCTGGGCGGGAAGATCGAGCTGAGTCAGCATCTCGACAGCTTCGACGTCGACGCCGACGGCAAGGTCGTCCTCCACCTCAGCGACCCCGACGCCCACGCCAAGCACGAGGAGGTGCGAGCGGGCGCGCTCGTGCTCGCCATGCCCCGCCGCTCGCTCGAGCTCATCTCGCCCACCGGCCCCGTCCTCGACCGCTCGGTGCCCGGGGTGCGCGACCTGATCGAGAGCGTCACTCCGATCCCCCTGTTCAAGCTCTGCATCGCCTACCCGTATCCGTGGTGGGAGAGCGTCGGCGTCACCCAGGGACGCAGCCAGACCGATCTACCGATCCGCCAGTGCTACTACTGGGCCACCGGGCGCCCCCACGGCGGCAACCCCGACAACCGCAAGTCCGTCCTCCTCGCCACCTACGACGACGGCCTCAACGTCGACTTCTGGAACGGATACTCGAACCCCAAGCATCACCCTCCGTTCGAGACCGTCGAGGAGGACGAGCTCGTCGCCGCCCACCCGGCCAGCGAGCTGTGGAACAAGTACAAGCCGACCGCGCCGATGATCGCGGAGGCCGACCGCCAGCTCCGGGAGATGCACGGCGTGCGTGTCGCCCCCAAGCCCTACGCGGCGGCCTACATCGACTGGGGCGTCGACCCCTACGGCGGCGGTGTCAACTTCTGGAACATCCACGCCCGCAGCTCACAGGTCATCCCGAGCATGACCAATCCGGTGCCGGCGGTGCCCGTGTACGTGTGCGGAGAGGCGTACTCGAACGGCCAGGGCTGGGTGGAGGGAGCGCTGGAGACGGCGGAGATCGTGCTCCAGGAGCACTTCGGCCTCAGCGCTCCGGACTGGGCGTCGTGATGGGCGCAACTGCCGTCCAGCCGGCGATCGTCGCCACGGGGAGCTCGATGCCCGAGCAGATCCGCACCAACGACGATCCCATCTTCGACTGGCTGCGCGAGCACGAGCCCGCGGGCCAGAACCTGTTCTACGGCTACAGCGAACGGCGCGTGATCGGCCCCGGCGAGTCGGTGACCTCGATCATGGTCGGCGCCGCGCGCGCCGCCCTCGTGGCGGGGGCGGTCAACCCGGCGCAGATCGACATGCTCCTCGGTTACGGCTCGGTGGGCGAGTACGTCACTCCCAACACCCTGGCCCAGGTCCACGCCGAGCTCGGGCTTCCCGCCGCCACCGAGGTCCTCCCCCTCAACAACGACATGACCAACTGGGGCTCGGCCGTGGTCATCGCCGACGCCCTGATCAGGGTCGGGCGCATCGAGCGCGCGCTCGTGGTGTGCGGGTCGAACTGGACCCACTACGTCGACTACCACACCCCTCAGGCCATCAGCGCCGGCGACGGGGCGGGGGCGAGCGTGCTCGGCCCCGTTACCTCGCCCAGCCAGTGGCGGCTCGTCGACCGCCAGCAGCTCACCGCCAGCCAGGACTACGGCGCCATGTTCATGGCCGCCGACCCACTCCCCTCGGGCGGCTTCGGCCCCACCTACATGCACCTCACCCCGGCCGGGCTCAAGGACTACGTCGTCTTCGGCGAGAACCAGGCCTGGGTCCCCGTGCAGACCCTGATCGAGCGCAACGGGCTCACCCCCTCGCAGGTGACGCTGATCTGTCACCAGGCGTCGATGGCCCTGATCTCGGTCTGGCAGAACGCGCTGCCCGGGATCACCATCCTCGACACGCTCGAGACCTACGCCAACCTGGTCACCGCCACCGTGCCCGTGAACCTCGACCAGCTCGGAGCGCAGATCGCCACCGACCACCTGGTGACCCTGGCCCTCGGCGTGCAGCTCCACGCCGGCGCGCTGCTCTTCACGCGCGGCGCTACGTGAGCAGGGCCTCCTCGACGTCGGCCACCTTGGCCTGCGCCCCCCAGGTGGCGTAGGCCTCCCTGCTCTTGGCGAGCAGGGGGCGCGCCGACTCGGTGTCGCCGCCGTCGAGCAGCGAGCGCCCGGCGAGCTCGTAGCCGAGCGCGACATGGTGGGTGAAGCCGATGTCCTGCGCCGCGACGGCGGAACGGGCGAAGAGCGCGGCGGCGGCAGCGTGGTCGCCTCCGGCCCGGGCCTCGGCGCCCGCGAGGGCGAGCGTCTTATGGCTGAACACGTGCGGTGCGTGCTCCTCCCAGCCGCGCACGCGCTCGGCCAGCCGCTGGGCTCGGACGAGCATGTCGGGATCGCCGGTGTCCTCGTAGCGGGCAAAGAGGGCGAGTGCGAAGGTGAAGATCAACTCGGGCTCGTGGGGCCCGCCGGCCATTGACGCGAGCACCTTCTCGGCTCGTTCGCCAAAGGCCACAGCGCGCCGGTACTCGCGGTAGAGGTAGTGCAACCGGAGCTTGGAGAACATGTAGGAACCGATCTGGTCGTAGAGATCGGTCTCGGCGATCGAGGCCAGGTCGCGCTCCTCCTCGACCGTTCCCTCCTCGGGCCGATCGGTGAGCGAGGACCGGTCGATGGTCCGGCCCGCGAGCGCCTTGGCCACCTGCGCCTCGTGGACGGCGTGGAAGCCGGCGGACATCACCCGCCCGGCGATCTCGTCACTGGATGCCTTGCCCGCGACGATGACCGCCTCGAGCGGGGCTCCGCTCGCCGCCAGCTGGACCACGTAGCCGGCGCTGTTGAAGCACCCGAACATGACGTCGCCATACTCGAAGCCCAGCCGCGCGTTGCCGCGCACGAGCTCGATGTCGGTGCCGAAGGGCTTGAGCCAGTGCTGGACGAACCAGTGGTGCACGTGGCCGGCGTAGGCGCGCAGCGACGGGCTGTCGCGCTCGGCCAGCCGTTCGGCCAGGCTCGAGAGGGCAAAGGCATGGTTCGGATCGGAATCCATCGCCCGCACGATCATCGCGTAGATCGCCACCACTCCCGGGGTGAACGGCGTCGCGCCATGCTCGAGGGTGAGGAGAAAGGCCCGGAGCCCGACGAGGACGAACATCTCCACCTGCTGGCTCACGAACAGCGAGGGGATGACCCGCAGCAGGGCGCCGATCGCGGCCGCGCGCTGCTCGTCCTCAATCGGTGGGAGCTCGCCGATGCCCCCGACGCCCAGCACCGCCATGCGCGCACCGATGGCCTCGAACGTCTCGCCGATCATGGCGCCGATCGCCTCCGGTTCGTGGGGAAGGGGCTCGCCGAGGAACTCGGCCGCGCGCAGGCCGAGAGTGGAGGCTTCACGACTCATGCCGTTGTTATGGGCCTGCTCGGATGCGAGCGCGAGGTACTCGGATGCTTTCGCCACGTCGCCCGCCCGCGACCAGTGATGGGCGAGGGTGGCGAGGACGGGCGCGAGGTTGGCCGCATAACGGGTCTCGAACCACTTCGCCAGCTCGCGGTGGAGCCCACGCCGCTGGGAGAAGAGCATCCGGTTGTAGGCGACCTCGCGCGTCAGCGCGTGACGGAACGAGTAGGAGACGCTCGGGGGCGGGGGAACGAGCATCGTGAGGTCTCGCCTCACCAGCGTGTCGAGGCTCTGCCCGATCAGCCCGCGGTCCTCGGCGAGGGGATAGACGTCATGGATGACGTCGGGCGCGAAGCTCGGTCCGACCGCGCTGGCGACCTTGAGGACGAGCTCGGGCTGGGGAGCGAGGCGGTCGATGCGGCTCCCGATGATGCCCTCCACCGTGTCGGGGAGGGCGAGCGTGGTCAGGTCGCGTCCGGCCGCCACCGTGCACCGCCCCGCGCCGATCTCCACCAGCCCGCTGTCACGAAGCGCGTAAGCCAGCTCCTCGGCGAAGAGCGGGTTGCCCGCCGCCTTCTCGACCACGAGTGCCACCACCGGGGCGGGCACCTCGCTCACCCCGAGCCGGTCGCAGGCGATCTCCACCGACTCGCCGGCGTCAAGCGGCGCGAGGGTGATCTGCTGGGTGGTGGGCTCGGCCAGGAGCTCGTCGTATTCGGGCGCGAGCCCGGCCCTGGGCCGAGTGGCGAGGATCACGCAGATCGGGAGCCGAGCCCCTGAGAGCTCCTGAATCAGCGCCCACGAGGCCGAGTCGAGCCAGTGGCCGTCATCGATGGCGATGACCAGCGGCTCCTCGGCGGCGGCGGCGAGGACGTCGAAGAGGAGGCGGCGGGTGGCGTGGATGCGCCGCTCGCCCTGGAGGCGTCCGCTCTCCTCGGAGTCGGGAAGCTTGAGGCCGAGGATCAGGTTGAGGAGGGGCGCCCGCGGGCGGAGGGCCTGCGGTAACGCGCTGAGCACGGCCGGCGCGCGCACGTCGGGGTCCGTGCCGTCCTCGACGCCGACGAGGCCTGCGAACACGCTGCGCCATGCGTAGTAGGGAGCGGCGCGCTCGATCGGATCACCGGACCCGGTCAGGCATCGGATGCCGCCGGTCCCCGCCTCGGCGATCACCTCGAGCAGGAGGCGCGACTTTCCCATCCCCGGATCACCCTCGAGGACCACGAGCTGGGCCGTCCCTTTGGCGGCCAGCTGCACTGCGCGGGCCAGCGCTTCGCGCTCGCGGCGGCGCCCGACCGTGTCCTGAGCAGTGGCGGCGGCGCCCGAGCGCCGGCGCATCGGGGTAAAGGCGATAACCGGTCCCGCCTTGCCCTTGAGCAGGAGCTCGCGCTTCTGGCCCCAGTCGATCCGCTGTCGCGTGGCCCGCTCGGTGACCTCGTCGCAGAGGACGGCGACGGGGGCCGAACGGTCCGCGAGGGCGTGGCCGGTTAGCCGGGCGGCGGTGTTGACGACGTCTCCCGACATCGCGTACTCGCGGCGCCGCAGGTTCCCGACCGCGCCGCAGAAGGCGCGGCCCGTCGCCACCCCGACGCCGCCCACCCACCGGCCCTCTCCGAGCGAGCGCGCCACCGACATCGCCGCGCGCACGGCGCGCACGGGATCGTCGTCGTGCGAAAGCGGCGGCAGCCCGGTGGCGGCGATGATGCTCGTGCCCTTGGCGTCGACGGAGAGATTGTTGATCGTTGCGCCGTGGCGGTCGAACTCACGCTGGAGCGCCACGAGCGCCTGCTGGACGAGCTGGGGCTCGGCCAGGTGGTCGATGCCCGGGAGCTGGACGCAGATGCAGCTGACGCGGCGCAGCTCGGCCAGCCAGTCGCCCTGGCCGATGCCCTCGCGGCTGACCACCGGCGGCGGGATGAACGGGGTGAGGAGCGCGGTGGGAACGGCGGGCGCAGGTGGGGGCGTGGGACGCACGGGCGCGGTCTCGAGCTCGGTGATCCTCGCGTAGCCGCCATCGAGCGTTTCGCCGCGCGCGCGGGCCGCGAGGAGGGGCCAGCGCTCGGGATCGATCCCGACCTGGCCTGGTGGGACGACCTCGCTCGCCGCCGCCGCCGCGTCGAGGGGCTCACCGCCGAGGAGGCTGAAGCGCCGGCCGTGGAGCCCGCCGAGCTCGAGCGCCCGCAGCGGCCCGGCGCTGACCCCGAGCCGGACGCTCAGGCGCACGCCCCCGACCTCAGGGTGCTCGCTCTCGGTCGTCGCCAGCGCCCGGGCACACTCGGTGGCCGCGTGCAGGGTGTCCTCGAGCTCCTCGTCGGGTGTCCGCGACCACGCGGCGATGAGGCCGTCACCGGTGAAGGAGAACACGTCGCCGCCGGCGTCGTGGACGTGGTCGATGAGGCGGCCGAAGTAGACGTTGAGGAGGCGCGCCAGGGTCTCGGCACCCTCGGGCCCGCGACGGCCCATCTGCTCGGTCGTCGCCGTGAACCCGGAGATGTCGGCGATGAGCACGGCACCCGAGAACTCCTCGGCATAAGGGAGCTCGGATGGTCCGTCGGCGAGGCGACGCAGCACATTCGGCGGTACATAGCCGGTGAGTGCTGCGAGGCTGGTCATGGTCGTCAGAGGGCGGCGGGTACGTAGTACGGCGGCTCGGCCGCCGGGTCGACGGTGACGACCACCACCTGCGGCGCGCTCGCGGAGCCGGCGAGGGCAGCGGTTATGGCGGCGTCGAGATCCTTGGCGTCGCTCACCAGCGTCGCCCCGGCGCCGAGCGACTTCGCGAGCCCGATGAGGTCGGGCGCCCCGCTCGCGTAGTAGCCGGTCCAGTTCATCCCCGGATAGAACTCGCCCATCCCCTGGCTCACCATCTTGAGGTCGCCGTCGGCGAGGATCACCCAGATCGCGTTGGCGCCGTGCTGGGCGGCGGTCGCCACCTCCGCGGCGTGCATGACGAAGGCGCCGTCGCCGGTGATGCCGACGCAGGCGCTGTCGGGGAGGGCGAGCTTGGCGCCGATCACCGCCCCCACCGCGAAGCCCATGGGGCCGAGGGCGAGGGCGCAGTGGAGCTCGGTGGGGGGGTCGATCTCGAGGTAGGCGAGCGACCAACCCACGCAGTTGCCGCAGTCGAAGAACACCTGCGATCCGGACGGGAGCTTGCCGTTGAGCGCGGCCATGATGTCGATCGGGTCGACGGTCCCGGCCGTGGGGTTCGGTAGCGCCGGCGGGGCCGGCGCGACGTTCTTCTTGATCAGCTCGATCGCTTTCCGCCGCTCGGCCGCGGACTTCGGCGGCTCGCGGTCTTCGCCGGCCGCGAAGAGCTGGTCGAGCGTCGCCCCCGCCTCGGCGACGATGCCGAGGTCGACGGGGAAGGCGCGGCCGATGACGGCGGGATCGGCGTCGACGTGGATGAAGGGCCCGGTGGGGAGGAGCAGCGGGCTGTAGGTGTTGGGCTGGGTGACGGTGGTGGTGAGCTCGCCGAGGCTCGAGGCGAGCACGAGCAGGGCGTCGAAGGGCGCCCCGCCGGGCGGCCCGCCCATATAGGCGGTCGTCCACCGGCACCCGGCGATCCCGTAGTTGCGTAGGGAGAGTGGGTGGCTCTCGGGGAAGATTCCCTTGGCCCCGGGGGCGGTCATGACCGGGATCGCGAACTTCTCGACGAAGGCCTGGAGCGGGGCTTGGCGCGCGCCGCGCAGGGCGGTGCGGGCGCCGTTGCCGAGCATGATCAGCGGGCGGTCGGCGGCGAGCAGGGCGTCGAGGATGGTGGTGATGTCGGCGTCTTCGGCCGCCGCCTTCGGCGCGGCGCGGTAGTTCGCCGGCGAGGCGGGCACGGTGACGGTGGGGATGGTGGTGGCCGAGACGTCGACGGGCAGGCTCACGTGCACGGCGCGCCGGGGCACCGAGCGAGCGTCGCGCAGGGCCTGCTCGAAGAGGGTGCAGAAGTTGGCGGGGTTGTCGATCACCGCGCTGTAAGCGGAGGCGGCGGTGTACACCTCGTTGACGTCGAGGCCGCAGTCGATGCCCTCCTGCAGGTAGGCCATTCCGAACACCGACTCCTTCACCTCGCCCGAGATCGTGAGCAGGGCGGTGCCGCATTCGTCGGCGTTGACCGTGCCCGTGAGCGCGTTGGTGGCGCCCGGCCCTGAGGTCACGAGCACGACCCCGAGGCCGTCGCTGACCCGCGCGTACCCGTCGGCGATGTAGGCGGCGCCCGTCTCCTGCCGGCAGACGACGAAGCGGAAGGCGTCAGAGCGCACTCGCAGCTCGTAAAGGAGCTGCATGATCGCCGCGCCCGGGATCCCGAACAGCGTGGTGGCGCCCTCGAGGGCCAGGTAGCGCAGCAGGAGCTGCGAGGGGTTGACGTTGGCGAGCTCGACGGTGCGGCTCTGGGCGGGCGCGGTACTCACTTCCTCTTCGCCTCCGCACGCGCCTGCGCGCCCTCCTCGCGCAGGAGCGCCACGCACTCGATCTCCACCGGGATCCCGAAGGGCAGCGACCCGACCCCAAGCGCGCAGCGAACGTGCTTGCCGGCGTCGCCGAACACCTCGAGGAACAGGTTCGAGCACCCATCGATGACCGCCGGCTGGTCGGTGAACCACGGCACGCAGTTGACGTAGCCGTGGACGCTGAGGATCCCCTCGACCTGATCGAGGCCCACCGCGGCGTTCATCGTCGAGAGCAGCGACAGCCCGGTGAGCTGGGCCGCGGCCGCCGCCAGCGCCGTCGTCATGTCCTTGCCGACCACGCCGGTGGTGATGCTGCTCCCGTCGATCGGCCCGTGGCCGGCGAGGTAGAGCATCCGGCCGATCCGCTTGCTCTCGAGGTAGGCGCCGCTCGGAGTGGCGGGCGGGGGTAGGACGAGGCCCAGCTTGGCGATCCGCTGTTCGGGCGTGAGCGCTGGCTCCATTGTGGACGCAACCTTTCCTTGGTGGCTCCCCGAGTGTGCGCACCGCGCCCCCGGAGCGCCTACAGGGACACTAACCGAAATGAGGGTGTTCTTGGGGGCTCGCGAGGCCCTTACCAGCCGTCGCGCAGGGCCGCGCGCGCGAGCTCGAGCCAATCGCCGGTGGCGCCCGTGCGGGCGATCACGGCGAAGAGCTGCGCGACGGCGCGGGCGGGCCACAGGTCCTCGGGGGCGATCGAAGCGGCCAGGAGGATGGGCACGAGGGCATCGGCTCGGTCGCCCACGCGCTCGCGCGCGTCGATCACGGCGTCGCTGTCGAGCCGCGACGGCCCGGGCCCGGCGAGGTCGCCGAGGGCGTGGCGACCGAGGTCGAGGGCGGCCTTGGCGTGGCGCTCGGGCAGGGCGCCGAGCGTTTGTAATGCCGCCCCGAAGGCTGCGGCATCCTCGGTCGCGAACGCGTCGAGGGCCTCGCGCGCGGCCTCTGTGCGGTGTGGGACGACGGTGCGGGTGGCGCCGAAGTCGAGGATGGCCACGCGGTCGCCGGGGAGGACGAGCACGTCGTCGGGATCGGGGTCGGCGTGCATGACCCCGAAGCGCGCGGCGCCGATCACGAAAGTGATGAGCCGGGCGGCGGCGAGGTCAGGGTCGGGCGCCTCCGCGAACGGGACGCCGTCGATCCATTCACTGACGAGGACATTTTCGTGGGCCAGTCGAGTGACGGGCGCCGGAACGGTGAGAAAGGGATGCGAGCGCAGGGCACGGTGGAAGCGCCTCAGGCTCTGCGCTTCGTGCTCGAGGTCGAGCTCATCCTGAATCCGCTCCCGCGCCTCCGTGATGAGCGCGCCGGCGTCCAGGGCCGGAAAGGCCGCGGCCAGGGGGCTGATGAGCCCGTCGAGGAGCACCAGGTCCTGGCGCACCGTGGCGGCGATGCCGGGCCTCAAGAGCTTCACCGCCACCGGTTGGCCGTCGTGGTGGGCGCGGTGGACCTGGGCGGTCGGGGTGACCGCGACCGGCTCGAGATCGAGGTCGTCGAGCTCCTCGGCGGGCTTGGCCCCCCAGGCGTCTCTGAGCGTGCGCTCGACGATGCGGGCGGGGAGGGGCTCGGGGGGGTTGGCGCGGGCCTTATCGAGCTCGGCGAGGAGATCGTCGCCCCAGGGCGTGGGGATCCAGGCCGGATCGGTGGCGCGCGCGAGGCGCGCCAGCACGAGCTTGCCACTCGGCGCGGACCGGGCGAGCCGCAGGGCGACCCCGAAGAGGGCATCGAGCCGCCGCGCGGTGTCGGAGGGGGGCACGGGCGGGACGGTAGCTGGGGCTCGCTCAAGTCCGTCGTGGGTTGGTCGATAACCCAGCATGAGCCGAGAGACGGCCTACGCTGTTAGGCCGTGCGGCCACGTGTTGTCCGTCGTTCGTCAACGCCGTTTCGACGGTCTGACAAGCGGCCGGATCCCCTGGTTTCCGGTACTCGGAACTCTGTTCGCGGCCCTGCTCATCTTCAGCCGCCGTCCCGACGCGCTCCTTCATCCGCAATTCTGGGCCGATGACGGCTCCATGTTCTACGCCAACGTGTACCGGCACGGCCTGCTTGGCACCCTGCTCGTCCCCCAATCGGGTTATTACCAAGACTTCCCCGTCCTTGTCGCTGGGCTAGAGAAACTGGTTCCTCTCCAATTCGCCCCGCTCCTGGGGAATGTCATCGCGATCCTCGTGCGGTCCCTACCCGTAGGACTTCTCCTCTCAGAGCGCGCGACGACCTTCGCTCCGAGCCTGCGGGCCCGGGGCCTCATCGCGGCCCTCTACATCTGCCTGCCAGGCGTGGCAGAGACCAACGCCAACGTCGAGAACTCTCTGTGGTACTTGGCGATCGCGGCGATCATTGTCGTCATCTCAGCGCCACCGAGGAGTCGCGGCGCGAAGGTGCTCGACGGAGTGATCTTGGTTATGTGCGCGATCACCGGGGTCTTCGCCATTGCGCTCGCTCCGCTGCTCTACTTGTACCGGCGGTGGCGAGGCCGGGACGCGGTTGCCACCTGGGTTTTGGCGCTGTTCTCAGCCGCTGCCGCGATCCAGCTCTTCGCGTTGGCTTATCTGCAGCACCATTTACCTGCCGGCTACGTCGCCGGCCCACGGATCGCGGTGCCGCTGCATCCGACCGTGCCGCTGTTGTTCGAGATCATCGGACGCCGGGTCGTCATGCAGCCCCTCGGATTGGACAGCTCGACGATCAGCACGCTGGCCGTGGAACTGATTGGCGTCTTCGGGGCCCTGGCGTTCGCGGCCGCGATCAGACGGGGTACCGCGGAGGTACGGCTCTTCCTGCTCTTTGCCTGCGCCGTCCTGGCGATGGCGCTTGCGCATCCCCTCGGCGTCAGCTGGGGGAATCTGGCCGCGCCCATCAACAGTGGCCGGTACTTCCTCATACCCGAATACGCAATCGCGGTCGTCGTCGTATGGCACGCGTTTCAGGCGAACGTGTGGGCTCGGGGCGCGGCCGTGGCGCTGCTCATCTTTGCCTGTGCGATAGCGGTCCCCGCTCATTGGTCGTACCCAGCGCTCGCGAATCACGGGTTCGCAGCGCGCGCGCAAGCCTTCGAGCGGGCGCCTATTGGCGTGCGGATGGTTTTTCCGCTAAATCCGGCCGTGTCAGGCGGTTTCTGGCGGATGACGCTCGTGCGCCAGTAAACGCTCCGACCCTACGCCGCCGGCCGCCGGCCGGCGTCCCCGGCGTGCTGTTCGCGCCGGCAGCGGTCGCAGTCGCAGTGGCGGCCATGCACGGGTGAGACGTCGATGCGGGCCATCGCGGGATGGCGCTCCGGCTGCGAATCAACGACCGCGCCACGGCCGCCGGCGCTGCCGCGGGCCGGTGCGACCGGTCGGCTCGACACGCCGCTTGGCGGCGTGGCCCGGCGCCGCTTCACGGCCCGGCGGACAAGACTTGAGAAGGTCATGGTGAACATAACCATAGGAACGCTGTCGGCAGAAGATCCGCCGACCTGAATCCCGAAACCCTGCGACGACGGAACCTTCCCCCAGTCGGGGGAATCTGAAACCTAGCTCGCCGCCTTGGCGCGGAGGCGGGCGCGGTTGCGCGCCGCCTTGACCGTTTCGGTGAGGGTGCCGATATCGTAGGCGCCGTAGTGGCGGCGGCCGTTGATGAAGAAGGTGGGGGTGCCGGAGACGCCGCTCTCGTCGGCGCTGGCCACGTCCTCGGCCACGCGGGGGGCGTACTCGCGGGTGCGGAGCTCCTCGAGGAAGCGCTTGGTGTCGAGGCCGAGCTCGTCGGCGTAGCCGGCGAGGTCGCGCAACGTCAGAGCGCCCTGATGGTCGAGGAGGAGGTCGTGCATATCCCAGAACCTGCCCTGGGCGGCCGCGGCCTCGGAGGCCTCGGCGGCGAGCTGGGCGTTGGGGTGGACATCGGTGAGGGGCAGGTGGCGCCAGACGTAGCGGACGTCGTCGTCGACCGAGCTCAGGAGCTCGCGGATCACCCTCTCGGCCTGGCCGCAGTAGGTGCACTCGAAATCGCCGTACTCGACCAGGGTCACGGGCGCGTCCTCGGGCCCGCGGATGTGGTCGCGCTCGGGGTCGATGTCCATCGAGAGGTCGAGGATGTCCTCGGCCGTGGCCGCGAGCTGGCGGGCGCGCGTCGAGGCCGGCAGGCGGCGGATCAGGCGCAGGAGGAGCCAGGCGACGAGCGGGGCGACGATCACCGAGCCCAGCGCCCCGAGCTTGGCCTCGTCGAGGAGCTCGCCGTGGAAGGCGAGGCTCGAGATGAGGAGCGAGACGGTGAAGCCAATACCCGCCACCGCCCCCCCGGCCACGAGTATCGGCCCGCTGACCGGCGGGCGCGGACCGTGGAGGGCGGGCCGTGACGCAATCCACGACGCCGTGGTGATCCCCACCGGCTTGCCCACCACGTAGCCCACGAGGATGCCCAGGGTTATGGGCGAGGTGACGGCGTCTCCGAGCAGGTTCATGGTGATGTGGACCCCGCCGTTGGCGAGCGCGAACAGGGGCACGATCACGTAGCTCGTCCACGGGTGCAGGCTGTACTGGAGGCGCTCGTTGGGCGAGATCGCCGACTCCACTCCGAGCTGGACCGAGCGCGCGAGCTCGGGCGTCGGCTGCTCGCGGAACGAGTAGGCGAGTGCGGTCGCGCGCTCGACGTCCTCGCGCGTGGGCGGGTAGGCGCTGGTGGCGAGCCCGACGGCCAGCCCGGAGATCACCGGATCGACGCCGGACTTGAACATCGCCACCCACAGGCCGACGCCGGCCGCCACCGACAGGGGGCGGCGCCACGCCGGCGCGTAGCGCA
>DASZMD010000140.1:0-2107 GCA_035551955.1 Solirubrobacteraceae bacterium | reverse complement strand
TGTTCTTTCGGGGCGCTTGGTGCCCATACTGCAACGCCCAGCTCCGGGCCTTCCAGCGAGCCCAGGACAAGTTGGCAGAACTCGACGTCAAAGTCGTCGCGTTGTCGGTCGACGACGAGGCGACGACGCGCGAGCTGATCGAGAAGCACGGCCTCACCTTCCCGGTCGGCCATAGCGCGGACGCCCGCGCGGTCGCGCAGGAGACCGGCGCGTTCGTCAACGACGATCCGCTCTACCTGCAGTCCACGGGATTCGTGCTCGCTGCCGACGGTGGCGTGATTGTCAGCGTCTACTCAAGCGGCGCGATCGGGCGACTCGTGCCCGACGACATCGTCGGGATGGTGCGCTACGTGCGCGAGCACGCCGCGGCAGCCAGCTGACCGATCGACGACGGCGGTGGGCGGCCCTCGCGTGCGGGCCGCCTAGCTGGTGACTCAAGCTCCCGACGCGAGGCGAGAGAGTTCCGAGCGCCGACGGCAGATCAGGTCTGCGGGGCGGTGGGGGCGCCCGCCTCCCAGATCTGACCAGTTCTGTCGGAGTCGAGGCGCACCAGCAGCGCAGCCGCGGACTGCTGGGGTGTGAGCAGCGCACCCGCGGCGTGACTCTTTGTGAAGCGCCGGTGGAGCTCGGAGCCGATCAGGTCCGGGTTCTGTCGACGGATCCAGGCCTGCATCTCGGTATCGACGGCGCCGGGGCGGTAGACGTTGGCGGTGACGCCCGTGCCGGTCAGCTCGGCCGACAGGTTGAGCGTGTGGGCCTCAAGCGCCGCCTTGGAGGCGGCGTACACCGTGCCCCGGACCATCATCTCCGGGCGGCTGACGATCCCGCTTGAGACGTTGACGATCCGTCCCCAGCCCTCCGCCAGCATCGCAGGCAGGACTCGGCCGGAGAGGTAGATGGGCGCTACGACGTTCAGCGCCAGGGCTTCGGCGATCTCCCGCCCGGTGAGCTCGTTTGTGGGAGCGAGCGGCCAGACTACGGCGGCGTTGTTGACGAGCAGCCCGATCTCGCCAAGCTCCAAGCGCGCGCGGAGCAGCGCCCTGTCGAGCTGCGCCTGATCAGCCACGTCGGCGGTGAGGGCAACTGCCGTTCCACCAGCGTCCATCACAGTGGCGGCCACCGCGTCGAGTTGGCTCGCGGTCCGCGCCAGCAGCGCCACCCGAGCCCCGCGCGCTGCCAGACCCACGGCGATCTCGGCGCCGATTCCCCGGCCCGCACCCGTGACGAGCGCCACGCGTCCATTGAGATCGCCGGCCATCAGGCACGCGCCAGCGCGTCGAGGGCGGACAGGATCTGCTCCGGTTCAGAGCGCGTGCTGTAGTCGGGATGGACGTCGACCCACTGGACGACGCGATCGCGATCGAGGATCACGGTGGTTGGCATCGGGATGGCCGGCGTGCCGTCGGCGTTGACCGCCTCGAGGTCGAGGCCCAGCTTCAGCTGCGCCGCCAGCGCCTCCTCGGCCGGCTGGGTCATGATGGCCGCCGTCCGGCCCAAGGCGCTGCCGGGGTCCGATAGCACGGGGAAGCGCAGACCGTGCTTCTCCTGCATGGTCAGCGAGCCGTCGGGTCGTTGGGGGCTGACGGCAACCAGCTGCACGCCCCGCCCCTCGAGCTCGTCCACGAGCGCGGCCTGATAAGTGCGCAGTGCCAGGTTGCAGTATGGGCACCAGGCCCCGCGATAGAACACCAGCACCCCTGGTCGGCCCGCCAGCGCCTCGCTCAGCGTGATGGGCTGACCGTGTGGATCGAGCAGCTGGGCGTCTGGCAGGCGGGCTCCCGCCTCGATGATGCCCTCCGGTGTCACCGACGCAAGCGCGCGCTGCTCCCGAAGGAAGATCTCCGCGATCTCGGCGGGGGCGCTTTGGGCGATGCTCTCGCGTAGGCGAGGCAGCTGCTCGGCAATCGAGTCGGTCATACGGCTCCTTTGATCGCTGTTGAAAATGGCCGCCGGGGCGCGAGGACCTGGCGGCGGGGTCGGCCATGGGTACAGCGTCGGCGCATGAGCTCGTCTTACCTCGCCGAACTGAGGGCGATTCGCGAGCCCGCACCCGGAGACCGGGTCTGACGCCTAGCAGCGCGACGTCAAGGCGCCCTGAACCGGATCG
>DASZMD010000139.1:0-15641 GCA_035551955.1 Solirubrobacteraceae bacterium | reverse complement strand
CGACTGCGATGCGCTCTGACCCCACATTCGTGCGCGGCCGGCTGCGGCTCGCCGACGGCCGGCGCCTGACCTACTCGGAGACCGGGCCGCGGGACGGCATCCCTGTCCTCTACTGCCATGGGGCGATCGGGACGCCGCTTGCGGGCACCGTCGACCTCGAGACGATCACCGGCGAGCTTGGAGTGCGCTACATCGCCATCAGCCGTCCCGGGATCGGGGACCTGGCCGTGACGGTGATCCAGCGCCATCCCGAGCTCCTCACCCGCGTCATCGCCGCCCACGCCGCGCCCGGCGAGCGCCGCCTCCTGCACCGCGCGGACGAGCGCTGCGCGGCGAGCACGAGCTTCCTCGACGCGGCCAGCGGCGGTGTGCGCGGGATGATCGAGGACTACCTCGTCTACTCGAGCCCATGGGGCTTCACGGCCGCCGAGGTGGCGGCCGAGGTCCATCTCTGGCACGGCCTCGAGGACCCGCTCGTGCCCGTCGAGCATGCCCTTCAGCTCGCGGTCTCGCTCTCGCGCTGCCGGGTCTTCCTCGACCCCGACGAAGGCCGGAGGCTCGCGAAGATCCTCGCCGTGCTCGTGGGCCGCGTCGAGGACCCGGGCGAGGACGCCGCCGCGCTCGCGACCGCCCGGGCGCGCGGGGGCCGAAGCGCCCCCGCGCGAAGGCGGCGTCCCTAGGCGGCTAGGCCGCCAGGCCCAGCTCCTCTTCCGTCTCGGCCAGGTGCTGGTGCGACGGGCAGTACCCGTTATGGGGCAGCGGCATCCGCTGACACGGCGCGCCCTTGCGCGTCGTCGCCCGGCACTGGAGGGGATTGCCGTACACGTCGTACCCGTTGTGGGGTTGCTGGCGCAGGACGGTCTCGGCGCACGCCAGGTAGCGCTCAATCACCAGTAGGACACGGGGCTGAGCCCTCATCGGGAAATACCACCGGATGTCTGAGAACAGGGTCCGGGCGGGATGTGCGAAGTAGTGCCGGTCGGTGGCCAGCCGCTCGATCACGGTTTCACACGCTCGCAGCACCCGCTCGTGGTTGAGAGGATGACCGAGGCAGTGGTCATCCTCGACGATGTCGTTGGCCAACTCCCTGTAGATGGCCCGACTGAAGCGATACATACTGACTTATCTCCTTTCGGCCCCCGCCTTGGCACCGTCGTGAGCGGCCGCGAGTATCGCGCCGACTTGTAAAGGGAGTGTCATTGCTCGTATTAACTGCGTGTTAAGTGGCCTGGACATGCGCCCTCGGGTCGACGGCGGCGTCCAGATCGGCGTCCGCGTCCAGCTCACGCCCAGCGGTCGAACGCCGTACGTCCCGAGGGCTCCATCATCACGTGCAGCCCCTCGAAAGCCGGGTCGAGGTCGGGGAAATCGCGTCGCTGATGGGCGCCGCGGCTCTCGGTGCGCGCGAGCGCGGCGTCGGCGATCAGGCGCACCAGCGGGTGGGGATCCTCGCGCAGCGCCCACAGACCGTCCCGGTCGCGCTCGATGCCCGCGCGCTCCCACAGCGCCTGACGGCTCGCGGGCGCGAGGGCCGGCGGACGCGGCGGGGGCTCGGCGCCGCGCAGCGCGGTGGGGTGGACGGCGGGCTCGGCAAGTGTCGCGCCGGCGGCGCGGGCGCCGAACACGAAGCACTCAGAGAGCGAGTTCGAGGCCAGGCGGTTGGCGCCGTGCAGTCCCGTGCACGCGCACTCGCCCACGGAATAGAGCCCGGGGACCGTCGAGCGGCCGTCGAGGTCGGTCGCGATCCCGCCCATCATGTAATGGGCGGCGGGCGATACGGGCACGAGCTGGCGCTCGGGATCGATCCCGGCCCGGTGCAGGGCGTCGACGACGTTGGGGAAGAGCCTGGGGTCGACCCCGCGCATGTCGAGCGCCACCGAGCTGGCGCCGGTATCGCTCATCAGGTTCTGGATCGCCCGAGCCACCTCGTCCCGCGGCGCGAGCTCGTCCACGAAGCGCTCTCCGCTCGCGTCTAGGAGCAACGCCCCCTCGCCCCGGATCGCCTCGGTGATGAGGAACCCGTCGCCGCCGTTGGGCGCGGCCATCGCCGTCGGGTGGAACTGCACGAGCTCGAGATCGGCCAGCGTGGCGCCCGCCCCGTGGGCCAGCAGCAGGCCGCCCCCGGTCGCGCCCTGAGGGTTGGTGGTCCGCGCCCACAGGGCGGCGGCGCCCCCGGTGGCAAGGACGACGGCGCCGCTCGCCACGCGCCGCCCCCCGTCGAGGAAGATCCCCACGCAGCGCCCGGCGACGACGATCACCCCGACGGCCCGGCTCCCCTCGAGGACATCGATCGAGGGATGCTCGGCGACCAGCGCAGAGAGCTGGCGCGTGACCCGGCGCCCGGTCGCGCTCCCGCCTGCGTGGACCACGCGCCGGGCCGAGTGGCCTCCCTCGAGCCCGAGGGCGAGCCGCCCGTGGCGGTCGGCGTCGAAGCGCACTCCGAGCGCGGCAAGGTCCTCGACGACCCCCGGCGCCTCGTTGCACAGGACGCGCGCTGCCGATTCGCGCACGGCTCCCCGGCCGGCGATAACCGTGTCGCGGAGATGGCGGTCGGGGCCGTCGTCCTCGGCCAACGCGGCCGCCAGCCCCCCCTGCGCCCAGTAGCTCGCCGACTCCGCGAGCGGGGTCGCGGAGACCAGCGTCACCCGTCCGCCGTCGCGGGCCGCGCACAGGGCCGCGTAGAGGCCGGCGGCGCCGGCGCCGACGACTGTGACATCGGTGTGAAGGGGGTCCACGGCTGACACTCCGTCGTCCCGGGCGGACGAGCGGTGACCGGGAGTATCGCCTACCCGTGCTGCACGGCCCGCACGGTGAGGAACACCGGCCCGGCCTTCGAGCACGCGGCGTAGGGGAAGGGGATCACCGTCGAGGTCGTCAGGTTGGGGGGAAAGACGCGCAGCCCCACGGCGGTGACCTGCTTGCACGTGGAGCTTGGGAAGTTGCCCGCCTCGATGATGCGCAGGGTCGCGGTCGCCCGCGCGCCGTTGGCCAGGGTGATCACGTGGGCCGCGTTCCCGTTGTCGCGCGCGGCGGCCCTGCCCAGCTGCTGACCGGCGCGGTTGACCGCCGAGACCCCGGGGTAGCCGCCGACCGTGCACGTGTGCCCCGACACGTTCGTGAACTCGAGCGTGTAGAAGACGCTCCCGGCCGCCCCGTTGCCCTGGGTGTTGAGCCACGCCACGAGCCCCGAGGGCGCGCACGCGTTCGCGCTCACCGCCGAGGGGGCAACGATGGCGCCGGGGCCGGTGACGGTGTCGGGCCCCGCCGTCGGGGCGGCGGCCCCGAGGGCGACGGCGGGGATGATCACGGCCGCGAGTCCGATCGCGGTGGCGCCGGCGAGCCTGGCGAACGGGAAGCGGAGGGGTCGCATGGCCTTCGGTTCGCTGGCCGCGCCCGATCCCCTGCCCGGGGCGCTAGCGTGGGCGCGTGCTCGCAGTCTTCGACGGACACAACGACGCTCTCACCCGCTCAGACCACGCCGACTTCGCCACCGGCCGCCGGAACGGCCACCTCGACCTGCCCCGCATGCGCGCGGGCGGGATGCGCGGCGGCATCTTCGCCGTCTTCACGCCATCCTCCCGCGAGCGCAAGCGGCCCGTGCCCCGCGGCGACGGGGTGATCGAGTTCGAGCTGGCGCCCCCGGTCGGACGCCCGCGGGCCGCGGCTCACGCGTCGGCGGCGGCGGGCAGACTCGGGGCCCTCGAGCGCGCCGGGCACGTGCGGATCGCCCGCGCCGCCGCGGATCTCGACGCCGCCCACGACGACGGCGGGCCGCCCGTGGCCGTGCTCCACCTCGAGGGCGCCGAGGCCATCGATCCAGGGCTCGAGGCGCTCGACACCTGGTACCAGGCCGGGCTGCGCTCGCTCGGTCCGGTGTGGAGCCGGCCCAACCAGTTCGCGCATGGGGTCCCCTTCATCTTTCCCTCCTCGCCCGACACCGGCCCTGGGCTCACCTCCGCCGGTCGTGCCCTCGTCCTCAGGTGCGCCGAGCTGGGGATCCTCGTCGATCTGAGCCACCTGAACGAGGCCGGCTTCTGGGATGTGGCGAAGCTCGAGGCGGGGCCGCTCGTCGCCAGCCACGCCGGTGCTCATTCGCTGTCCGCCGCCTCACGCAATCTCACCGACCGCCAGCTCCACGCCATCGGAGCCACCGGGGGCCTGGTGGGGATCGTCTTCGCGTCGCTCTTCCTGCGCCCGGACTTCGCCGACGTCTCCGACACCCCGATCGATCTCATCGCCGCCCACGCTCGCTACGTCGCCGACCGCATCGGCGTCGAGCACGTCGCGCTCGGCTCGGACTTCGACGGCGCCACGATCCCCGCCGCCCTCGGGGACGCCGCCGGGCTGCCGCGCCTGGTCGAGTCCTTCGCGGACGCGGGATTCGGCGCCGAGGAGCTCGAGGCGATCGCGTGGGGGAACTGGCGGCGGGTGCTCGGCGCCTGGTGGTCGCGCTGAATAACGCAGAATGTCGTGCGGAATGACGCCGGCGCCCGTCTTTCTCCATCACCCCTCGTCGCTCGAGCACGACACGGGAGCGCATCCCGAGCGGGCGGAGCGGATCGTGGCGATCGAGAGCGAGCTCGCGCGCCGCGACTGGCTCGGGTTCGAGCGCATCGAGTCACCCCCCGTCGAGCGCGCCGCGCTGACCGCCGTCCACCGCGAGACCTATGTCGAATGGATCGAGCGGGCAGCGGCGCGCGGGGGAGGGGCACTCGACATGGACACGCTGATGAGCGGGGGCTCCTACGAGGCGGCCCTGCACGCGGCGGGTGGCGCCGTCCACCTCGTCGACCTCCTGCTCGCGGGCTCGGCTCCCACCGGCTTCAGCTCGCACCGCCCCCCAGGACACCACGCCGAGCCCGCGCAGGCGATGGGCTTCTGCCTGTTCAACAACATCGCCGTGGCCGCCCAGCACGCCGTGTCCGGGCGCGGGCTCGAGCGGGTGCTGATCCTCGACTGGGACGTCCATCACGGCAACGGCACCAACGACATCTTCCGCGCCTCGCGCGAGATCCTCTTCATCTCCATCCACCAGCGGGCGCTGTACCCGGGCACGGGCGCGGTGACCGACGTGGGGCGCGGCGAGGGCGTCGGCTACACCGTCAACCTCCCCGTCCCGGCGGGCTCGGGCGACGCGGTGTACGGCTCACTCGTCGAGCACGTGGCGGTGCCGCTGGCCCGGGCCTACGAGCCCCAGCTCGTGCTCATCTCGGCGGGCTACGACGCGCACCGCGACGATCCCCTCGCCGGCTGCACGGTGACCGAGGAGGGGTTCGCGGCCATGGCCTCCTCGATGCGGCGGGTCGCCGACGAGCTCGCGGTACCTGTCGGTGGCGTGCTCGAGGGCGGCTATGACCTGGGCGCCCTGGCGCATTCGGTCGCCGCCACCCTCGAGGTGCTGGGGGCCGCGGAGCCGCCGGCGCCCGGCGAGGAGCCGGCCGTGGCTCCCGAGGCCGAGCAGGCGCGCCGGCGGCTCGCCGAGTGGTGGCCGGATCTGGCCTCGGACTAGACGCGGGCGGGCTCGGGCTCCGCGTCCTCGGTGCCGGCCGTCGCGTCGGGCTCGATCAGGGCACGCGCCGTCGAGCCCTCGATGTTGAAGTGCGGCAGGCGGGCGTCGAGCCACCGCGGCAGGCGCCAGGTGGTCGGGCCGAGAAGCTCGAGTACGGCGGGCAGCAGGACGCAGCGCACGACGATGGCGTCGAGGAACACCGCCGCCGCCAACCCGAAGCCGAACTCCTTGATCGAGCGCTCGTTGCCGAGCATGAAGGAGAGGAAGACGCAGACCATGATCGCCGCCGCGGCCGTGATCACCCGGCCGGTGAAGGCGATGCCGTCGGCCACCGCGGCGGACGCGTCGTGCTTGCGGATCCACTCCTCGCGCACGCGCGAGACGAGGAAGACCTCGTAGTCCATCGACAGCCCGAAGACGACCGCGAACATCAACACCGGGATCCAGGGTTCGATCGGCCCCTTCTCGATCCCCAGCACGCCGCCGAGGACGCCGTCCTGGAAGACGGCGACGGTGACGCCGAGGGCGCCGCCGATGCTCAGCAGGTTCATCAGCGCCGCCTGGATCGGGATCATCACCGAGCGGAAGATGACGAGCAGGAGGAGCGCGGAGAGGACGACGACGATCCCGATGAAGAGCGGCAGCTTGCTCGCCAGCACGCGAGAGAAGTCGATCGAACCGGCGGTGAAGCCGCCCACGAGGATGCGCACGCCGGAGCGTTTCGCGACGGGCGGGACGACGTCGCTGCGCAGGTGATTGACGAGGTTGGTGGTGGCGGGCGCCTGCGGAGCCGACCCCGGGTAGACCTCCTGGACCGCCACCGTGCCCGAGGGCGAGATCCGGGGCGGGGTCACGGCCACGATGTCGGGGGTGGCACTGACCGCCGCGCGCAGGGCCGGGAGGGCGGCGGCCGCCTGCCCGGGATGGGGTGACTCGGCGACGAGGAGCAGCGGCCCGTTGAAGCCCGGTCCGAAGCCCTGGGCGAGGAGGTCGAAGGCGTGGCGCGAGCTCGTGCTGCTGGGATCGTTGCCGGCGTCGCTCGTGTCCAGGCGCAGCGCGAACACGGGGAGGAGAAGCCCGACCATGATGAGGAGGGAGACGGCGGCCAGGGGCCACGGGCGCCGCTGCACGGTGTGGCTCCACGCCCGCCAGCGCGACTCCGTGTCCGCGGTGGGGGTCGCGGCCGTCGCGGCCGTCGCGCCGGCCGGCGCCGGCGCGCGACGGCGCAAGCGGCCCTGGCGGGGCCCCTTCTGGCGCACGAGCCGGTGGCCCCAGCGCGAGAGGATGGCCGGGAGCACGGTGAGCGAGGCGATCATCACCAGCAGCACCGTGAGCACGGAGGCGATGGCCAGGCCGTACATGAAGCTGACGCCGGTGGCGAACATCCCGAGCAGGGCGATGACCACCGTCGCGCCGGCGAGGAGGACCGCCCGCCCCGAGGTGTCCATGGCCTCGACCACCGAGCGCTCGACGTTCCCGTAGTGCAGGTAGTTCTCGCGAAAGCGGGTGACGATGAAGAGGGCGTAGTCGATTCCCACTCCGAGGCCGATCATCAGTGCCAGCTCGGGGGAGACGTTGGACATGCTCGTGACGTGGGTGGCGAGTCCGATCAGCGCGACGCCGGTGATGAGGCCCAAGCCCGCCGTGACCAGAGGCATGGCAGCGGCGACGAGCGAGCCGAAGGTGATGAGGAGGATGATCAGGGCCGCGATCACGCCGACCGAGGTCGCGGGACCGATGCTGAAGCCCTCGGCCTGCTCGATCACCTGGCCGCCGGCGGCGACCTGGAGACCCGGCACGTGGACGGCATTGATCTGATTGAGGACGGGCTTGCCGGTGGCGTTGGGAAGGTTGTTGGCGCGCTTGGAGTAGTTGACGGCGGCGAACGCCGTGGTGCGGCTCTTGGAGACCTCGACCGCTCCCTGGGGGGTGTAGGGGCTGAGCACGGACACCACGTGCGGATCCCCGCTCACCTGGTTGAGCACCTTGCTCATCGCCGACTTGACGGCCGGAGAGTCGATCGTGCCCTGCGTGGTGTGGAAGACCACGGTGTCGACGTCGCCGGACTGGGCCTTGAAGTCCGCCTTGAGGAGGTCAAGAGCGTGCTGGGACTCGGTTCCCGGCAGGCTGAAGTCGGTCGCGTAGTTACGCCCCGCGGCTCCGGCGAGAACGGTGGCGATGACGGCGACGGCCACCCAGGCCACGAGGACGAAACGACGGTGGGCGATGCACCAGCGGGTGAGTTTCAGCATGGCTCTACTCCTGGTCTCAGCGAATTGGCCCCGGTTCCTGCGCGTGTGCGCACGCCGCCTGACCCTGACGAGCACCCGGTCCTACCCCACCCGAGCGCCATGATAGTGATGTTCATGCCCCGGCCGCCGCGGGCAGCCAGCTGAAGCGGCGAGCGGCGAAGAGCGACGCCGCGAGCGCCCACGCACCGAGGACGACGAGGTCGGCGGGCGCGAAGGCATGGGCGAAGGACCCGCGAACCGAGGCCAGGTGCAACGCCGCCGCCAGGTGCTCGATCGGGAACACCTCGGAGATGTGGCGCAGCGCCGGCGACAGGCTCTCGGTGGGGATCCACACACCGGAGATGAAGTAGAGCGGGAGCATCGTCGCCTGGACGATGGGCTGCGCAGCATCGGGCGAGCCGATCACCCCGGCGACCGCGAACCCGAGGCACGCGAAGCTCAGTGTCCCGACGACGCCGGCGACCGCCATGGCCACCAGCGAGCCCACCGAGAAGCCGATCCCGTACCCGATGCGGGCGACGAGGAGGAGGATGACCGAGGCGATGGCGGCCGTGACGAGAGTCGACAGCGCCTGCCCGCCGATGATGATGGCGGGGGGCACGGGGGTCGCGCGGCGGCGCTTGAGGACACCGGATTCGCGCGCGGAGGCGATGCTGATGACGAGACCGGCGTAGGCGGCGGTGATGATCGACATGGCGATGATCCCGCCCACGAAGTAGCGGGCGAGGGACACGCGGGTGCCGTCGATGACGGTTGTGTGTCCGTGCCCGAGCACGCTCGAGAAGATGACGAGCAGGAGGATCGGGAACATGAAGGTGAAAAAGCGCGCGCGGGGGTTGCGCATGCTCGCCAGCGTGTCGTAGCGCGCCTCGTGGGCGAGCAGGGCGAGATTGCCGCGGGCCGCGGGGGTGGGCATGGGCGTCAGCTCCGGTGCTCTTGGTACTCGGCGACGAGGCCGAGGTAGACGTCTTCGAGGGTGGCCCGGCGGACCTCGAGGTCGGCGAGCTCGAGGTCGCGCTCGAGCGCCCAGCCCGACAGGGCGTGGAGGTCGGCGGCGACGCCGGTGCTGGTGAGCGAGACGCGGCCGTCGCTCTGAGGCTCGGCGCGCTCGGCGAGCAGCGGGGGGAGGTCGACGGCGGCGCTGGTGCCGGCGGGCGGGGTGAAGGTGATGCGCGCCGCGGAGGTGTCGCGACCCCCGAGCGTGCGCGGCGTTCCCTGAGCGATGATCCGCCCGGCGGCGATGACGGCGATCCGGTCGGCGAGGCGCTCGGCCTCCTCCATGTAGTGGGTGGTGAGGAACACCGTCTTGCCGAGACGGCGCAGTCCCTCGATGACCGTCCACGCCGCGCGCCGCGCCGAGGGGTCAAAGCCCGTCGTCGGCTCGTCGAGGAAGATGAGCTCGGGGTCGCCGACGAGGGCGAGGGCGACGTCGAGCCGGCGTCGCTGGCCGCCGGAGAGCGAGGCGGCGCGCTGACCGGCGACGTCGGTGAGCCCGGCGAGGTCGAGGGTCTCCTCGATCGGGCGCGGCGCCCGATAGTAGCCGGCGTAGAGCTCGAGGCACTCGCGCACGGTCAAGCCGGCTTCGGGCGCGGACTCCTGGAGGACGATGCCGATCCGTTCGCGCCACGAGCGTCCCGCGTGCGCGGGATCGGCGCCGAGCACGCGGACGGTGCCCGCGTCGGCGCGGCGGAAGCCCTCGAGGATCTCCACCGTGGTCGTCTTCCCGGCGCCGTTGGGGCCGAGGAAGGCGAAGATCTCCCCGCGCACGACCTCGAGGTCGATGCCCCGGACGGCCTCGTGGTCGCCGTAGCGCTTGCGCAGCCCCGCGACCTCGATCACCGCCTCGGCGGAAGCCTTGGCGTCGCGCTCGGCGGCGAGACGCTGGGAGACGGCGGCGTCCAGTGAGTTGGTGAGCATGGCCGACAGCCTAGGCATCGGCTCCTCGCTCGTCATCGGCCGTTGGGAGGAAATTCGGCCTCCACCTCAGGGTGGAGACGGCCGCCCCGGCGATCCACCCCGGAGCCGATGACGAGTGCTCGCGCGGGGCTTATCGTTTGCGCGATGATCTCGCTCGCGCGACGGATCTGGCGGTCCTACGCCTGCTACGGCATCTGGAGCGCGCCCGGGGACCCCGTTCCCCCCGAGGTCCTGTTCCTGCGCCTGCTCGGCCTCGGCTATTTCGCGCTCATCATCATCGGCACCACGACGACGAGCCCGCAGCCCGCCCTCGCCGGCCGTGGCCTCCCCGTCCTCCTCGCCCTCATCTGCCTGGTAGTGGCCATCTTGGTCTCCAACCCCCGCTCGTCAGTCCGGCCATGGACGCGGGTCGAGGCCCTGACCATGATCACCGTCGCGGCCGCCGTTCTGGCCGCCGCCCAGCCCAACGGCCTGTGGGAGGCCACCCCGTACTACGTCGCCATCGTCGCCGCCATGCGCCTCGATCGCAAGGTCGCCCTTTGGGTCCTCGGCCTCAACCTCGTCGTCCTCGGCTCAATCGCCGGGGTGACCAACCACTGGGGTCAGGCGGTTGGCACTCTGATCGGCGCGGTTCCCTGGTTCCTCGTCATGGGCCAGATGCGACGCATGCGCGAGCAGAACGTCGCGCTTGAGGCCTCGCAGGCGGCCGAAGCGCGCGCCGCCGCCGCCGCCGAGCGGGGGCGCCTGGCCCGCGAGATGCACGACGTCCTTGCCCATACCCTCTCGGCCCTCGCCCTCCAGCTCGAGAGCACGCGCCTGCTTGCGCACGACCGCGGCGTCGATGCCGACGTCTCACGCGCCATCGGCCAGGCCCACGGCCTAGCCGCCAGCGGCCTCGAGGAGGCCCGGCGGGCCATTTCCGCCGCCCGCGGCGACGCGCTGCCCGGCCCCGAGCGGGTGCAGAGCCTGGCCGAGGCGGTCACCGAGCAGAGCGGCCTGCCGGTGACCGTGGACGTACGCGGCGAGCCGCGCGAGCTCCCCGCCGACGCCCGCCTCGCCGTATACCGCACCGCGCAGGAGGCGCTCACCAACGTCCGTCGCCATGCCACCCCGGACCGCGTCGAGGTGCAGCTCGACTACCGTCCCGACGCGGTCGCCCTGGTGGTGGAGGACCACGGCGCCCGGTCTGCGGTCGGGGTGGGTGGCGGGGCGCTGGGGGACAGCGGGGCCGGGTACGGCCTGACGGGCATGCGCGAGCGCGCCGAGCTCCTCGGAGGGACGCTGGTGGCGGAGCCGACCGCCGACGGCTTCCGCGTGCAGCTGGTGCTGCCGGCATGACGGCCGCGGCCCCCGGTCCCGCGGTCCGGGTCCTCCTCGCCGACGACCAGCGCCTCGTGCGCGAGAGCCTGTCGACATTGCTCGGGCTGCTCGGGGGGATCGAGCTCGTAGGCTCGGCCTCGGACGGCGAGGAGGCGGTGGCCCTGGCCCTGACCCACGAGCCCGACGTCGTGCTCATGGATCTGCGGATGCCGGGCATGGGCGGGATCGCGGCCACCCAGGCCCTGCGCGAGCGGGTCCCGCGGGCGCGGGTCATCGCCCTCACCACCTTCGCCGACGACGAGAGCGTGCTCGGTGCCCTGCGCGCGGGCGCGCGGGGCTACCTGACCAAGGACGCCGGCGCCGAGGACATCCGCACCGCCATCCTCACGGTGGCGGCCGGCGAGGCGACGCTCGATCCGGCCGTCCAGCACCACGTCGTGGCGGCGCTCGCGGGCGGTTCGGAGGACGGCGGGGAGGAATGCCCGGATGTCGACCTCCCGGATGGCCTGACGCCGCGCGAGGGCGAGGTCCTCGGTCTGATCGCCGAAGGGCTCTCCAACGCCGAGATCGCCGAGCGCCTGTTCGTGAGCCCGACCACGGTCAAGTCTCACATCAATCACCTGTTTGCCAAGGCCGGCCTGCGCGACCGCGCCCAGGCCGTCGCCTACGCCTACCGCGCCGGGGTCGCCCCCCCGCCCGAGTGATCGCTCGCGTCAGTCGAGCTGGGTGGGGAGCCCGAAGCGCGCGAACACGTCTTGGACCCTGGCCGCGTCGACCGGCTCGTCGGGGTAGCGCTCGAATACCTCGGGGTCGCGAGGCTCGGGCGAGCGCGCGATGAAGGCGGTGACGTCGCTGACCCGGTCGCCACGCAGGGTGAGGACGTTGAGCGCGAAGGGCACGTAGGTGTCCTGCTCGTCGTTCCAGGCGTAGAAGCCCAGGGCCGGCTGCCCGTTCGCCGTGGTGCGGATGGCGCGCCAGCGCCAGGCGCCCGAGAGCGGCCAGCCGATCGCCCACTGGCGGATCGCCTCGCGGCCCTGGTACCAGCTCGAGAGGGGCGGCATCGCGAAGGTCGCGTCCTCGGCGAGCATGGCGGCGAAGGTCTCGACGTCGTTGCTCTCCCACGCATCGACGTAGCGACCGACGAGATCGCGCACGGCATCGTCGCCGAGCGTGCGCAGGGTCGCCTGCTGACTCTGCGCGGGGACGCGCTCCTCGACAGCGGCGCGCGCCCGCTGGAGCGCGCTGTTGACCCCGGCGACGGTGGTTTCGAGCGACGCCGCGACTTCCTTGGCCGAGAAGCCGAGGACCTCGCGAAGGATCAAGACCGCGCGCTGCGTCGCCGGGAGGTGCTGAAGGGCGGCGATGAAGGCCAGCTCGACGCCCTCGCGGCGCTCGTAGGCCGCCTCGGGCGCGGCCGGCCCGTCCTCGATCCCGAGGATCTCGTCCGGGTAGGGCTCGATCCACACCGTCTCGACGAGCGGCTCGCCGGGGGGATGGTGGGGATCGGTGGCGGGACCGTAGTCGATCGGGAGCACGCGCTTGGGACGGCGTGAGATCTGGTCGAGGCAGGCGTTGGTGGCGATCGTGTAGAGCCAGGAGCGAAATGAGCTGCGCCCTTCGAACCTGCCGATGCCCCGCCAGGCGCGGAGCATCGCGTCCTGGAGAGCGTCCTCGGCATCGTGCACCGAGCCGAGCATCCGGTAGCAGTGTGCGTGCAGCTCACCGCGGCGGGGCTCGATGAGCCGGCCGAAGGCGGACTCGTCGCCCGAGCGTGCCCGCTCGAGCAGGCCCTGCTCCTGAATCGTGGTTCCTCTCGAAGCGCTAGTCATGCGTCAAGAGATGAGACGGGCGCGGCGCACGTTTCTCATCGCTGCGATGAGTTTTACCGCGTGCGCCAGTCAGAGAGCATGGAGATGAAACGTCCTCGCCTCAACCCTGTGCTCCATCTCGAGCTCCACACCGGTGACCTCGCGACCGCGGGTGCCCTGTACGAGGAGCTGTTCGGCTGGCGCCGGGAGAGGATCGACACGCGCCACGGCTCATACCTCGCACTCGAGCTCGGCGACGAAATCGGCGGCGGGATCGTCGAGTGCCCCGTCTCCCGGCCGCTGTGGCTGCCCTACGTCAAGGTCGATGACATCAACGCGGCCACCGACCACGCGCGCGTCCTTGGCGCCTCCGTTCTCCTCGAGCCGCGCGAAGGGCCGGCCGGCTGGCGCAGCGTGATCGCCAGCAGAGCGGGGGGCGAGATCGCCTTCTGGCAGTCGAAGGGCTGAGCGGTTTCAGAAGGGGAGGCTGCGGAGCGCGACGGGGCCGGGCGGCCAGGTGGCGCCGGGGGCTAGAGGGTGCGACATTGTGTGCAGGGGCATTTGCGCCGTTCCGGTCGGCTGAGCGACGGAGACGGGCGAGGTGACCCGGGCAAACCCGAGCCCGCGGTAAAGCCCGGCTCGGCTCGGGTGGCAGAAGAGCAGGGCGAAGGCCGGTCCCATGGTTTGCGCCCGCGCCAGCGCCGCCTGCACGACACCTCGGCCGAACCCGCGCCCTCGGTACGGCGCGCTCACGATCACGCCGCCGAAGCCCACCACCGGGATCCGCTCTCCCGCGACATCGGCGACCACCACGAGCATGCCGGTGGAGGCGACGAGGCGACCGTCGCGGCTGCGCAGGGCGACATGCCGCTCCTTGTCGGTGAACTTGAGCGGGATCCGCTCGGCGTCGAAGGGATCGGGCTCGTCGCCTTCGAGCTCGGCCCGCAGGTCGGCGGTGAGAGGTCCGAACTCGACGAGCTCGACGCCGGACGGCGGGTCCATCCGGTGATGCTACGGGGCGGGGTGAGTGGGCTAGTGCGCCGCCGGGACGACGCTGAAGGCGTAGGCGCCCGGCTGGCCCTTGGTCTTGACGTGCGCGGCCGCCGTGTCAGCCTGCGCGAGCGTTGTGTAGGTCCCCGAGAAGACGATCCAGTCGCCGGGGCGCATGCTCGAGTAGTCGCTCGAGTAGAGGATGCCCGCGGGGATGCCGGAGGAGGCAATCTTGGTGGCGCTCGCGGTGGCAGCCCCCTTGGAGGGGATCACGCCGAGGACGACGGTGTACCCGGTGACGCCCGTGGGCCAGCGGGCGACGGTGACGGCCGGTTTTGGCGTGGTGGTGGTCGTGGGGGCGGGGGCGGCCGCCGTCGGCGTGGTGGCTGCCGGCGTGGTGGCGGTCACGGTGGTGGCTGCTTGGTTGGCGGTGTTCGAGAGCGCGACCAGCGCGACGACCAGGACCGCGGCCACCAGCACCACAACCCCGGCAACGATGGCCAGCGGGACGCGCCATCCGCGCGCGGAGTGGATCCGCGGATTGACCGGCGCCCCGCACTCGAGGCACCACTCCTGGTCGGGAGCGAGTCGTGCGCTGCAGTGCGAACAGACCCTCTCGCTCGCCGGTCGCTCAGCGACCGTGCTCACCGGCCCCTGTGTCCCCCGAGCCCGCTCCGGCGGCTGTCAACGGTGCTGTCCGCGACCGGCGCCCCGCACGCCGAGCAGAACCGGTCGACGCTTCCGTGCACGTTCCCGCACCGACTGCACACCCCGCCGATCCCCGCCTCACGCACCTCCGGCAGCGGCCGTTCCTCACCTAGCACGCTCTCCAGCCCCCGCAGCTCCCGGTCGGTCTCACCCAGCTCCGCCAGCTTCATCCCCACCAGATCCCCGCGCCACTTGTCGAAGCGGTAGAGCTCGAACACGAAGGCGCCCAGATCGCGGATCTGCACCTCCCGCAGGTGCCGAAGGTAGCTCGCGCGCTGGCGCAGCTGACCGCGTTCGCGGAAGCCGAGCGGAGCGTGCTCAGGCTGGGGGGTCGGGGCCGGGGCATCGGGATGGGGCGCGGGGGTCGGCTGGCGGGTGGTGCGCTCGGTGCGTGTGGTGGGCTTGGGGCGGGCGGGACGTTGGGTGCGCTCGGGGCGTGCCGGTGTGGGCTCGGTGCGTACGGTGCGCTCGGTGCGTCGGCTGCGCTCGGGGCGCTCGGGGCGTTCGGTTCGTGCCGGTGTGGCCTCGGTGGGGGCGCGGAACACGGTCTGCGCTCCCTCGGTGGCCGGATCCGAGCCGTTCCCGCGCCAGCTCATCACGCGCTTGAGCGCGCGCGTGGCGGTGGCGGCCACGGGGCGCGTCGCGGCCCTGGTCGGCGGCGCGTCGGGCCCGGTGGTGGAGCGCGGCTGGCTGCGACGGGTGCGGCGGTGGCGCTCGGATCTGGCAGCGGGCGTCGGATCGGGGCGGCGGGGCCGTGGCTCGGGCGGGGCCGGCGCGGCGGGCTCCGAGGCGGCGGGGGCGGCGGGCGGCTCGACGGCGGCGGTCGGCTCCTGGGCGGGCGGGGCGGCGGGCTCGGCGGCCGGCTCGGCGGCGGCGGCCGGCTCCCGGGCGGGCGGGGCGGCGGGGGACTCGGCGGCGCCGGGCTCGACGGATGGCTCGGCGGCGGCGGGCTCGACGGCGACGGGCTCGGCGGCGGCGGGCTCGGCCGCGGCCTCGGCTCGCGGCTCGGCCGCGGCCGGCTCGACGACGCGCTCGGCGGCTGGCTCCACGGCGGCTGGCTCCACGGCGGCTGGCTTGCGCGGCGGCCACTGGATCGACTGGGCCTTGATGGGCTCGGGACTGGGCTCGGCGACTTCG
>DASZMD010000138.1:0-9130 GCA_035551955.1 Solirubrobacteraceae bacterium | reverse complement strand
GACCGAGCTGCGCCAGGTCAGCGCCGAGATCGCCGGAGCCGCGCGGGGCGGCCGCCCCACCCGAGCGTTGCTCGCCCGCCAGACCCGGCTCGAGACCCACGTCCGGCGCCTCTCCCGGCACGCGACCGGAGAGGGACACGGCCCGCGCGCCGCGCCCACGCGCCGCGAGATCGCCGCCGCGCTGGGCGACCGCGCCCTCGTCGAGTACGTCGAGCTCGACGGGGACCTGACCTCGCTGACTCTGTCCAAGGGACGGCTCACCGGCCATGATCTCGGTCCCCTCGCGCCCGTCCTCGAGCAGCTCGAGTGGCTCCGTTTCGCGCTCTCGCGCCTGGCCCGCCTCAAACGCGGCGAACCCCGGCGGGCGTCGCTGCTCGAGGGGGCGCGCGCCTGCGCCCGTGAGCTCGACCGGCGGCTGCTCGCGCCGGCGGGCTCCCAGCTCGGAGACCGGGAGCTGGTCATCGTCCCCACCGGAGTGCTGCACGACGTGCCATGGCCGATGCTCTCCTCGCTGCGCGGACGACCGCTCGTGGTCTCACCCTCGGCGGCGGCCTGGTGGGGGCTGCTCGCCCAGCGTCGGCGCCGGCCTGCGCGCCGAGGCCGAGTCCTGCTCGCGAGCGGCCCGCGCCTGCGCCATGCCACCGCGGAGGTCCGGGCGCTCGGCGCTCTCTACCCCGAGTCGACGGTCCTCACCGGCCACGCGGCGGACGCCGCCGGCGTCCTGCGCGCCCTCGACGGCACCACCGTCGCCCATCTCGCCTGCCACGGGCACTTTCGCTCCGACAGCCCGCTGTTCTCCGCGCTCGAGCTCGCCGATGGCCCCCTCAGCGCCTACGAGCTCCAGCGCCTGCGCCGGGCGCCCGAGCTGATCGTGCTCTCGGCCTGCGACCTTGCCACCTCGGACACCCACCCGGGCGACGAGCTCCTCGGCTTCGCCGCCGCGCTCCTCGACATGGGCACGCGCACGATCATCGCCAGCGTCGCCCCGGTGCCCGACGCCCCCGCCAAGCGGCTGATGCTCGGGCTCCACCGTCACCTGATCGCCGGCGCCTCGCCGGCCGTCGCCCTCGCCCGGGCCCAGGCCGCGCTTGCGGCCCTCGAGTCGGCCGTGAGCGGCTTCGTCTGCCTCGGCGCCGGCTGAGGCGAAATTAGGGCCCGCGTAAGAATTATTGACGGTTTCGACGGCGTCTGGACGCGCCTGACGCCACCCGCTCGCCCTCATGTATCACCAGTACTATCGGAGCGAGCGGGCGGCCCCAGTCACCCCCAGCCACTCGTCAGATTCCGCCACTAATTCTTACGCGACCCCTTAGGGCCCGCTGGGCGGAGCTTCGCGCTCCGCCCAGCGGCCCGGCGGTCCCCCCCAACGCTCTGCGCCCCCACTCACGTTGGCCCGTCGGTGGTAAGAGCGCGAACCGCTCGCAGTGATACATGGACTTCTTCACGAGCGCGCGACGATCGGTGGTGGCACGGGGGGATGATGCACATGCTCCGGTGGGCCACTGGCGCTTCTATCCCGAGCCCGTGGCCGGGAACCCGCAGGTCACCGACTCGGGTATCGGGCGCTGCAACGGCGCGCCGGGCCGCGCTTAGATCGGCGGCCCGGTCACTGCCCGCATCCCGTCCTCGAGCCGACGCGCTCGCCCCGCTCCGCCCCCCGCACGGCGCGCAGGTGGCGGGCGAGGGCGCGCACGCCCACTGGGCCGGCCGGGAGCTCGACGACGAACGACGTCGTTGCAGGGAAGGTGTGGTTCTCCCATCCCGGAGCGGTCCCGGGGAGGAAGGCGAGGCAGGTCGCCGGCAGTCCCGCGAGATGGGCGTAGCGCCGTGCCACGCCGCGATCGCCGCCCGCCATGTCGACGAGGTCGAGGTGCTGGTGGTACCAGATCGTCACCGAGGGCCTGATCCGGCGGATCAGCCTGACCGCGGCGCGGGACTCGGGCTCAGAGAGCGGGTGGGGGCCCGAGTAATACGTCGGGTCGGTCACCGGCTGCCACTGGAACGGGAAGTTACGGTTCAGGTCGACGCCGCGCGCGTTCTGGCGAGTGCCGGCGGCGGTGCCGTCGGGGTTGAGCTCGCCGACCATCCACAGCTGGATCTGCGGGGGGACGGTAAGGCGGGCCAGGGCCCGGAGGATGGCCAGGCCGGCGCACTCGTTCCCGTGGATGCAGCCGACGAGGAGGATCTTCCGCGGCGCGGAATCGGGACCGAGGACGTTCGCGGTGATCGGCCGTCCCCTGACCGAGTGGCCGATCACCACCTGCCTGGCCTGGGCCGCAGCGGAGCACGCGAGTACGCACGCGCTCACCACCAGCGCGAGGGACGATCGCCACGCCGTTGCCACGGTTGCGAGTCTCTCAGACCGGCGCCGTCCCGGTAGGGAAACCCCTACCCCGCCCCCCCGGAACTCAGGACCGACTTCTCCGGCCGCCCCCTATGTACGCGGTCGAGGACCGCTGAGACGCTGCTGGCCATGGGGAATCGCGCCACGGCAATGACGGCGGGCAAGCACGAGGCGCCGCGTCTGCGGACGCGCCAGCCGGTCCGGGAGCTCCGGCTCGTACCGCCCGACCCTTTCACCGCGTTCGACGTCCCTCGTCGCGAGCTCTTCATGAGGCTGGAGCGCGCGCGTCGGGTGACCACGGTGTCGGGTCCGGCCGGGAGCGGGAAGACGTGCCTGCTGAAGTCCTGGATCCGCGAGGCGGGCGTCGGCGAGCGAGCCGCATGGGTCACCGTACCCCGCGCTGAGACCGATCCTCAGCGCTTCTGGCTCTCGGTCCTCGACGCCCTCCGGAAAACCACGGCCGCGCCGCTGCTCGTTGATGGACCGACCGCTGCGCCCGATCTGGGCGGCGCGGCGCTCGCCGGCCGGCTGACGGACGACCTGGCCTCGCTCCCGGGTCCTCTGTGGCTCGTCATCGACGACCTCCACGAGCTGCACTCCAGCGCGGCGCTGGGCGAGCTCGAGCTGTGGTGCAAGCGCGCTCCGGCCCAGCTTCGCGTCGTGCTCCTGAGCCGGCATGATCCGCCGCCGCTCGGCCTGCACCGCTTGCGCCTGGAAGGTGCGCTGACGGAGATCCGTGCCGCCGATCTTCGCTTCACGCACGAGGAGGCATCGGCGCTGCTTGCCGGCGCCGGGGTGCGCCTGTCCGAGTCGGCGATGGCGGCGCTCGTGGAACGAGCCGAAGGATGGGCGGCGGGCCTGCGGATGGCGGCGCTGTCCCTCACCGGACATGCCGATCCCGAGAGCTTCGCGGCCGGGTTCTCGGGCCGCGAGCGCATCGTCTCGGAGTATCTCCTGGCCGAGGTCCTGGCCCGCGAGCCCGAGAACGTCCGGCGGCTCTTGCTCCGCACCTCGGTGCTCGAGCGCGTGAACGGCCCGCTCGCCGACCTGTTGACCGGAGGCTCGGGCGGCGAGCGGGCGCTGCACGAGCTCGAGCACACCAACGCCTTCGTGGCCGGCGTGGACGAAGAGCGGTTCTGGTTTCGCTACCAGCCGCTACTCGCGGACGCGCTGAGACTCGAGCTGCGCCGTACCGAGCCGGGCGAGCTTCCCGCTCTGCACGGCGCCGCCGCCCACTGGCATGGCGAACATGGGTACCCGGTCGAGGCCATCCGTCATGCCCAGGCTGCCGGGGACTGGGCGCTGGCGACCCGACTGCTCTGCGACCACTGGTTCGGACTCGTCCTCGACGGGCACGCCGCCACCGCGCACGAGCTCCTCGCCGCCTTCCCGGGCGGCGCCCGCGCCGGCGCCGAGCTCACGGCAGTGATGGCGGGCCACGAGCTGAACCGGGGCTCACTCGAGGAAGGCGACCGCTACCTCGCGCTCGCGGCGCGAGGATGCGCGTCGGTCCCGGCGGGGCGGCGCGGGCACTTCCAGGTGACGCTGGCCGTCCTGCGCCTTCACGTGGCCCGCCAACGGGGCGACCTTCCGGCGGTCGTCGAGGAGGCACAGCGGCTCCTGACCCCGGCCGAAAACGCTGAGGCGGTGGAGCTCTGGGGCGGCGACGAGCTGCGAGCGTTCGCCTTCATCAGCCGCGGCATAACCGAGCTGTGGATGAATCGATGCGAGCAGGCCGAGCGCCGCCTGGAGCAGGGCATCGCCCTGGCCCACCGCATCGGGCGCCCGTATCTGGAGATCACCGGGCTGGCTCACCGGGCAATGATCGCGAGCTTCCGCTCGCTCGCGCTCGGCGCGGACCTGAGCATCCGGGCGATCGAGCTGGCCCGCAAGCACGGCTGGACCGAGGAGCCGATCGCCGCCGTCGCCTACGCGGTGCGCGGCGGCACCATGCTCTGGCAGGGACGGTTCGAACAGGCACAGCCGTGGCTTGATCGGGCCGCGCGCACCCTTCCAGCCGAGGTCGAACCCGCCGCCGGGGTGTTCCTGCACGGGAACCGTGGCTTCCTCGAGCTCGCCCACGGCCGGCTCGCCGAAGCCGTGCGCGCCTTCCAAGCCGCCGAACGCCTGGCCGAGCTGCTCGTCACCCCGCACAAGCTCGGGACGCGGATGCGAGCGTGCACGCTGCACACCGAGCTGCGGCGGGGCGAGACCGACAGCGTCCGTCGGGCCGTCGCCGACCTCGACGACAAGGATCTCGAAACCGCCGAGATGCGCACCGTCGTCGCCGCCCTAGCCCTGGCCTGCGACGACGCCGAGGCGGCGACGGTCGCGCTCGCGCCCGTGCTCGATCGCTCGGTGCCCGTTGCCAATCCCCGGGTCTGGGTGGCGCTGGCGCTGCTTCTGGAGGCGAGCGCCCGGGACGCCCTGCGCGACGCCGGCGCCGTCGGGCGGGCGGTCGAGCGCGCCCTCGACCTGGTCGAGCCTCAGGGCATCCGCCTGCCCTTCCTCCTTCACCCGGCGCCGGCGCTGCTCGAGCGCCATCGTCGCTCTCGCACCAGTCACGGGGCACTGGTCTCCGAGATCCTCGGCTTGCTCGCCGGCACCAGGCCAACGGTCGCGCACTGCGCGGCGCACGGGGTGCATGAGCCGCTTAGCGAAAGCGAGACCCGCGTCCTTCGCTACCTCCCCACCAACCTCTCAAACCGGGAGATCGCGGACGAGATCTACGTATCCGTCAACACCGTCAAGGCGCACATCCGCCACCTCTACGCCAAGCTCGGCACCCACCGGCGGGCCGAGGCCGTCGAGCGCGCCCGCGCCCTCGGCCTCCTCGCCCCGTCCGCGCGCCACGGCCTGACGGTGATGCGAGCACCCCTACACCAACTCGACCATCTGGAGGGAACATGAGCACGATCACCAAGACCATCGCGGGGGTCCGGATCCCCGACAGTGCACTTGCTCACGACGCAACGGAGTTCGTGCACGATGTCGCCTCGCCACTCCTCTTCGACCATTCCCGCCGGGTGTTTCTCTGGGCCTCGCTCCAGGGCAAGCATCGCGCTCTGACCTTCGATCCCGAGCTGCTCTACGTAGGCGCGATGTTCCACGACATCGGACTCGTCGAGGGCCATCGCTCGGAGGCGGAGCGGTTCGAGATCGACGGCGCCAACGCCGCGCAGGAATTTCTCAGGTCGCGTGGGGTGCCGGAGGCGGAGGTCGCCGTCGTGTGGGATTCGATCGCTCTGCACACCACGCCCGAGATCCCCCGGTACAAGCGCCCCGAGGTATGGCTGGTAACCCTGGGCGTCGAGTACGACGTCCTCGGAATGCACTACGACGACGTGGCGGCCGAGAGTCGGGACGAGGTGGTGACCGCACACCCGCGCACGAGCTTCAAGGAAGGGATCGTCGATGCCTTCTTCGAGGGTATGCGGGACAAGCCGGAGACTGCCTTTGGCACCATGAACACCGACATCCTCGAGGCCAAGCTGCCGGGTTACGTACGTCCGAACTTCTGCGAGATGATTGCCAACTCGCCCCTCCAGGACAGCTTGTAACCATCTCCCCCCTTCCCTCGCCGGGCGGCCGGGAGACCGCCAGGGCGAGCAAGGTTCGCCGGCCTCATATCCTGCCGGCGGGCGTCGCACCTCTCCTCTCCGCACCCTGACGGGGCGTCAAGCCAAGTGACGCCCCGTCAGTGGGTTAACGGGCTACGACGGCCGGCTCGAGCGCCCCCGCCGCCGCTTGCAGCTTGGCGAGCGCGATCCGGTGTATCTGCCGCACCCGCTCAGCGGTGAGGGCAAGCTCGGTTCCGATTTCGCGCAGCTCGCGCGGCTCCCCATCCACGCCGTAGCGGGCGGCGACGATCCTGCACTCGCGTTCGTCGAGGTGACCGAGCAGACCGGGGAGGCCCGCCGTCGCCACCCTCAGCACCACCGCCTCGTAGCCCTCCTCGGCCGACGGGTCGGCGACCAGCTCGGCGATCGTCGTGCCCTGGTCCCGGCCTCCGGTCAGGGACTCGTCCAGCCCGTAGGCGGCGACGTGGGCGGCGAGGAGGCTGCGCAGGCGCTCGGTCGGGATCCCGACCTCGAGCGCGAGCTCCTCGCTCGTCGGGTCGTGCCCGTCGCGCTGGGCGTAACGATCGCGAGCCTGCCTGATGCGCGCGAGCTCGCGCAGGGCGCGATCGGAGAGCACGATCGGATGCGCGAGCTGGGCCACGAGCCGCTGCATGGAGCGGCGCACCCACCACGACGCGTACGGCCAGAAGGCAATGCCGCGCTCGAGGTCATAGCCGTCGAGGGCGCGCAGCAGTCCCACCACGCCTTCCTGCATGAGCTCGCGCCGCTCGATGCCCGGGGCGCCCCGGTAGATCCGCGCAACGGTGGCGATGAGCGGCTCGTAGTGCTCGACGAGCCGTTCGCGCTCGCGAGGCCCACCTCGCTTGGCCGCGGCGACGAGCTGAGCCTCGCACGCCTGGGATCTCGAACGGGTGGTGATGGTGACAGCCACGGCTCCTCCTTTGGTTGCGGGTCGCTCCCAGGAGCGTCCCGGTGGCCGGGGTGAGCCGTCCTCACACGGAGTGGGTGATTCCCTCCTCTGCGGCGAGCGTCCGAGCGGCCGCCAGCAGCCGCCCGCACGGCTCGTTGACCGCGTATCGCTCCCCGAGCGACCGGACCGCCGCTTCGTCGTCGGGGTACGCGTCACGCCGGCCGGGCGGGAGGGCGATGGGCAGGTCGGCCACGGGCGGGACCACCCTCAGGGCGTGCTCGAGGTATTCCCGATCCGCCTCGCGCAGGGGGCGGTCGCGGAGAACGCCGGCGATGTCGCCGTAACGGCGGATCATCCCGGCGGCGGTGACGCCGCCCACCCCCTTGAGTCCGGGAAGGCCGTCGGAGGGGTCACCGCGGAGGATGGCGAAGTCGGCGTAGCGGCGGCCGGGGATGCCGTAGCGACGCGTCACCTGGTCCTCGTCGATCACGCTCAGCCCCGACTTCTCCGGATACAGGACGCGCACGCGGGGATCCTCGATCAGCGCGAAGAGATCGCGGTCACCGCTGGCGATCTCGACCGTTCCGGTGGTGAGCCGCGCCCAGGTCGCGATCACATCCTCCGCCTCGTGCTCGGCCACGCCGATCATGTCGATCCCGATGCGAGCCAGCAGGTCGCGTATCACCGGGATCTGGGGCGCCAGCCCGTCGGGCACCGGCTCCGCCACGCGATGGGACTTGTAGGTGGGGATGAGCTCGACCCGCCAGTCCGGTCGCCAGGCGGTGTCGTCGGCCACCGCGACTCGGCGTGGCCGGCGCTCAAGGATCAGGCGCGCCAACCGCTCGAGGAATCCCCGGATGGCGTTGACCGACATCCCCTCCGGCCCCCGGGAATCGGTGGGCACTCCGTAGTAGGCGCGGAAGATCAGGCTCGATCCATCGACGAGCAGCCACTCGCTCACGGCAGGTCGACGTGGGCGATCTCGATCTGCGGGAAGAGGTCGGGGGTCGCCTGGACCTGCTGGGCGGCGACCTCAACGGCTCCGAACTCGATGCCGCGGGTGAAGATGGCGCTGATCAGGTCGCCGAGGTACTCGAGATCCTCCTCGGTCCCCTCCAGACCGAGACGCTCGATGATGCGCTCCATCCGGTCGGCCGGGAACAGGCGCTGGAGCTCGCGCGTGATGTCGTCATACATGTCGCCGGGTTCGGTCTGATCCGTCACGGGCGGGCCTTTCTCGAGGGTGGAAGTGCGCCTGTGGTCAGGATGCCACTCTCGTGGGCGGGAGTTCGGGCGCGGTCGCGCCGCACACCGGCTCTGCCGAGCTCTCAGGGACTCCCCTGATTGCGCTCAGGCTCCCCTCAGGACCGGGGTGGATGGTCGTGGTCACGTGTTCACACGACGCTCAGGCATGGCGTGCGCGCTGCTCGCCGTTCCCGCGGCCGGCCTCGTCCTGTGGGCAGAGCCGCCCGGGGATGTCCTCGTCGAGCTCGGCCGCATCGATCCTCTGTGGGTGACCGCCGCTGCCGCCCTCGAGCTCGCGTCGTGCGCCAGCTACGTGGTCGCCTTTCGCTGGCTCTTCCAGCCCGTCTCCCACCGCTCGGCCGGAAAGCTCGCCTGGCTCGGGCTCGGAGCCGCCGCCGTGCTCCCGGGCGGGAACGTCGCCGGCCTCGCGACCAGCTGCTTGCTCCTACACCGCCGCGGCGTGCCCACGCGACGGCTGATGGTGCGCTCGAGCGTGCTCTTGCTCCTCATCAACGCTGTCTGCGTGGCCGGCACCGCTGCCGCCGGAGCGCTGCTGCTCTTGGGGATTGCGGCCGGGCCGCATGACGTCCTCCGCGCCGGCCTGCCGATCCTCGTCTCGGGGACGCTCGCCGCGCTGGTCGCCGCTGTCCCCTGGACGGTCCGCAGCTCGGGGGGACGGGCTCCCGCGCCACTCGCCTCGCTCGCCGACGCCGCCACCCAGGCCGGGCACATGCTGCGCCGGCCGGACCGCCGGCTAATCGCCACCGCGGGCTATCCCCTCCTCGACATGGCCGCGCTGTGGGCGGCGGGCGCCGCGACCGGGCACCCGGTGAGCATCGCCGCCCTCGTCGTCGCCTACAACATCGGCTACCTCGCCAGCATCATTCCCGTCCCCGCGGGCGTGGGCGTGCTCGACGGCGGGCTGGCTGCGGCCCTGATCGTTTACGGCGCGTCGCCCGCGGCGGCCGTCGCCGCCGTCCTCGTGTACCACGCCCTCGCGCTGTGGATACCCGCTCTGTGCGGACTGGTGGCCTCGGCGCGGCTCGCCCG
>DASZMD010000137.1:0-7812 GCA_035551955.1 Solirubrobacteraceae bacterium | reverse complement strand
ATCGGCCTGCAGAGCGCGACGTATCCCAAGGCCACCTTCGCGCTCTCGACTCCCATGCGCCTGCCGGCGAGCGCGCTCCGCGGCGGAGTCTTCCACCGCTCCATCACCGGCGTCTTCAACATCCACGGCACCTCGCGGCGGCTGACCGTGCCCCTCGAGCTGCGCGTGTCGAACTCGGCGATCGAGGCGGTGGGATCGATCACCTTCCCGTGGAGCGAGTTCAACATGACGGCGCCGAGCATTGGCGGCTTCGTCAACGTCACGGGCACGCCAACGATGGAGTTCGACCTGCACCTCGCGCGGGCGTAGCCCCCGCCGTTACGCGATTGCCGTCTCGACTACCTCTCGCAGCCGCGCGCACACCGCGTCGGTCTCGGACTCGCTCGGCGCCTCGACCATCACCCGGATCAGAGGCTCGGTGCCGGAGGCGCGGACGAGCACGCGGCCGCGGCCGCTGAGCGCGCTCCCCTCGCGATCGATGGCCTCGCGCACCTCCTGCTGGTCCATCGCGGTGGCGAGCGCGGCGCGATCGGAGGCGCGGATGTTGACGAGCCGCTGCGGGAGCTTGGACATGGCATCGCGGTGGGCAAGATCGCGGTCCTCGAGCGACTCGAGCACGAGCAGCGCGCTGGCGATCCCATCGCCCGAGGGGCCGAAGCCGAGCTCGATGATGTGTCCCGACTGCTCGCCTCCGAGCGACCAGCCGCGGCGGCGCAGCTCGTCGAGCACGTAGCGGTCTCCGACGGCGGTGATGGCGACTTCGATGCCCGCCTCCTTCATCGCCGAGTGGAAGCCGTAATTGGTCATCACGGTAACGGCGACTCCGCCCCCGGCCAGACGCCCGACGTCGCGAAGATGGAGCGCCGCCAGGGCGACGAGCTCGTCGCCATCGACGACCGCGCCCTGGCGGTCGACGGCGAGGACCCGATCGCCGTCACCGTCGAAGGCGAAGGCGACGTCGTAATCGCCCTCCACGGCCCGCTGCGCGAGCGCGTCGACGTGCGTGGAGCCGCATGCATCGTTGATGTTGCGGCCGTCGGGCTCGGCGGCGAGGACCTCGACCTCCGCCCCGAGCCGCCGGAAGATCTCGGGTGCGGCGCGGTACGTCGCGCCGTTGGCGCAGTCCAGGAGCAGGCGCCGGTTGCCGAGGTCGAGCCCCTCGAAGCGGGTGTGGAGCTCGCGCAGGTAGTCCTCGAGGGCGCCATGGAGGCGACGGACGCGGCCAATCCGCTCGGGGTTGCGCGGCGGCCGCTCGAGCTCGGCCTCGATCTCGTGCTCGGTGTCATCGCTGAGCTTGAAGCCGTCGGCGCCGAAGATCTTGATCCCGTTGTCGCGATAGGGATTGTGGGAGGCCGAGATCACGGCGGCGAGCTGAAAGCCGTGCCGGCGCAGGAGCATCGGCGCCGCCGGGGTGGGGAGCACGCCGCCGAGCAGGGCGTCGCCTCCCGCCGCGGTCACGCCGGCGGAGATCGCCGCCTCGAGCATCTCGCCCGACTCCCGGGTGTCGCGGACGATCAGGACTTGGGCGCGATCCTCGCCCGAGCGCGTGACCGCCGCGCGCGCGAGCGCCACCGCCAGGTCGGCGGTCAGGAACTCGCCCGCGACGCCTCGAACGCCATCGGTACCGAAGAGCTGCCGCGCCATCGAGCGTATGCCCGCGGGAGCGCGCGCTAGCGCTTGGAGAACTGCGGCCGCTTGCGGGCCTTCTTGAGACCGGCCTTCTTGCGCTCCTTGACGCGGGGGTCACGCGTGAGGAAGCCGCGGCGCTTGAGCTCGCCGCGCAGATTGGGATCGGCCTCGATCAGAGCCCGCGAGATCCCGTGGCGGAGCGCTCCCGCCTGGGCCGAGACCCCGCCGCCGTGAAGCTTGGCGACCACGTCCATCCGGGCCTCGTAACCCACCGTCTCCAGCGGCTGGCGGATCACCCGCTCGAGCGTGGGCCGCGGGAAGAACGCCTCGAGCGTCTTGCCGTTGACCAGGTAGACGCCGCTCCCCGGCTTGAGGATGACGCGAGCGACCGCGGTCTTGCGCTTCCCCGTCGCTCGATAGCGCGCGCCGGCGGCGAGATCGATGGCCGCGTCGGCGATCGGCTGCGCCTCGTCGTCGCGGTCGCCGTCCTCGCCCGCGGCCTCCTCGGCCTCGGCCTCGGCGGCGGCCAGCGCCTCCGCGTCGAGGTGGAGAGCCTCGCCGCCCTCGGGCACGATGTCGGGAATCAGGTCCGCGCCGGGAATCTCGGGTCTGACCCGCGGCTGGAGCTCGATCTCCTCGTCCTCCTCGTCCTGGGAGGTGGCGGTGGGCTCGGCGCGCGGTGTTGGCTCCGGGGCTGCGGCTGGCTCGGGGGGCTCGGGCGGAGCGGCGGGCTCAGGCGGAGCGGCGGCCTCTGGGGCGGCCTGCTCCGGAACTTCGGCGTCAGTCGAACTTCCGCTGGAATCGGCGCCAGCCGATTCCACGTCTTCGTCATCAATCACTGCTGGATCTCCATCGGTTGCGGCTGCTGGGCGGCGTGGGGATGCTCCGGCCCGGCATAGATCTTGAGCTTGGTCAACTGCTTGCGGGCGATGCGGTTACGCGGGAGCATGCCCTTGACGGCGAGCCGGATTACCTCTTCGGGCCGGCGATCGAGCATCTCCTGGAGGCTCCGCGACTTGAGCCCCCCGGGGTAGCCCGAGTGACGGTAGTAGCGCTTGTCGGCGAGCTTGTTTCCGGTCACCCGGATCTTCTCGGCGTTGACCACGACCACGAAGTCGCCGGTGTCGATGTGGGGCGTGTAGGTCGGCTTGCGCTTGCCCCGCAGGGTGTCCGCGATCTGCGTGGCCAGCCGTCCGAGCGTCTGCCCGGAGGCGTCGACGATCAGCCAGTTGCGATCGCGGTCGGTGGGTTTGGCGACGTAGGTCTTCATGGCACGGACAAGCCGCGCGGCACTCGCGCGGCTCGAGGCCCATGATAGGGCAATCGATCTGAAGACCGACGCCCGCGTTCAGCGAGCCCCTCGCGCGCGTGCTGCGGCCTCCCAAAACTGCACGAACATGTGCATGCCTGGATATGACAACTCCCGCTGTCCCCCGGTTGAAGTAGGTTATCCCGCGGATTCGAAAGCCCGAACTCTGGGTAATAGAAAGCGAACCCGGGGTTATCGGGCAGGTAAAGCCACCGTAAGGGCTCGTTTCGGGCGGGCTCGCTACAGGGAGAGTTATATGGAATTTGCAAAGGCTCGCCGGCTCACGGCATTGCTGGGCGCGTGCCTGTTCACGTTGGCATTCGCCAGCTCCGCCTCAGCCGCGTCCGTGACCCCGTTTGGGTGCCGGGCAAGCACGCTTCGCGTCACGCTGTTGAACTCCATCACCACGGAGCCAACGATCGCGAACCCCAACACGACGCCGTGCGCGACGGATACTGCGGGAGCGAGCACGGTTTCCGTTCCGACGACCGGCCAGGCTCCCGTCGTGGCGGGCCCGGTCGGGGCCTTCACGTACTCGGTGTTCTCGACCACGGGCGCGACGGCGCCGGGCGCCACCGCGGTAGCGGCCGTCGACGGCATCACCCTTCCCAGCCCCAACGGGAACATCGTCATCGTCGGCCCGGTCCAGGCGACCGCCTCCTACGCGTGCGTCAACGACCAGCTCGTACCGCAGGGCAGCTCGACCCTGAACCTGATCAGTATCAACGGGGTCAACAACCCCGTCCAGCCTGGTCAACCGACGACCATCGACCTCGGCGGCGGCTCGTTCATCGCCGTCAACCAGAAGGTCCAGACGTCCAACTCGCTCACGGAAACCGTGCTCGAGGTGCACCTGCAGAACATCGCCGACATCGTCGTCGGCGAGGCCAAGGTCACCCAGTCGACCGCCAATCCGTGCGCCGGGACCACCGGGGTACCGCCGGTGCTCGAGATCTGTCCTCCGGGCTCCACGCTGAACATTCAGGCTCAGCTGTGCGAGATCATCATCCCCGGCGGCGTGATCATCGTCAGCCGGCCGTTCCAGGGCCCCTCGGGCGGCACCGTGTTCCCGACGTCGGTCGTGGCCAAGAAGTACCCGGGATTCCCGTGCACCACCGGCCCAGGACCGAGGTTCGCCCTTGTCGCGACGAAACGCGGCGGGCGTGTCTACGGCACGCCGAAATCCGACCGCATCCTCGCCTTGGGCGCCTTCGAACGAATAGCCGGCCTGGGAGGCAATGACTGCATCAACGGCAACGGAGGTCACCAGGTGATCTTCGACGGCAACGGCAAGGACAGGGTCTGGGCCGCCGGCGGGTTCAACCGCATCGGAGTCGGCAACGGCAACGATTACGTCAACGGCCGTAGCGGCAGCGACTGGATCACCGCCGGCAACGGCCAGGACAGGATCATCGGCGGCAAGGGGAGCAGCCGCATCGATGTCGGACTGGGCAAGGACCACGTGTTCGGCGGACCCGCGAAGAACCGCATCTGGGGCGGCGCCAACGGCGCCAAGATCAGCTGCGGATCGGGCCACAACAACACGGCCTTCGTCCGCACAGCGGCGAGGAACTACGCCAAGTCCCACGGCTGCCAGCACATTCACCTGCTGAACTAACGCGAACAGCAGGAGCAGCGCCCGGGCGCTCGCGAGCCACACGGCTCGCGGGCGCCCGGCGCAGTTAAGGGATCGCTAAGCCCCGGCCGCGAGTTTGCCGCCAGGCAAACTCGCAAGGGAATTCGCCTCCGGCGAATTCCCCTACTCCCACTCGATCGTTCCGGGCGGCTTGCTCGTGATGTCGAGCACTACCCGGTTGACCTCGCGGATCTCGTTGATCATGCGCGAGGCGATCTGCTCGAGGAGGTCGTAGGGGAGCCGGGCCCAGTCCGCGGTCATGGCGTCGTCGCTCGTGACCGCACGGATGACCACCACGTTGCCGTAGGTGCGCGAGTCGCCCTGCACGCCCACGGTGCGGACGTCGGGCAGGACACAGAAGGACTGCCACAGCTCGCGGTAGAGGCCGGCCTTGCGAATCTCGTCCTGGAGGATGGCGTCGGCCTCGCGCAGCGTGGTCAGGCGCTCGGCGGTCGCCTCGCCCCCGACGATGCGGATCGCCAGCCCCGGGCCAGGGAAGGGCTGACGCCAGACGAGCTTCTCGGGGAGCCCGAGCTCGGCGCCCACCGCCCTGACCTCGTCCTTGAACAGCGAGCGCAGGGGCTCGACGAGGTCGAACTCGAGGTCGTCGGGCAGGCCGCCCACGTTGTGGTGGGACTTGATCGTCGCGGCCCCGGTCCCGCCGCCTGACTCGATCACGTCGGAGTAGAGCGTACCTTGGACGAGGAAGCGGACATCGGGCAGGAGGAGCGCCTCCTCTTCGAAGACGCGAATGAACTCGGCGCCGATCCGCTTTCGCTTCTCCTCGGGATCGGACACGCCCTTGAGGCGGGCGAGGAAGCGATCGGCGGCCTCGACGGCCACGAGCGGCACCTTGAAGTGGTCGCGGAAGGCGGCGATGACCTGGTCGCCCTCGTTCTTGCGCATCAGGCCGTGATCGACGAACACGCACGTGAGACGATCGCCGATGGCGCGGTGCACGAGCAGGGCGGCCACGCTCGAATCGACGCCGCCCGACAGCCCGCAGATGGCCCGCCCTTCCCCGACCTGGGCGCGAATGCGCTCGATCTGCTCCTCGATCACCGATCGTGGGCTCCACGATCCCTCGCATCCGCAGATGTCCTGCAGGAAGGTCGTGAGCACCTGCTGGCCGTAGGGGGTGTGCACCACCTCGGGGTGAAACTGGATCCCGTACACCCCACGCTCGACCGACTCGAAGGCCGCCACCGGCGATGCCGTCGAGGAGGCCAGCGCCGTGAATCCGGGCGGAGGGGCGAACACGGTATCGCGATGGGACATCCAGCACGACTGCTCGTGCGGCGTTCCGGCCAGCAGGCGTCCGGAATCGTGGACGGTGAGCTGGGAGCGGCCGAACTCGCCGACCTCGGCGCCCTCGACCTGGCCGCCGAGCTCCCGGGCGATGAGCTGCATCCCGTAACAGATCCCGAGCACGGGCACGCCGAGTTCCAGGAGCGCGCGCTCGAGCTCGGGCGCCCCCGCCGCGTACACCGAGGCCGGGCCGCCCGAGAGGATGACCCCCTTGGGCTCACGCGCCTTCACCTCCTCGGCCCCCACGTGGTAGGGCAGGAGCTCGGAGAACACCCCGCATTCGCGCACGCGGCGCGCGATGAGCTGCGAGTACTGGCCCCCGAAGTCGAGGACGACGACCTGATCGGTCGCCGCCCGGGGCACTAGGGGGCGTTCGAGCTCGCCGGCCGGCGTGGCACTAGTCGGCGACACCGACCGTCGCGGCCTTGCCGCTCGCGCCCATCCCTACCCCCTGCTCGCGCTGCAGGTACTTGCCTTCGGTCTGCAGCGACGGGGCGACCATCAGCTCGGCCCGGTTGAACTCCGCGATGTCGCGATAGCCGGTGGTGGCCATCGACGTCCGCAGTCCACCCATCAGGTTGAAGGTGCCGTCGTTCTCCCTCGCCGGGCCGCGGATGATGTCGCGCAGCGAGCCGTTCTGGGTCGTCGCCACGCGCGTGCCGCGAGGGAGAGTGGGATGGAAGGTCGCCATGCCCCAGTTGTAGCCGCGGCCCGGCGACTCGTAGGCGCGGGCAAGTGCCGATCCGAGCATGACCGCGTCAGCGCCGCAGGCGATCGCCTTGGCGATGTCGCCGCCGTTGCGCATCCCGCCGTCGGCGATGACCTTGACGTAGTCGCCGGTCTCGAGCATGTGCTGCGAGCGGGCCGCGGCCACGTCGGCAATCGCCGTCGCCTGGGGCACCCCGATGCCGAGCACGCCCCGCGTCGTGCAGATCGCGCCCGGTCCGACGCCGACGAGCACGCCCGCCGCGCCGGTGCGCATCAGGTGCAGTCCCGTGTGGTACGACGCGCATCCGCCGACGATGACCGGCGTCGGCGCCAGCTCGCGGATGAACTCCTTGAGGTTGAGCGGGGGTCGGCTCTCATCGAGCGAGACATGCTCGGCCGAGACGACCGTGCCCTGGATGACGAGGATGTCGAGGCCCGCGTCGAGCGCCACCTCGTAGTAACTGCGGACCTTCTGGGGCGTGAGCGATGCCGCCGCCACCACGCCGTGGGACTTAATCTCCTGGATCCGCCGGGCGATGAGCTCGGGCTTGACCGGTTCGCGGTAGATGTCCTGCATCTCCCGGGTCGCGATGTCACGGGAGAAGGACGCGATCCGCCCGAACTGGGTATCGGCATCCTCGTAGCGACAGAACAGGCCCTCGAGGTTGAGGACGGCGAGGCCCCCGAGCTTCCCGATGATCCCCGCCGTCTCGGGCGACACGACGCCGTCGAGCGCGGCCGCGAGCAGCGGCAGGTCGAAGCGGTAAGGCCCCAGCGTCCACGAGATGTCGACATCGTCAGGATCCCGCGTACGCCGCGAGGGGACAATGGCGATGTCGTCGAAGCCGTAGGCTCGACGGGCCTTCTTTCCGCGTCCGATCTCTATTTCCATTACGAAAGCGTAGGACGTCGACCGGACGTCAGGGGAAGGGAGTTGGGCGACGGGGCGGCAACCATCGAGCCATCGATCCTAGCAGTGCCCCCAGCGGCTCCACCGGTCCAAAACGGTGAGCTAGGAGATCTCGGCGGGGATCTCTAGGCGCTCGACCTGGACCTCGGAGAGCAGGCGCGCCACCTTGTGGGGATCGACCACGCCGGCCCCGAAGTGCTGCGTCGACTCGGCGCCGCAGGCGACCGCGAAGCGCAGGCACTCGGTCGGCGGGCGGGCGCCGTAGCGTGCCGCCACGAAGCCGGCGAGGAAGGCGTCGCCCGAGCCGATCGT
>DASZMD010000136.1:0-9545 GCA_035551955.1 Solirubrobacteraceae bacterium | reverse complement strand
GAGGAGGAGCGCTCGCCCGAGCAGCGCGAGGCCGTGGCGCTCGCCTCCTCCCTGGCCGACGAGCTGGTCGCCGCCGACGCCCTGCTCTTCGCCGTCCCGCTCTACAACTTCGGCGTCTCCCAGCACTTCAAGACCTGGGTTGATCTCGTCAACACCGACCCACGGATCGGCGTCACCGATGGCAAACCGGTCATCGCCGGAAGGCCCGCGGTTCTGGCGACCGTTCGTGGCGGCGCCTACGGGCCGGGCACCCCACGCGAAGGATGGGACCACGCCACCGGTTGGATGCGCCGGATCCTCGAAGACATGTGGCAGCTCGATCTGCGCGTGGTCGAGAGCGAGTTCACCCTCGTCGGGGTCAGCCCGCAGCTCGATCAGTTCAAAGCGCTGGCAGCGCAGATGCGCATCGAGGCCGAGCAGCTCGCGCGCGCGCACGGCCGATCTCTGTGGGCCAGGTTGGCGGCATAGAGACGGGTCACCCCACCCCGAGCAGCGGGATGAGATCGCCGGGCGCCGGCACCAGAGCAGACGCCCCGGCCTCGCGTAGCTCCTGTGCGGTGCCGATGCCCCAGAGGACGCCGAGGGTGGGGATTCGGTGCGCGCGGGCTGCGATGACGTCGTAGTGTCGGTCGCCGACCATGATCGCCCGCGACCCGGCGGGCCGACCTGAGAGGGCTCGCGCGATCGTTACCGCCTTGCTCTCATCCTTGGCGTCGAGGCTGGGGCCCATGACCGCTGCAAAGAGATGGCGCAGGCCGAGGGCGGTGAGCAGCGGGTCGGCGAGCGCGAACGCCTTCGAAGTGGCGACCACCAGAGGCAGGGTCGCGGCGGCTCGTTCGAGCACCTCGCGCATTCCGGGGAACACGACTGTCTCGGTCGCGGCTCGCGCGGCATAGCGCTCCCGGTAGGCATCGACGCAGGATTGAGCGATGGGACCGCTTCCCGCCAGCCGCTCGAAGGTGCCATGGAGCGGCGGTCCCAGGTACTGGTAGAGCTCGTGCTCGGGCCGGGCGGGTAGGTGATGGGCGACCAGAGCCGCGTTGACACAGCGCACGAAGGGGACCCGAGAGTCCACGATGACGCCATCGAGGTCGAAGAGGACGAAGTCGGGTCGCTCAGCTGACGGTGATGAGGTGAGCGTGATCGCGCCTGACCTTTACCACGAAGTCGCCGGTGGCTGCACGACCTCTGGCTCAGCTGACCGACACCGTGCGGCTCGTGGTGGCGAGGTTCCCGAGCATGTCTACGACGCTCAACGTCACCCGATACGTGCCGCGTGCCGTGAAGGTATGGCTGGTGGCGGCGGGCGCGCCACGATTGAACACGGAGGCCGAGCCGTCGCCGAAGTCCCAGGTCTCGCTCGAGAACCCGGCGGTGCTCGAGGATGTGCTCGGGTCGAGCGTCACCGCCGTCCCGACGGTCGAATGCGCCGGAGCGGTGAACGCCGGGGCGATGGTGCCCGGGGAGGTCTGGGCGCGACAGTTGATGTCGCCGTTGCTCCACTCGGTCTGGTTGTAGTACTCGTTGCCGTTGATGACCTGGTCGAACAGCGTTCCGGCATTCTCGGCCCCTCCCAGGGTCGGCTGGTAGGCGAGGGGGCTGAGGCCGGCCGCGGGGTTGGCGGTGGCGCCATAGGTGGCGCACTCGTCGCCCACCTCGGAGCCACTCGCGGGGTCGAACCAGCCCCCGAAGGTCGGGTCGGTGATCGTCTCGCTCAGCTCATGGCTGAGGTTGTCGGCGATCTGGTATCCGTGATCCCCGCTTCCGTGGGGGGTCTGGTAGTTCGCGGTGCCGTCGGTCTGGCAGCCCTTGGGCCCGTACTGGAAGACGAAGAAGGGCGTCAGGGCGTAGAGGACGTCGCTGCCGTCCGGGCCGGCGAAGAAGGAATGGTAGGCGCAGAAGGCGTTCGAGCTGCAGCTGCTCCCGCTCTGGCGGAAGCAGATGTTCACGCTCTGCGGGGTAACGACATCGTAAACCGGGGCGTTCGCGCCCGTGCCCGTCGGCAGGTGCCGGGCGGCGATGACCCGGGCCAGCTCGGCCTGGACCTGCGCGTCGGTGAGGCAGGTCGGATACGCGGCCGCGGTGGCTGCGCATCCCTTCACCGGATACGGCTGCGCGTCGAGGATCGCCTGGGCGCCGGAGAACGTCTGGCGGTAGTCGGCAAACCCCGTCGTGTCGGTGTACTGGCGGAGCACCGAGTAGACGTTGGTCGCCGTTCCGCTCGCCGCCGCCACATCGCCGAGGTAGCCCGCGATCACACCGCGCGAGCTCGCGGGAATTTGTCCAGCCGGATCCCAGAAGACCAGGTAGGGCGCGCTCGAGTGCAGGACGACACCGTTGGTGTAGGTGAGGGTGCCGTTGTCGGCGCGCTTCCCCGAGCTGCGGGCCGGCGACACGCCGGCGAGCGAGCCGGGCGTCACGCCCTTGCGCAGCATGACTCCGTAGCGGTGGCCGTCGGGCGTCCGGACGACGACCGCGCCCGCCGCGCTTGCCATTACGCAGGCCAGTGCGAGCGCCACTGCCGTCGTCCCCAGATACCTCACTGACACCCTCATGCGACCTCCGATTGATGGAAAACTAGAACAAAGCTACAACGCCGCCACCGGACACGCGCACAGGGTGCCAGACTCGAGCCATGCGGTTGGCCCGAGACGTGGCGATGCTCGTCATTGCCTGCGCGCTCATCGTGGTGTCGTTCGGCGAGCCGACGCCGGTCCTCGACCTCGGCATCGGCGTCACGGCGCTGACCGCGGTCGTCCTGATGGCGATCAGCGAGGCCGGCGAGCGCAAGGCGATCGGCGGGCGCGGCGAGGCGCCGCGCGGGAACGATGTCGATCGTCCCCGCTCACTTCCCGGAGCCTGAGCCCGAAGTCGCGTCCGGGGCGGGTGTCAGTGTCTCGGCGTGACCGAGACGTCCCCGGCGACGCCGTGCTCGTAGCGCTGCTCGGCCGCTTGCTCGCGCGCCTGGCGGGCGTGATCGCCAACCCGCCCCAGCCGCGGGTCATCCGCGGCGGGCTCGGTCGCGCCGTACTCCTGATGGGGGCGCTCCTCGTGCTCGGCCTCGCTCCCATCCACCTGCGCCGCGGGTGGACGGCGGCGGCCGGCACCGGCCTCTTCGTGGTCATCGTCCTCGCCGGCATCTCGGCCGCCGCCGGCTTTCAGAGGCTCGTGCAGCGGATGCGCGAGACCGACCGCCTGCACCTGTTCGGCGGCCGCGTGAGCGTGCCCCTCCCCAGCCTCGACCGCGAGCTCCACGTCTTCGAGGCCTGGCTCGGCGTCCTGCGCCGGCTCGGACTGGCGCTACCGGCGCTCGTTTTCTTCTGCGCGTGGGCGTTCATCTACGCGCTGATCTGGGCCTACTCGCCCGCTCCCTGTTCGCTTGATCTCACCAAGGCCTGCCATGGGGCCTTCCAGGGCGCGGGCACCCACCCCACCTTCGGCGATTTCCTCTATGTGGCGGTCAACCTCGCCTTCGCCAACCCGCCACCGGACCTGCTCGCGCATTCGCGCCTGGCCCACATGGCCGCCACCCTCGAGGTCATCTCCGGGGTCGCGCTCGTCACCCTCTACGCGAGCGCGTTCTTCGGCCTCGGGCGGGGGACGGCCGAGCCCGTGGCCGAGGGCCGGCCCCGGCCTGAGCAAGCGCCGCCGCCGCCGTAGGCAAGCCCGCCTTCAGGCAGGCGGCGGCGGTGTGCTGGTCCGCGCACTGAGGACGGTCGACAGCGCGGGGACGGCGGCGAGGGTCTGGTAGACGACGCAGTAGCGCTCGGTGAGTCTTTTCAGCACCGCGAGCTGCTCGTCATCGGCGTCGGTGTCGAGCTCGAGCGCCAGCCGGATCGCCGAGAACCCCACCGGCGCGTCCCGGTCGACCCCGAGCGTTCCCCGAAAGTCGAGGTCTCCGTCGGCGAGCACGCGCCCCGATGACACCGTGACCCCGAGCGAGGTCGCGACAGCGCGCAGGGTGACCCCGGCACAGGCCACGAGCGCCTCGAGGAGCATGTCGCCTGAGCAGAGCTGCGCCCCGTCGCCGCCCGACGCCGGGTGAAGCCCGGCTTCCGCGATCGCCCGCCCCGTGCGCACCGAGCACGAGATGCCCGCTCCGAGGGTGCCCGTGGCCGACAAGGTCACGCGGGCAGCGGTGGGCCGATCGGCGTATCGCTCCTTGAGCGGCGCCTGAAGCGCCCGCAGCTCATCCCGGTCCACGGGGTGATCTTAGGGGCCGGCGTACCGAGCGGCTCGATCGGCGGAACCTGTCAGGCGGGTCAGCTGGCCGTGGCCAGCTGCGAGCCTACGAGCACGAGCGGCGCCTGGGGGTCATGGGGCTGGGGAATCGCGGCGAGCGAGAACTCGGCGATTGCGCCGGGGCGAAACACCAGGCAATGCGTCGAGCCGCCGTACTGGAAGTAACCGAGCTCCTCACCCTTGGCGAGGTGGTAGCCGGGCTTCACCTTGGCGTCGACCATGCAGGAGGAAACCTCCGACATACCCACGGGCACGAAGGCGATCAGCCCGATCACGGGGTCGTCGGCCTCGATGAGAATGACCGCGCGCGCGGCGACGTGGGCCAGGTAAGACTGGGAGTTGGTGGGCTCGACCGCGTCGCTGCCTTCCGCGTCGGCTTCGGAGTAGTAGGTGCCCTCGGTGACGAAGGCGCGGACGACGGTGCCGGCCACGGGGCTGTGCCAGCGGTGGTAGTTGACGGCGCTGAGGAACGCCTGGTACACCGTCCCGCCCACGAACTGATCAACGCAGTCGTCGTGGACGAGCATGTCGGCGAGCGAATAGGGCTGGCTCTTGATCCAGAAGCGATCCTGGCGCTGCACGTCGGTGGTGATGCCGTAGGGCGTCGACTCGCAGGCGCTGACGATGACCTTGTCGTCATCGGGTGAGGCCACCGGACGCTCGCCTTGCTTGAAGCGCCGGGTGAAGAAGTCGTTCCAGGAGGCGAACCCCCAGTGCTCGTCCTCCGGGTCGTGCTCGTACTGCTCGATGCCGATCACCCGCTGGGCCTCGGGGGATTTCCATCCCGAGGGCGATTCGTTGAGCACGTAGAGCGAGTCGCTGCTGCTCAGGAACTCGCACCAGGTGGTGAGGATCTTCCTGAGCATGGCATTGATGCGGGGGTCGCGGTAGGCGGCAAAGCCGGCGGGCGTCCCCATCGTCCAGTCGAGGATGGCGCCCAGGGGCGTGGCCACCATCGAGGCCTGAGAGCCGAACTCGGGCGCCATCGTCAGCACCTCGTTGATCAGACGCAACAGTTGCTCGACGCTCTCGAGGTGGCGCTGACGGTATGGCTTGGTGCTGGGTACCTGCTCGATCATCTCGTTGACGGACATGCGGACCACGGGATCGGTTTCGATCAGCCCCTGAAACTCGGCGAGCACGGGATGGAGCACGACCTGCTCGCCCCGGGCCTCCACCCGCCGGCGGTGGCCGACGAGCCAGCTCTCCAGCTCATCCTGATCCTGCGGCAGCCACCCGGCCTGGCGCCGGACGTCGACAGGTTCCTCGAGCGAAGTCACGGGAGGCAACTACCCGGGTTCGCGCCCTCTCAGCATTTTCCGCCCAGCGCGACGCGCGTTCGACATGTCTGTTAGGTTTCCTGCGCCGAATCTCCGGAATGCCCATCCGGGGAGCGGGGAAACCGATTCCCTGGGGCTAATCGCGCGGTGATCCGCGTGAGGCGATGCCCTCCATCGCCAGCCCGTCAGCTAACTCCGCAGGCCCACGGCGTCGTCATACAACATCGCGTCGCGCGCGAGCCTACCTTTGCCAGCTCTTCGCAGCTTCCCCCCCTCAATTCCCGGTAAGTCGGCCCGTGTCCGCCTCGCGCTCATGCCGGTGGCGTTCCTGCTCGTCCTCCTCGTCGCGAGCGCGGCCGCGGACGCGGCCAGCGGCGGCGCCGGTCTCGTCATGCCGGCCAAGCCCCACGGAATGGTGATCCGGTCGGGAGGCGGCACGGTGTTCAGCCGGGCGCTGCACGTCGGTTCACGCGGCGTCGACGTCAAGACCCTGCAAGCCTGGCTGACCGATGTCGGCTTCGCCGTCCCGCAGACGGGCTTCTTCGGGCCGATGACCCGCAGCGCGGTGACCAACTTCCAGAGCGCCAGCGCGCTGCGGCCGGTTACCGGAACCGTTGGTCCGCGCACCGCCTCGGCGCTGCTCGCCGCCGTGAGCCAGGCGGCCAAGGGCACGGGTCCGAACACCACCCCCACGCCCGGAACGCTCACGAGCAGCGGCGCCGGCTCGCTGGTGTTCCCCCTTCAGCCCATCGCCGAGGTGCTCCGGCCCTCGGCATGGACCCTCGACCAGGGCATCGACATCGGCACCGTCGGGAATGCCTGCGGTGCTCACGTGACCGAGGTGGCGGTGGCCGACGGGACGATCGTCCAGGAGGGAATCTCGGGCTTCGGGCCCGATGCCCCGATCATCAAGGTCACCGACGGCCCCTACGTCGGGCGCTACATCTACTACGGCCATGCCGCGCCCGCGCTGGTGCCGGTGGGCACTCAGGTGACGGCGGGGGAGCCGATCGCCGAAGTGGGGTGCGGCCACGTCGGGATCTCCTCCGCCCCGCACATCGAGATCGGGATCAGCGCCCCGGGCGACACGACCCCGTGCTGCGTCGGCTATCTCGAGACCTCACCGTCGCTGCTGCCGGCGATCAAGGCCGCCTACACCGCCGCCGGCGGCCACTAGGCGCAGCCGCGAGCGCGCCCGGGCGGCGTCGCCGGCCAGATGGCGAGCCACCGCCAGGTCGATGGGCATACCGGTGTGCTGCTGGTAGTAGGTGAAACCGGGCGAGGGGTTGACCTCGAAGCAGTACCACTCGCCCTCCGGGGTGCGGCGCAGGTCGATTCCCGCGAGCGGGAGTCCGAGCGCGAGCGCCAGGCGCCGGCAGCGATCGGCGACCTCCACCGGGAGCAGGGCCGGGCGCAGATCGGCTCCGTGTCCGGTCCGGCTCGCGTAGCGGTAGTCGTCGGCCTCGGAGCTGATCTCGGTGGCGAAGATGTCATCGGCCACCACGTGGACGCGGAAGTCGGTGCCGGCGACGTGCTGCTGGAACTGGGTCGGGCACCAGCGCAGGCTGTCGAGGCGCCCGGAGTGCTCGTCACCGAGGCGGGCGACGATGCTGCGGGTGGAGCTGACTGACTTGTAGATGAGCTCGCCATGCCGGTCGCGGAATTCCCGCAGCGCTCCGACGTCGGTGGTGATCAGGGTGTCGGGCACGCGCAGTCCGTGGCGGGCGATGAACGCTGCCTGGTAGGGCTTGGAGTCGTTCGACGTCATCGCCTCGGGGCGGTTGAGGACGAGCGCGGGGCTGATGTCGGCCCAGGTGAGCATCGCCATGTCGGCCTGCGCGGCCCGGGCCGCCGCGTGGGGATCGCCGGGCGCCGTCCGCTCGATGATGCGCCGCGAGTCATGCGGCCTGATGTAGGCGGCCGTGACGTCCTCGAGCGCGAGGACGTCGACGCCGTCGATGCTGATCACCCCGGAGGGCGACGGGGCCGCCGTCACGGACACGGCGGTGCGGGCGATGAGACGCTGGTCGAGGAGGAAGGCCGGGACCCCGAGCTGCCGCAGGCGCTTGGCGACCGCGGCCAGCGGCCCGTCGGCGGGCAGCCCCCAGAGGAGGATCATGGCGCCTCCAGGAGCAGATCGCTGATCGCGTCGGCGACCCCGTCGCCCTGCACGTCGACCCACACATCGGCGCCGGCCACCACCGGTGCGGACGCCGGCCCGGCGAGGAGCACGCGAAGCAGGGGGACACCGGAGAACTCGGCCAGGCGCAGGGCGAGCTCGCACTGGGCGGCGGCGGCGGCCCCGAAGGCACGGTGGCCCACCACGGTGACCGCCGTGGTTTCCCGGCGGGGCGCGGCGCGCGCCGGCAGCGCGGCCTGCACGGCGGCGTGGAGCCATCGCTCGGGACCCCACGGTGGGCCGCACAGGCAGGACGGGGACGGGCGGTTGAGGACCGGGCAGGGCAGCGAGGACAGCCATGCGCACAGGAAGGCGGTCATCTCGGCGGCCACGTAAGTCCGGTCCTCGGGCCGGATCGAGGGGACGTCGGTGTCGAGGACGCACGAGAGCAGGCTGCAGACGCCGGTGATGGACGCGACCGCGAGCGGCTGTCCGCCGGCGACCGCCGTGCCGGCGAGCGGCCGCGCCGGCTCGTGGCGCCAGCCCGGCCGCTGCAGGTCACCCGGCGTCATCAGCCGTGCGCCCCCTGAAGCCCAGCGATCACGGAGCAGCGGGCCCCGTGGGTCGTAGTCGCTCGCGAGAACGAGGAGCATCGCGTCACCGTGCCTCCGCTCGCCGCCCCGGGCTCACACGCCGCTCTGCTCGAGGGCGTGGTCCCCGACCGGGGGCCGCTCGTCGCTGACGATGAACGGCTCCGCCCCGGCGTTCTCCGCCCCGGCGCTCGCCGCCCCGGTACCGCCGCCGGCCGCCGCGACCTCGCCGGCCAGCGCGCTCACCTGCTCGCCGAGCGCCGCCAGCATCTGGCTGAGCTCCGGGAGCGACGGTCCCAGCTTCGGAGCCACGGGCGGGTGGTCGAGGAGTGTCTCCTTCTCCTTGCCGTCCTTGATCTCCTTGCGCTCGACCTTGTGCTCCTTGTGGTCCTTGAAGTCCTTCTGCTCCTTGTGATCCTTACTGTCCTTGTCCTTGTCCTTGGCGTCCTTGTTGTCTTTGTCCTGCTTGACGATGGCGTCGGTGGGGACGATGCACTGTCCGTCGACCTGCGACCAGTAGCGCTGGACCGTTACCCCGTTGATGACGGCGGTGTTACCCGTGCACACGTCGCCGATCTCGCACCACCCCCCCTGGTTGCAGCCGGTGCCGGTAATCGCCGAGCCCTCGGGATCGGTAACCGACTCGACGAGCTCGTGGGAGAACACCCAGGTGACGGAGATCAGTGAGCCGCCGTTGGCGACCCATCCGAAATGGAGATTGGTGCCATTGTGCGAGTAATAGGTGTGCTCCCCGAGCAGTCCCGGCTGCGAGGCCCCGGGCGCCAGCATCACCATGTACAGCAGCTCGCTGTCGGTCGAGGGGTCGGGCAGCCGCCCGGCCGAGATCAGGTTGGTGAGCAGGGTGGAGATGTCGGTGTTGCTGAAGCTCGCCGGCGGCGAAGCGGGCGAGCTGCCGACGGCGTTGCTCACCAGCACCGCTCCCTCGAGGTAGCCGCTGCCGATCCCCCGATACTGGCTGAGCGAGTTCATGTACGGGCCGGTGAGGATGTTGATCACCGCATCGGTGACCTGCCCCATGCTAGGGATCGCGCCCGTCGAGCTCCACGCGCTGCCCCAGAAGACCAGATACAGGTGAACGTGGGGGATGATGACCCCGCCATGATCGCTGAACGAAGGCGTCGCCCCTCCTGCCTGGTCGCCAAGCGGGACGCGCGGCTTCGCGCTCGGCGGGATGACACCCGGACCTCCGAGCGCCGATGACGGTACTGCCACCACACCACTGCCTGCTGCCTTACGACGTGCTTGCGCCATTACCTCTTACCCCCTCCTGCTGGTGATACCAGCAACGCCGGG
>DASZMD010000135.1:0-4972 GCA_035551955.1 Solirubrobacteraceae bacterium | reverse complement strand
TCGTCACCGCGGTGGGGGCGGGCGTGGCGTCGGTGGCGGTGGGGGACCGCGTCGCCATCCACCACCACGCCCCGTGCGGGGAGTGCCGCCGCTGCCGGCGCGGACACGAGACCCTGTGCGAGCGCTTCCGCGCCACCGGGCTCGCCCCCGGAGGGTTCGCCGAGCGGGTGCGGATCGCCGCCGAGCTGATCCCGGAGCTGCTGCCCCTGCCCGACGACCTCGATCCCGTCGCCGCCACCTTCATCGAGCCGCTGGCCTGCGTCCTGCGCGCCCAGGACCGCGCCGGCCTGCGGGCGGGCGACAGCCTCCTCGTGGTGGGGGCGGGTGCCATGGGCCTGCTCCAGATCGCCGCCGCGCGGGCACGGGCGGTCGAGGCCATCTGGGTGCGCGAGCCCCGTCCGGACCGCCTGCTCCGGGCCGAGGGCTGGGGGGCCGAGCACCACGGCAACGAGCTCGTCGACGTCGCCATCGCCTGCACCCCGGAACCGGCGGCGATCGCCGCGGCGGCGGCGGCCCTCGCCCCCGGCGGGACCCTGTGCCTCTACGCCCCGCCCGCCCCCGGCGACCCGCCCGTGCTCGACGGCACGCCGCTCTTCCTCCGCGAGCTCACGGTGACCGCGAGCTACTCGGCCGGGCCCGGGGACATGCGCGCCGCTCTCGCCCTGATCGCCGACGGGACGATCGATCCTCTGCCCCTGGTCTCCCACCGCCTGCCCCTCGAGGAGGTCGGCCGGGCGCTCACGCTCCAGCGCCGCGGAGAGAGCCTCAAGGCGGTGATCGTCCCGTGAGGGCGGCCGTCCTCCACGGTCCCGAGGACCTGCGCGTCGAGACTATTGCCGAGCCGGAGGGGGAGGTGGTGGTCGCCGTCCACGCCGCCACCACGTGCGGCACCGACGTCAAGATGTGGCGCCACGGCCATCGCATCCTCCCTCCCTATCCGTGCGCCTTCGGGCACGAGACCGCGGGCGAGCGGATCGACACGGGCGAGCGCGTGCTCGTGGCCGATTCGGTCGCCTGCGCCACGTGCCCGCCGTGCCGCGCCGGGCGCCCGCAGATCTGCCGCGCGCCGACGTGGGTGCTCGGCGGCTTCGCCGAGCTCATCGCCGCCCCCGCGGCGGCCATCCACCGCATCCCCGACGGATTGCCGGCCGCCGGCGCGGCGATGGCCGAGCCGCTCGCGGCCGCCATCCACGCCGTCGATCGGGGCAGCGACGCCGACGACGTGGGCGTGATCGGCGGCGGATCGATGGGCCTCATGCTCGCGGCCATCCTCAGTGCTCAGGGGCGCGCGGTGACCGTCGCCGATCCCCACCCCGAGCGCCGCGAGCAGGCGGTCACGCTCGGCGTCCGAGCCGCCGAGCGGCTGGCGGGACACGCGCTCGTGTTCGAGGCCGTCGGCCGCCCCGGGGCGTGGAGAACGGCGGTCGCGGCCGCGGCGCCGGGGGCGGTGGTCGTGCTCGTGGGCGGCTGCCCGCCGGGCAACGAGGTCGAGCTCGCCGCCGACCGTGTCCACTATGACGAACTCGACCTGCGCGGGTCCTTCCACCACTCACCCGAGGAGGTCGACCGGGCGCTCGACCTGCTGGGCTCGGGGACGGTCGACTGGCGCCTGTTCGCGGGCGACACCATCGGCCTGGAGGAGCTGCCTGCGGCCCTGGCCGCGCCCTCGGGCGGACGCGCGCGCAAATGGATCGTCGATCCGCGCCGGAACTGATGCGTGAGATCTCCTCGTGGCTGATGGACATGGACGGGGTGCTCGTGCGCGAGGAGCACCTCGTCCCCGGCGCCGACGCCTTCATCGCCCGCCTGCGCGAGCGCGACCTCCCCTTCCTGATCCTCACCAACAATTCGATCTACACCCGCCGCGACCTCGCCGCCCGGCTGCGCGCCTCCGGGCTCGACGTCCCCGAGAACTCGATCTGGACCTCGGCGCTGGCCACGGCGCGCTTCCTCGAGAGCCAGCGCCCGCAGGGGTCGGCCTTCGTGATCGGAGAGGCGGGGCTGACCACCGCCCTGCACGACGCCGGTTACACCCTCACCGAGCGCAATCCCGACTACGTCGTCCTCGGCGAGACCCGGACCTACAGCTTCGAGCGCATCACCCTCGCCATCCGCCTCATCGCCGCGGGCGCGCGCTTCATCGCCACCAACCCCGACGCGACCGGGCCCACCCCCGACGGCCCGCTCCCCGCCACCGGGTCGGTGGCGGCGCTGATCAGCCGGGCGACGGGAGTCGATCCCTACTTCGTGGGCAAGCCCAACCCGCTGATGATGCGCTCGGCCCTCAACGCCATCGACGCCCATTCCGAGAGCACGGCGATGGTCGGCGACCGGATGGACACCGACGTGGTGGCCGGGCTCGAGGCCGGCCTGACGACGATCCTCGTCCTCACCGGTGTGACCTCGCGCGCGCAGGCGGACCGCTACCCGTACCTACCCTCGCGGATCGTCGACTCCGTCGCCGACCTCGTGGACGAGCTCTAGCTGACGCGCTCCGCCAGCGCTCCGGCCTGGCGGAGAGCGGCGCCCGCCACCCTCAGGGCGAGCGGCTGGCGCGCCCCGGGCGGAGCCAGGCGCGCGCCGTCGCGCTCGCGGTACCAGGCGATCGTCGCCTCCAGGCATTCCTCGTGGGGCGAGGTCGACCAGCCGAGCTCGCGCTTGGCCTTGGTGTTTCGGAACGCCCACCGCAGCGACGCCGCGCGCAGCTCGGAACTCGCCGACTCCGAGGAGCCGGGGATCCACGTGGCCGCGCTCGCCAGCGCCAGGGCGGCGGGGGCGGGAAGCCTGACCGCCGGGGGCTCGACGCCGGACAGGCGGCCGAGGTCGGCGAACAGGCGGTGGAGGGTGAAGTTGCGGTTTCCGAGGATGTAGCGCTCGCCCACGCGGCCGATCTCGTCGGCCAGGAGATGGCCGCGGGCGACGTCCTCGACGGCGACGATGTTGAGAGTGCCGTCCACGTACACGGGGATCTGCCGGCGCAGGAAGCGGCGCACGAGCGCGGTCGAGGAGCGTCCGGGGTCTCCGGGGCCGAGGACGAGCGCCGGGTTGACTATCACCGCGGGCAGGCCCCGGGCCACCAGGCGCAGGACCTCCACCTCGGCCTCGTGCTTGGCGTCGAGATAGGGAATCGCGTAGCGCCCGGCGTCCCACACCTGCGTCTCGTCGGCCGTCGAGCCCTTGGGCGCGGGACCGACGGCGGCAACCGATGAGGTGTAGACGATCCGCTCGACGCCCGCGCGGAGCGCCTCCTCGAGGACGATCCTCGTGCCCTCGACGTTGATCGTGAAGGTCCGCGCCCGGCTGAGCCCGAGGTTGGAGGTCCCGGCGGCGTGAAACACGCGCTCGATGCCCCGCAACGCGCGGCGGACGGCACGGCGATCGAGGATGTCGGCCCGCACCTGCTCGACCTCGAGCCCGGCCAGGGCATCGAGGTTGGAGCCCTCGCGCACCGTGACGCGAACGTCGTCCCCGCGCGCGGCGAGCAGACGAGCGATGTGCGAGCCGATCAGGCCCGTAGCCCCGGTCAGGAGGACGCGTGGCACGGCCGCCCCAGTGTAGAAAGGAAAGCCGGTAGGGTCCGGCGCCCCGATGGACCGCGTCGTCGTCGTCTCCGACACCTGCCACTACCTCCCCCGTGAGCTCGTGGAGAGCAACGGCATCCATGAGGTCAGCCTCTACGTCCACCGCCAGGGGCGGACCGAGCGCGAGAGCGACCTCGGCGACTACGACGCCTATTACGCGCAGCTGGGCGCGGCCGCCGAGCTGCCCACCACCTCGCAGCCCTCGATCGGCGACTTTCTCGCCGTCTACGAGCCCCTGCTCGACGCCGGATCCGAGATCGTCTCGATCCACCTCTCCGGGGCCCTCTCCGGCACCGTACGCTCGGCCGAGCAGGCGCGCGAGCAGCTCGGCGACCGCGCCGAGCGTGTCCACATCATCGACTCGGCCACCGGCTGCGGCGGCCAGGGACTGGTCCTCCTCGCCGCCGCCGCGGCGGCCAGGAGCGACGCCGACGCCGCGGGCGTGGTGGCGCGGGCGGAGGAGGCGCGCTCGGAGCTCAAGATGTGGTTCGCCGTCGACACCCTCGAGTACCTGCGCCGCGGAGGCCGGATCGGCAGCGCCCAGGCGTGGCTGGGCACGGCGCTGAAGATCAAGCCGATCCTGGCGCTTGAGTCCGAGATCACGCCCTTCGAGCGCGTCCGTACCTCGCGGCGGGCCTTCGAGCGCATGGTCGAGCTCCTGCGCAGCCGCCAGGCGGCGGGCGCCGACGGGTGGGCGATCCAGCACATCCAGGCACCGCGAGAGGCCGAGGCGCTCGCCGAGCGCGGCCGGGAGATCTTCGGCCAGGCCCCCGCCTTCGTCTCAGAGATCGGCCCCGTGATCGGGGCCCACGTGGGACCGGGGCTGCTGGGAGCCGGGGCAACGCCCGCCTCGCTGTTGAAACCGGCCGCAAACCTCCATTAAGTCATTGCCCCCGCGGCTGGCGGCGCCTGCTCAGGGACGATCGCGGCGCGGGCGCGGACCCGAACCTGCCCATCCGTCGAGTTCGGACGTCCGTGGTGAAGCCGGATTTCCCCCTGTCGAAGGAATAATGCAGATGGTCTTTGGCTTCATCGCGTGCGCATGGATCCTGCTGATGGTGATCGCGGTCGTCCTATGCCGTATCGCCGGCCGGTCCGACGACGCCACGCCCACCGTCTTCGTCGACGACGACCTGATCCTCACCGAGCTCAGCCTCCGCGCCGCCGATCAGCCCGAGCCTGACGAGCCCGCCGCTGTGTTACCCGGCTGACACCACGCCCGAGCGCGGTTTCAGCGCTCAGACAAGTGGGGAAACGCGCTTTATGCTCCTTCTGGCTATAGCTGTGGCCTGGACGGCAATGCTCATGCTCGTCTTCGCGCTGTGCCGCGCTTCCGCGGCGGCCGACACGCCAATGCCGATGCGCCAGCAAGATCGGCGCCGGCTCGCCCG
>DASZMD010000134.1:0-6052 GCA_035551955.1 Solirubrobacteraceae bacterium | reverse complement strand
GCCAGGCGCTCGGCGAGGCTGCGATACCAGCGCTCGGCCCCGCCGACGGTGTGCGGAAACAGGCAGTCGTAGACCAGGCAGATGCGCATGGCGGGCTGCTGAACGCCGGGGCGCGCTAGCTGGACCCGACGGGATCGCCCCGGCCGGTGTCCCGGCGGCGCAGCCCCAGGATCGAGACCAGGAACGAGGAGAAGAAGATCTGAACGCCGATGATGATCAGGGTGGCGGCGAGCACCGCGAGGTTGTCGTAGGAGAGCGCGCCGAAGCCGCGGTTGATCCAGTCGATGACGATCCACGCGCCGATGATGACCCCCGCGAGCACGACCACGCCTCCGATCATCAGTCCGTGCTCGAGCCGGTAGCGGGCGCGCATGCGGTCAAACCAGCGGTCCTGCTCGCCCATGAAGTACGTGCCATAGGCGTGGGCGCAGATCCCCAGGGCCAGCACCTGACTGCCCACCACCGCCAGCAGCGCCCCGCCGATCAGGGCATGGATGTCCCACAGCCGGCCAAAGACGCCCAAGTGGGCGATCACCACCAGCTCCACGAGCGCGCCGAGCAGGGCCATGACGGCGCCGGGGAGGATGAACAGGTAGTTGGGCGAGTGAACGAGGAGGAAGCGCAGGTGCCGCCACCCGTCCCGGAAGCTCGAAAGCTTGGACTCGCCGCCGCGGGGGTGGTACTCGATCTCGAACTGGCGGATGTCGAGCTTCTCCTTGGCGGCGCGGATCACCATCTCGGAGGCGAACTCCATGCCCGTGGTGCGCAGGTCGAGCTGCTCCAGCACGTCGCGGCGCACCGCCCGCATCCCGCAGTGGGCATCGCGGACGCCGGCGCGGAAGAGGAGGTTGAGGAGGCTGGAGAGGAGCGGGTTGCCGATGTAGCGGTGATGCCACGGCATCGCTCCGGGATGGATGTTGTTCATCCGGTTGCCGATCACCATGTCCGCCCCGCTCTCGAGCTCGGCGAGGAAGCGCGGGGCCTCGGCGAAGTCGTAGGTCAGGTCGGCGTCGACCATGAGGATGTAGCTCCCGCGGGCCGCCGCCAGCCCGGCCATGTAGGCGCTGCCGTAGCCGCGCCGGGGCTCTGAGACGACCTGCGCCCCCGCCCCCGCCGCGAGCTCGCCGCTGCCGTCGTCGGACCCGTTGTCGGCGACGATCACCTCGCCGTCGATGTCGTTGTCGTCGAGCGCCCGCTGGGCGCGGCGCACGCACTCCTCGATCGTGCCCGCCTCATTGAGGCAGGGAATGACGAAGGAGAGGCGAAGCGGGGTCCCGTCCTCGGGGTGCCGAACCGCACCCGCGGCCTCCTTGACGGTCGCGCTCACACGAACCACAACGTCGGCTTCCGCACGGAGTTGCGGTGGTTATGGACCTCGGCTCCCATTTGTGTCGAGCATGTTGCCACGAGTGGAGGCTTCTGTCGCGGCGTCCTCGCGCGCGGCGCGGGCGATGGCCACGCCGCCGAGCCCGAATGCCGCCAGCACCGCGCCCGCCAGCAGCCAGAACGTCCACGCCCCCACCCACCGCGGATGGAACAGAGCGGCGCGGTCGAACACCGTGGGCAGGAGCGAAAGCAACGATCGCGGCCGGCGGCGCAGGAAGATGAGCGACACGTCATAGGGGTTGAGCTTGCCCACCACGCTGTCCACCAGATTCCCAGGTCCGCCCAGGGGGGCGGCCCGCGTCGGGCCCAGGTTGTGGAGGCAGACCTCGACGCGGCGCCCGGCGCTCACCGTCGTGTCGAGGGGGACGCCGGGGGCGATCTGCGTGGTGTATCCCGAGGGGAGACGACCGGTGGCGAGGAGCTTCCCGCTCTCGGAGTCGCGCACCGTGAGCTGGAAGGCGGCGCCGGGGACGGCGCCGGGGATGAGAAAGATCTGGATGTAGCCGAAGGCCACCTGGGTCAGGATCGGACCCTCGCACGCCGACTCCTGAGGACCCAGGATCGCGACCTCTCGAGTCGGGGTGACGTCGAGCGAGAAGGCGGTGGAGCGTTCGTCGTGCGTGGCCGCGTAGAGGAGGCCGCCGAGCCCGATCACGGCGATGAGCGCGAAGGTGACCACCCCCCAGCGTACGGAGACGCGGCTCATGTGTAGTACGTCTCGGCGACCGTCCCGAGCGAGAGGACCTGGAGGACGAGGAGGCCGGCGAGGATGGCTCCGCACGCGGGGGCGCGCAGGCGCGGGGGCAGGCGGCTGACCACGAAGGCGACGATGAGGCCGAAGAGCCCGATCACCGGGAGCAGGTAGCGCCCCTGGAAGAGGGCGTAGCCCGAGGAGATGATCGTCAGGTAGTCGGTGACGTGGAGGAGACCGACGAGGCCGACGAGGGCGAGGGCGAGGAAGGCGAGCAGGCTCAGCTTGCGTACCCCCCGGATACGAGTCAGGAGGGCGGCGCCCGCGACCAGGAACACCGCGCAGATCCAGCCGATCAGGCTGTACACCCAGCTCACGATCTGCACGTCGAGCCAGCCGAAGGTCGCCCATCCCTCCCGCAGCCAGATCGTGTAGTAGGCGCCCCCCTCGGCGATCGGCGGTCTCTGGAAGGGGAGGCGCGGCAGATAGAACTGCCACACGTAGCTGAGGAACTGGCGCACGTTGACGCTGACGGGGGCGCCGGTGACCGACGGGGCCACCACGTTGACGGGCGATCGCCCGTTCGTGCGCGAGTACTCGACCCATGCGAGCACGGGCACGGCCAGGACGACCAGCGCGGGTGCGAGCCGCCGCAGCGCCGCCGTCCGCTCCTCCTTGGGGCGGCGCCACCACCCCACGACGAGCGCGAAGAGAACGGCGGGGAGGAGCGCGTACGAGGTCGCCTTGGTGAGGATGGCCGCCGCCGCGATCGCGCATAGCGCGGCCGCGTCGAGGGGCCTGGGCGAGCGGTTGATGACCCGGGCCCCGAGCCACAGGCCGAGCGTCCACAGGGTCATGAGCATGGCGTCGGGGGTGATGCTCGTGGACAGGAAGGTGGCCATCGGCTCGAGGCCCACCACGGCGGCGCCCGCGAGCTGCGGAAGGCGCCGGCGACCGAGCACCTCACCGGCGAGCAGCCAGCCCCCCGTGACGCTGAGGAGGAGGAGTGCGACGCCCCAGATCTGGATCGCGTACATGCGGCTGAAGGCGTTGCCCCCGCTGTCCGCCCAATACGCGAGGTCGGCGAACAGGTAGTAGAGGGGAGGGTTGGGTGCGGCCGTGCTGGGCCCCCCGCCGTCCGCGCGCGAGGGATGCGTGTGCGCGACCTCCGCCAGGTAGCTGCGGTAGTCGGCCGCGCTCCAGCTCGGCTTCACGGTGTAGGGGCTGCTGGTGACGACGTTGACGTTGTCGGCGATGATCGCCTGCTTCTCATCGGTCGAGATCGATTGCAGCCGCGGGTTGCCGGGGAGGGCGAAGTTCTCGCCCAGCGACTGCGCGTAGGCGAAGTGCGAGGTCGAGTCCGGTGATTGCCCCGGCGGGACGACGAGCGCCCATGTCACCCCGAAGATGGCCACCAAGCCGAGCAGCCCGGCGAGCGGTAACGGCATCGCGCCCAAGCCGCGCCGGACAGCGCCGAGACGCCCTGCCGCCTCCGCCCTGTCGGAGACTTGCACCGTGCCCGAGAGAACCATCGTCCTGGGTGAGGGTAGGGGGAATCGGCGCCCGCCGCACCGGCCGCACCGGCCGCCTCGCGCGCCGGGTAGCGCCCGACCGCTAGTACGATCCGGCGCTCGGGGATGGCGGAATCGTGAGCACAGAGGCCGTAGCGCCGCCACGCAGTGGTAGCAGCGCCCGGCTCGGCGAAGGCCCGCTCGGCGCGCTCCTCAGCGTCCTGCGCCGCAACCACGCGGTGGTGGCGCTCGTCCTCTACGCGGCCGCCGCGCTCATCATCCAGCGCCACGCGCTGGCCCATCTCGGGAGCAGCTGCGCGTGCGCGGGCACCGATCCGACGGCCTACATGTGGGCCCTGGTGTGGTGGCCTCACGCCATCGTCCACGGGCTCAACCCATTCGTGACCCACGTCTTCTGGGTGCCCGACTCGATCAACCTCGCCGGCCTGGCCAGTGTCCCTGGGCCGGCGCTGGTGGCCGCGCCCTTGACCGCGCTCGCGGGGCCGATCGTCTCCTACAACGTCCTCATGCTCATCGCCCCGGTGACCGGCGCCTGGTTCGCCTACCGCCTGTGCCTGTACCTGACTCGCACCCCCGCGGCATCGATCCTCGCCGGGTACGTGTACGGCTTCTCCACCTACGGCATCGGGCACCTGGCCGGGCACATGAACCTCGTCTTCACCTTCGGGGCGCCCGCGCTCGTGCTCCTGACCCTGAAGCGCATCGACGGGGTGATCAGCGCCAGGCGGTACCTCATCCTCGCCACCATCGTCCTCATCGCCCAGCTCGCCACGGGGACGGAGATGCTCTTCACCATGACCTGCCTGGGCGTCGTCGCCCTGGCCGCGGGCTGGGTCGTCTCGACGCCCGAGAAACGCCGGCGGATCGTCGGCGCCCTCGTCCCCCTGATCGGCGCCTACGTCGTGCTGGGCATCATCTGCTCGCCGTTCCTGTACTACGCCTTGACGGGCCCCAACGTCGTGGGCGCCCTGCCCGCCCAGTTCCCCGCCGACGCGCTCTCCTTCGCCATCCCCGCCTCCTTCGACATCGTCGGCGGCCACCGCTTCGGCCCCGTGTCGAGCGCTTTCGCCGGGAACTTCGCCGAGAACGGGACCTACCTCGGCCTGCCGGTCATCCTCATCGTCGCGGCGTGGGCGGTGACGCGGTGGCGGACCCGAGCGGGGCGCATCCTCCTCACCGTCCTCGCCGTGGCCGTCGTGTGGTCACTCGGCTACGTGCTCAACATCGACGGACACGGCACCATCCCCCTGCCCTTCAAGCTCTTCTCGCACGTTCGGGGGTTCGAGGAGGTGATCCCGGTGCGGATCGGGGTCTACGTCTTCCTCGTGTGCGCGGTCATCGTCGCGCTGTGGCTGGCCGAGCCCGGGTCCTCGCGCCTGCGCCGCTGGCCCCTGGCCCTCCTCGCGGTGATCTTCCTCTTCCCTAACGCCAACGCGGGCTACTTCGATCAGACGCTTCCCGACCCCGCCTTCTTCAAGACCAACCTGTACCGCCAGTACCTGCACCCAGACGAGGTCGTGCTCCCGATCCCCTACGGCGTGGCAGGCCCGGGCCTGCTCTGGCAGGCCCGCACCGGGATGTACTTCCGCTACGCCAGCGGCGGGTTCTACGTACCGCCCAACTACGGACTGAACCCGTTCGTCCAGCAGGCCCTCACCGGCCAGCCGGCGCTGAAGCCGACCGTCCTCGCCCTGCGCTCCTTCCTCGCCGAGCACCACGTGGGAGCGATCGTCGCCGAGGCTGACCAGGCCGGGGTGTGGCCCCGCGTGCTGGCGCGCCTCGGGCTCTCGGGGATCCCGGTCGGCGGCGTGTTGCTCTACCGCGTCCCCGCCTCCCTTCAGATTTGACCGCCACCGTCACGGTCGCCATCCCGGTGCGCGACGGCGGCGCCGTGCTCGCGCGGACGCTCGGCGCGGTACGCGCCCAGCGGCTCGAGGGCGACGGCGAGCTCGAGCTGCTCGTGTGCGACTCGGGGTCGCGCGACGGCTCGGTCGCGCTCGCGCGCCGCTACGGTGCCGAGGTGATCGAGATCGCGCCCGAGCACTTCTCCCACGGCGGGACGCGCCAGCTCCTGATGGAGCGCTCGGCGGGTGCCCACGTGGCCTTCCTCACCCAGGATGCGGTGCCCGCGGACGAGCGATGGCTGGCGCGGCTGCTCGCGGGGTTCGAGGTGGCCGGCGACGTGGGCCTGGTGTTCGGGCCCTACCGCCCGCGGGCGGACGCGAGCCCGATGGTGGCGCGCGAGCTCGCGGACTGGTTTCGCTCCTTCTCCCCCGGCGGCGCCCCGCGCGTCGACCGCCTGTCGCCGTCCGAGCGCGACATCCCCGCCCGGGCGCTGCTCGGCGCGCGCGGCTTCTTCACCGACGCCAACGGATGCGTGGCGCGAAGCGCGTGGGAATCGGTGCCCTTCCGCCCCGTCCCCTACGCCGAGGACCACGTCCTC
>DASZMD010000133.1:0-9869 GCA_035551955.1 Solirubrobacteraceae bacterium | reverse complement strand
TCGGCACGGCGATCATCCCCGACGAGGGCGCCGAGGACCACGTCATCCCCGACCCCCAGACGGTGCTCGACCTCAACAAGTAGAAGCCGGCGCGGACACCGCGCTCATCGCGTCCTCGAGGTCCCGGCCACATAGGGCCCCCGACTGTGACGCGACGCATGCCGCGATCGCGACGGCTCAGCCGTCGAGCCAGCGCTTGACCTGCGCCCCCGAGGCCAGCGACGAGAACACGCCGAGCCGGCTCATCTCCTCGACCGCGGCCGCCATCGCTCCGATCGCCGTCCACGCCAGCGCCCCGCCGAGGCTGACCCGCTGCGCCCCCGCGGCGACGATCTCGTGCATCGACAGGCTGGGGTTGGCGAGCACGTTGACGGGCTTGGAGACGGCGTCGCATACGGCGCGGATCTCCTCGCCGGTGCGCAGCCCGGGGGCGTAGAGGACGTCGGCGCCGGCGCGCTCGTAAGCCTGCAGGCGCGAGACGGTGTCCGCGAGATCGGGATTGCCGCGGACGTGGTTCTCGGCTCGGGCGGTGAGGATGAAGGAGAAGCCCAGACGGCGGGCCGCCTCGCTGCTCGCCGCCACCCGCTCGGCCGCGTGGGCAAGGTCGTAGATCGCGCCCCCGGCGGGGTCGTAGTCCTCGATCGAGCCGCCCACCGCTCCCGCCTGGGCGGCGCTGGTGACGGCGGCCGCGGCAGCCTCCGGCTCGGACCCATAGCCATTCTCTAGATCGACGGAGACGGGCAGGCTGGTCGCCGAGGCCAGCGCGCGCACGTGCTCGACGGTCTCGGCGAGCGTCACGCTGCCGTCCGTGCGCCCGAGCGTGAAGGCGAAGCCGGAGCTGGTGGTGGCCAGCGCCTTGAACCCGAGGGCCTCGAGGACCCTTGCCGTGCCAGCGTCCCAGGGGTTGGGGATGACGAACGGCTCACCCTCATGGAGGGCGCGAAAGTCGGCCGCCTTCTGCTCCTGCGTCGGAGCCACCATTCCATGATCGCACCGTCGCCGCTAGACTGGGTAGGCGGGTCGAACATCAATTCGGTCCGAGCAGTGGCGCGCGTCGTCAGCAGGTGTTGCATCCCGCAACGCCCACCGCGTCTCGCACTGCACGCCGGACTCCACTCACTACGGAACGGACAGGCATGGGCTCAAGCGGCAAGAAGAAGACCACGATGGCGAAGCTCACGCGCGAAAGCCGACTGCGCGAGCGCCGCCAGGACAAGCAGGCAAGGAAGAACGCGCGCAAGCTGGCGGCAGCCAACGGCGGCGCAGAGTCACCGACGGCCGAGACCGAGATCGGGATCGAGGAGCAGGAGCCCGTCGCCGACGAGGCCGAGCTCGAACCGGCATCCTGAGAAGTACGCGCCGGCCCGGGAGACGAGAAAGGCGACCAGGCTCGCGATCTCCTCGTCGCCGGTGTCCGCCCCGGGAGTGATCGCCGTCGTCGTGATCCCGAAGCGTGCCCATTCGATCGACAGCGTCCGAGCCGTGTTCTCGAGCGCCGCGCGGGCCGCGCTGGCATGGGCGCCCGCATCGGCATGGGGAGCGAGAAGGACAATGGCGGCGCCCTGGCCCGAGGGGATGAAGGCGCCGGTGGCGAGCGCGTGGATCGCGCTCCACCCATCGTCGACGGCCGCGCGCAGAGCGTCGGCGCCGCCCTCGGCGAAGCTCGTCCCGGCGTCGTAGATGAGGGCATGAACCGGCGCCTGGCGCGCCGCCGATGCCGCGGCGTCCGGCTCACCGGGCGTGAGCGTCACCAGACGCGCGCCGAGCCGGCCCAGCCCGGCGCCCACCGCCGGGCGCACGCCGCCCGCGAGCGCGATGGTGCGGTCGCGCAGGAGGTTCGCCAGCAGCAGTTCCATGGACGGGAGAACGGTACCGGCAGTAGCATCGGCCCAGTTCGAGGAAGGAGGCAGTTCGATGACCCTGTCCTACGCCCACGGCGCCGATGACCGGCCACTCCTGGGGGAGACGATCGGCGCAAACCTCGAGCGCACCGTCGCTCGGGTCCCCGACTGCGACGCGCTTGTCTCCGTCCACCAGAACCTCCGCTACACCTATGCCGAGTTCAACGACGCCGTCGACCGCCTGGCCGCCGGGATGCTCGCCGCCGGCCTCGAGCGCGGCGACCGGGTCGGCGTGTGGAGCCCGAACCGAGCGGAATGGACGCTGACCCAGTTCGCCACCGCGAAGCTCGGCGTCATCCTCGTCAACATCAATCCGTCCTACCGCGTGAACGAACTCGAGTACGCCCTCGGGCATTCCGGCTGCCGGTGGCTGATCGCCGCTCAGGGATGCCGCGGGTCGGATTACGTGGCCATGGTGCACGCGATCCGCGACGCAGTTGCCTCGCTCGAGCACGCCATCTTCTTCGACACCGCGGACTGGGCAGAGCTCGCGGACGGGGGCGCGAGCGAGGATGCCCTGCGCGCGAGGATGGACGAGCTCGACTTCGACGACCCGATCAACATCCAGTACACGAGCGGGACGACGGGATTCCCCAAGGGCGCCACCCTCTCTCACCACAACATTCTCAACAACGGGTACTTCGTCGCCGGCCTCCTCGGCTATACCGAGGCCGACCGGGTGTGCATCCCGGTGCCGCTCTATCACAGCTTCGGGATGGTGATGGGAAACCTGGGGGCGACCAACCACGGCGCGTGCATGGTGTACCCGGCCGAGGTGTTCAACCCCGAGGAGACACTCCGAGCCTGTGCGCAGGAGCGCTGCACGAGCCTCTACGGAGTGCCCACCATGTTCATCGCCGAGCTCGAGCATCCCCGTTTTCGCGATTTCGACCTACGCTCATTGCGCACCGGGATCATGGCCGGCTCACCCTGTCCGATCGAGGTCATGAAGCGGGTGATGAACGACATGGGGATCACCGAGATGTCGATCGCCTTCGGGATGACGGAAACCTCACCCGTGACAACCCAGGTCCGGACCGACGACACGCTCGAGCACCGCTGCGAGACGGTGGGCCAGGTGATGCCGCACATGGAGGTCAAGATCATCGACCCGGTGACGGGGCACACGCAGCCGCGCGGGGAGCCGGGTGAATTCCTCGCCCGCGGATACTCGGTCATGCGCGGATACTGGAGTGACGCCGAGCGCACCGCCGAGGCCATCGACGCCAGCCGGTGGATGCACACAGGTGACCTCGCGACGATCGACGATGACGGCTACGTGCGGATCGTCGGGCGCAGCAAGGACATGGTCATCCGCGGCGGCGAGAATGTGTACCCCCGGGAGATCGAGGAATTCCTCTACACCCACCCGGAGATCGCCGACGTGCAGGTGATCGGCGTTCCCGACGAGCGCTACGGCGAGGAGCTGATGGCGTGGGTGGTGGTGCGCGAGGGCGCCTCGCTGACCGAGGACGGCGTCCGCGATTTCTGCCGCGACCGGATTGCCCACTACAAGGTCCCCCGCTACGTCAAGCTCGTCGACTCCTTCCCCATGACCGTGACCGGCAAGGTGCAGAAGTACAAGCTGCGCGAGGCGGCGATCGACGAGCTCGGGCTCGAGAAGGCCGCCGCGACCGCGACCGCGTGAAGACGCGGTCGCGGCCACAGCGCAGCGGCGGCGCTGAAGCGCCTGGCCCCTACTTGGTGATCTTGAGGATGCGCTCCATCCCCAGCAGGATGTGCGGGCGGCCGTCCTGGGTCGCCATAAAGCACGCCTGCACGTAGATGCCGGGCTTGGCGGTGATCGTGGTCTGGACGATCCCGCCGGTCGACATCGGGCCCGCGAAGGTGCCCTGACCGGTGATCAGGCCGGCCGCCTTCTTCTGCGGCGCACCGGTGACGAGCAGCGTCATCAGCTTCTTGGCTGCGGCCATGTTCTTGGCCTTGAGCCACACGTCCATGTGCACAAGGAAGCCCGCCTCGACGAACCTGACGACCTCGCCCGTGTGGATCGTCTTCGGCCCGGTGAACCCGAACTCGATCGCGTTTTCCGTGGCTCCGGGCGCCGGCAGGGCCGCAGGCGCCGCCGACGGCGTCACGGTGAAGGTAGTGTGGGGCGGAGTCCCGTTGGTGTTCGAATCGAGCGCGATGTAGTTACCCGCGGGCAGCACCGTTTGCGCGGTGGTGGTCCCGTGCGGCGCATCCGCGTCGTAGACGAGCTGGGCATAGGGACTGATGTAATTGAGGTCCCCGTGGTGCTGATTGACGAGCTGGACCACGTGCGGGAACACCGACGGGTCGACCCCGGGGTTCAGGTGCACCAGCGTCGGTGCTCCGTCCTTGCCCGTCTCGGTTGTCTGCACGTTGACGGCGCCGGAGACCATCTGCCCTCCGACCGTCACCGACTTGCCGGTCAGCGTCAATGTCAGCGTCGGCAGAGTGCTCGCGGCCGACGCGCCAGCGCCGCCCGCGACGAGTACCGCCGCCGAACTGGCCGCGAGCAGACCGCTCGTGGCGAGCAGCAATTTGAATCGCTTCACTTCGTACTCCTCTCACTTGTTCCGGACCCAGACGGTTGCGTCAATGGTCCGCCGGTGTTCCCCAGTTACCGGCTTCGCCCATGCTTCAGCTGGGCGTCCATGCTTCAGCTGGGCGTGCCCCGACTTGTTAACGTCGCGATGCTACCACGCGTCGCCGGGGACCGAAACTCCTGCTTACCGAGGAGCGGCGCGGTGCGCCCGGCGCAGGGCATCACGATGCCCCAGGCGTGAGAGCTCGCCGTGGAGTTCCTTGATCTTGGCGAAGATGAAGTCTGCCGTCTCCTGCTGCTGCTCACGCGTCGGGTCCTCGACGCGCTCGAACTTGAACGGCGTGCCGTATTCCACCGTGACCCTCGGGAACTGCAGGCGCTTCCAGTTGCGCACCTGGTCGGACCCGAGGATGGCCACGGGAACGACGGGAACCCCGGTCTGGAGCGCGAGCCGGCCGATGCCGGGCTTCGCCGTCTTGGCCAGGCCCTGGCCGCGGGAGCGTCCGCCTTCGCAGTAGATGACGACGGCGCCGTCGCGGCCGAGGACCTCGAAGGAGGTGAGGAAGGCCTCCTCGTCGTGATGACCCCGGCGGACCGGGAACACCCCTCCAGGGCTGTAGACCAGGGGTCCGAAGGGCGGCTTGAACATCTGTGACTTGGCCATGAAGCGCACGCGGCGGCGGATGAAGGCGGCCGTGAAGAAGTGGTCCATGAACGAGGCGTGATTGGGCGCGAGGATGACCGGGCCCATGGGGACGTTCTCGGTTCCGATCGACCGAGCCCGGTAGGAGATGAGCGCATGGAGCGTGGTCAGGACATGGACGACCTCGTACATGAAGTTCGGGTCGCGGGTGCGCGAGCGCTCGTGGAAGCGGTCGAAGTACTCCTTGGGCCGCGGGTCCTTGTAGACCTGGGGCTTGAGCTCGACGTCGGGCATCAGCCGCTCAAGGGCAGGACGAGCGAGGGCTGCTCGATTTCGTGATCGACGTTGACCGGTACGACCGCGGTTCCGATGGCGAGGAACTCGATCACGTGCGAGCCCCAGCCGTGGCTCCCCTGGGCGATCCGGGCGCCGACGATACCCGCGGACTGGAGCTCGTCGGCCTCGTCCTGCATCCGCTCCATCGCCAGTTCGCGAGCCTCGTAGAGCGCCTGGGTGAAGTTGGGCATCTCCTGGTTGCGCCCGATCTGCTTCCACGACGCGCGCAGCCCCTGATGGGCCACGTGGTAGACGCAGTTGCCCATGACCAGGCCGGCGGGCCGGTAGCCCGACCTCAGGAGGGTGGAGAAATCCTGCCCGTTGAGGTCCGAGGTGAAGGGGCGGCCGTTCGGGGCGCGGTGGAGCTCGCCGGCCCCGTGCTTGACCGCCGTGCCCACGGCGATGAACTCGGCGAGATCGGCCCCCCACTGGTAGCGACCGATCTCGAGCCGCACACCGACGATCCCGTCGGCGCCCAGCTGGTCGGCCTCTTCCTCCATCCGCGTCATCGCCAGTTCACGCGCGTGGTACATGGCCTGGGTGAGGACGCCCATCTCCTGGCTCTGGTTCCACATCGCCTGCTGGAAACCGATGTGGTAGATCGAGGATCCGAGCACGAGCCCGAGCGGCTCGAAGCCCGACTGCTTGACGAGCAGGAACTCGTTCACCGACAGGTCGCTGGTGAAGAAGCCACGGGCCACGTCCTGCTTCATCCGGGCGATGCGGTGGCGCCCGGACTCGGGGATCCCGGCCAGCGACCCGGCTTCGTAGTCCCCGGCGTGGGGCGCGTCCTCGGCTCCCGGGCTCTCGATCGTCGCCGCCGGGGCCTCGGGCTCCTGATCCTGGTCCTGCTTGTCATCGTCTGGACGGTTGAAGAAACCCATTCGGCAATCTCCTAGATCAGCAGGCGCTGAAGCGCCTGACGCGTTGTCTCGCTGCGCCCGGCCTCGTCGGCCAGCGCCCCGCCGAGGGCCGCCAGCCAGTCGTCGGTTTCGAGCGACTCGCTCTTGAGCACGATCCCCCCCGAGAGCTTCGCGCGCCGGGTCTCGAGACTCCGGCCGTAGCGGAGCTCGAGCCGCTGGTCGCCGAGATCGATGGCGATCTGACGCACGAGCTTGGGCCCGAACATTCCGGCCCGGCGGCGATCGACGCGCACCTGCTTGGGGATCGCGTCCTCGAGCTTGACCGCGAGGCTCTCGACGAAGGCGTTCAGGTCGCTGGAGTCGGCGCGCAGCGACGCGGCGAGGAGGTCGAGGTCTAGGAACTCGGGTTGTTCTGACATGGCGCTCACCTTCAGGCTACGCCTCGACCCAGCCATGCGCGCGTTCGAGCGCGCGTCGCCACCCGTGGTGGAGCGACGCGCGTTCATCCTCGCTCATCGCCGGCTCGTAGCGCCGCCGTTCGCGCGAACTCGAGCTCACCTGGTCGAGCGTCCACCGCCCGATTCCCACCCCGGCCAGGTAGGCGGCCCCGAGCGCCGTGGTCTCGGCGATCTCGGGCACGAGGACGGGAACGCCAAGGACGTCGGCCTGGAACTGCATCAGCCACGCGTTGGCGGTGGCGCCGCCGTCGGCGCGGAGCTCGACCAGCGGCTGGTCGCTCACCGCCTCCATCGCTCGCACCGCGTCCACGGTCTGGTAGGCAATCGCCTCGAGCGTCGCGCGGGCGAGGTGAGCCCGGCCGGTGCCGCGGGTCAGTCCGACGATCGTCCCCCGGGCGTAGGGATCGAAGTGCGGTGAGCCGAGGCCCGTGAGCGCGGGGACGAAGTAGACGCCGTCGTTGGAGTCGAGCGAGCCCGCGAGCTGCTCGGTCTCGGCGGCGGCACCAATGATCTCGAGGCCGTCACGGAGCCACTGGACGGCGGCGCCGGTGACGAAGATCGACGCCTCGAGCGCGTAATCGAGCTTCGAGCCTATTCCCCAGGCGACGGTGCCGAGGAGCCCGGGCGCCGTCGGCGGGCGCTTCGTGCCCGTGTTCTGGAGCACGAACGAGCCCGTGCCGTAGGTGCTCTTGCACAGCCCGAGGTCGATGCAGGCCTGCCCGAAGAGCGCCGCCTGCTGGTCTCCGGCGACGCCGGCGACGGGCACCTCGTGCCCGTGCAGGGCGTGAGGCCGGGTGATTCCGATCGTCCCCGCGCTCGGCCGGACCTCGGGCAGGGAGCGCTCGGGCACACCGAGGAGCTCGAGCAGCTCGGGATCCCAAGCACCGGTGCCGATGTCGAGGAGCATCGTCCGGGAGGCGTTGGAGGGGTCGGTCGCGCGCTCACCGGTGAGCTTGTAGATGAGCCAGGCGTCGACCGTCCCGAACATGGCGCGGCCCTGGTGGGCGCGCTCCCGCAACTCGGGGACGTTTTCGAGCAGCCACTCGATCTTCGTGCCGGAGAAGTACGAGTCGAGCACGAGCCCGGTACGGGTGCGCACGAGCTCCTCGTAGCCCTCGGCCCGCAGCGCATCGCACCGCCCCGCCGTGCGCCGGTCCTGCCACACAATCGCCCGGTGCAGCGCCTCCCCGGTATCCGGGTCCCATACGCACACGGTCTCGCGCTGGTTGGTGATCCCCACCGCCTCGAGCTCGCCCGGGCGCAGGCCGGCATCGTCGAGCGCCTCCCCCGCGACGGCCTGCGTCACCTGCCAGATCTCCTCGGCGTCGTGCTCGACCCATCCGGGCGCCGGGAAGTGCTGCCCGAACTCACGGTAGGCGCGGCCGATGAGCTCGGCCTGGCCGTCGAAGACGAGGCACGTGGTGCCCGTCGTGCCCTGGTCGATCGCAAGGATCACGGCGTGGGCAGGTTAACGCGAGTGCGGATCCGCTGCGCGGGCTGGCAGGATCGCCCGGGTGACCGCCGCCGAGCTCTCGAGTGACGAAGCGCGCCGTGCCGCCCTGCGGGCCCAGGGCCTGCTCGGCGCGGGGTCTTCGCGTCGAGGAGGTGTGGGCGCGATGCTCTCCCGCCTCGGCGCGGTCCAGCTCGACACGATCTCGGTCCTCGCCCGCTCCCACGAGCTCGTCGCCTACGCGCGCCTGGGAGCGGTCGGGCGCGACGCGGTGGAGCGCGCCTACTGGGCGGGCGGGCGGACCTTCGAGTACTGGGCTCACGCCGCCTGTGTCCTCCCCGTCGAGCAGTGGCCGCTCTTCGCCTTCCGCCGGCGGCGCTTTCGCGAGCGCGGCCAGCGCTGGCACAAGGTGCCCGAGGGGGTCGGCGCGCGGGTGCTCGAGCGTCTGCGCGCCGAGGGCCCGCTGACCTCGACCGAGCTCGGGGGCGCCAAGCGCGGCGGCCCGTGGTGGGACTGGTCGGAGGTCAAGGTGGCCGTCGAGTGGCTGCTCGACACGGGCGAGGTGGTGTGCACGAACCGGCGCGGGTGGCGGCGGGTGTACGACCTGCCCGAGCGCGCCTTGCCCGCTCGCGTTCTCTCCTCACACGGGCTTTCGGACGCGGACTGCGTGCGGGGCCTGGCCGAGATCTCCGGCCGGGCCATGGGGGTGGCCACGGTGGGCGACTTCGCCGAGTTCCACCGGCTGACGCGCGCCGAGATGGCGGCGGTGCTCCCCGACACCTCGCTCGTCGAGGTCCGCGTCGCGGGCTGGCGCGAGCCGGCGTGGGCGCACCCGGAGGCGCTGGCGGGGCTGGGCGCGCGCGGGCGTCATCGCACGACGCTGCTCTCGCCCTTCGACTCGCTGGTGTGGGACCGGCGGCGGACGCTGCGTCTCTTCGGCTTCACGCACCGGCTCGAGGCCTACGTCCCGGCGCCCAAGCGCACCCATGGCTACTACGCGATGCCGTTACTGGCGGGCGGCCGGCTCGTGGGGCGCGTCGACCCGGGGCGCGAGGGGCGCACGCTGGTGGCCAAGCGGGCGTCGCTCGCGCCGCCAGCGCTCGCGGCGATGGCGGCCGCCCTGAGCCAAGCGGCCGCCTGGGTGGGATGCGACGACGTCGCGGTCGGGGTTGTCGACCCGCCCGAGCTGGCGGCGCCACTGCGCACCGCGCTGGCGGGGTACGGATACTCGGGACTGCCGAAGTAGGCGAGCCCACCCAGCGTGCGGCTCACAGCCACCACAGCACGACGGCCGCCAGCGCCCACGCGAACAGCAGCACGACGAGGAGCACCGACATGGGCGCGACCTGCGCCACTGCCCGCCGCCGCGAATATTCACGGCGCGAGCGCGTGCTGAGGAAGATCTGAGCGGGTCGCATCGGCTGGCTCTCCTGGCTTCAACGATGCAATCGGGCGACCGGTCCGCCGTCAACCTCCGCCACTATTCGATCCCGCATTTTGGTGCATCGTGCGGACGTGACCCCGCCATCGACCTCGGCTGCCCCTTGTGAGCCCGTCGGCGAGCCGTCGCGGAGCGTGACTATGCTCCCGCTCGTTACCACGAGCACAGGAGGCGTCCCGCTGTGACCGATGTTGAGGCTCACATCACCGGCACCGTCTGGAAGATCGAAGTCGAAGTCGGCGACAGC
>DASZMD010000132.1:0-4809 GCA_035551955.1 Solirubrobacteraceae bacterium | reverse complement strand
CCACGTCGCCAGGCCCTTCCCGCTGACGCTGAACGTCGGGAGCCGCGCGAAGGTGCTCGGGTCGATGCTCCCGCTCATCGGGCCCGCGTTGTAGCTCCACGGTGCCCCGCCGTACGCGTCGTGGTCGGGATTCGCGGCGAGACCCGGCGTGGCGGTGAAGTCGGAGGCAAGGTCCCACGTGTACGTCCCGGCCTGGGCGGACCCGGGCACGGCTAACGCGAGGAATGCCATGGCCCCCGCCAGAAAACCGAGAGCGCAAACTCGATTCACGTTGGGGAGCGTACTCGCCCTTTAGCTCCCGGCGGATCCGGGTAGGACGCAAGCATGGCGGACCCCGCGCTGAACTGGGCCACGGCCGAGGTCAAGGGGGGCAAGCTCACCGTCGACCTCGAGGGGAAGATCGCCTCCGGATGGAAGGACAGCTTCGAGACCACGGTCAGGCTCCTCCCCGGAGGTGACTGGGGCAAGGTGCAGCTCAAGAAGCACACAGTGCGCGTCAGCCACGTGACCCCGGGCAGCGAGGAGAAGCTCCGCCATCACCTCGAGAGCCTCGTCGACCAGGCCAACGCCGCGGTGCGACCGCCCGAGCCCGAGCCCGAGCCTGAGGCGCACGAGGACAAGGAGGACGACCCCCCCGATGCCCGGATGACCGAGTCGTTCCGGGCGTTTGCGCAGGACACGGAGTCCTAGGACCAATTGCCGGTGGAAACCGGGCGCTCCTCGCGCGACGATGATCGCGCATCATGTCCCAGGTGAGAGGAGTTCCCATGACCACCACCAGATCCGTCACCGCCAGCGAGCGCATCACCGCCGAGGTCATGTCCTGGCCGGGCATCGAGTCCGGCTTCGGGCGCCGCGGAGAGTTCGCCTTCCGGCTCGGCCGGCGCGAGATCGGCCATCTTCACGGCGATCACGCCGCGCACTTCTCGTTCCCCAAGAACGTGTGGGCCGAGCTCTTCGAGCAGGGCCGGATCGTGCACCACCCCGTCTTCCCCGGCCGAGTGGGCCCGGCGGCGCGGAGGATCGAGGATGAGGCCGACGTCGGCGAGGTGATCGAGCTCCTGCGCATGAACTACGACCGGATGCGGGGGTAGGGCGCGGGTGGCCCGCCTCGTCGGCATCAACCACGTGGCGCTCGAGGTCGGCGACATCGACGAGGCGCTCGCCTGGTACGAACAGTTCTTCGCCTTCGAGCTGCGCGGCCGCGCCGGGCGGAACATGGCCTTCGTCGACATGGGCGACCAGTTCATCGCCCTCTCCGCGGGCCGGACCCAGCCGCGCGACCAGTCCCGGCACTTCGGCCTCGTCGTCGATGACAAGGAGGCGGTGCGCGCGGCGCTCGGGGAGGCCGGGATCTCCGTCCAGCCCGCGGGCTCGCTGGACTTCACCGATCCGTGGGGCAACCACCTCCAGGTCGTCGACTACCGCGAGATCCAGTTCACCAAGGCGCCCGCCGTCCTGCGCGCGATGGGCCTCGACGACCTCGGCAAGAGCGAAGCCGCCGAGCGCGAGCTCCGCGATCGCGGCCTGAGCGGGTAGGGAGCCCGCCGGACGCGGCTACGCGGCGAGGATGCGCGCGGCGAGAATGGCGGCGTTGCGTGCGTTGTCGATGCCCACGCACGCGACGGGGACGCCGGGCGGCATCTGCGAGACCGAGAGCAGGGCGTCGAGTCCGCCGGCGACCGAGGTCCGGCTCGTGAGGGGAACGCCGATCACCGGCAGCTCGGTGTGGGCGGCGACGACGCCGGGCAGGGCGGCCGAGAGGCCGGCGCCGGCGATGATCACGCGCAGGCCGTTGAGCCGGGCGTTGCGTGCGTACTCGGCGACGATGTCGGGCTGGCGGTGCGCCGACATGACGCGAAGCTCGGAGGCGATGCCGCGCTCCGACAGTTCCGCCTCGGCCGCCTTCATCGTCTCCATGTCGCTTTTCGAGCCCATGAGGATGCCGACGAGGGGACCGTCGACGTCGAACTCCTCGATCTGCGCCTCGGCGTCGGCGGCGGCTTCGGCCTCCGTCTCGGCGGCGAGCGGTCGGGGCTGCTCGCTCATGCCGTCGGCTCCGCCCGCTGGGCGATGTCGTGCCGGAGCTGCTTGCCTCGGAAGTCGATCATGTTCGCGGCAGCATAGGCGCCGGCGCGGGCGGCGGTCGGTTCGGAGCCGAGCGCGGTCACGTTCAGCACCCGCCCGCCCGCGGTCACGAGCTCGCCGTCGGGGTTGCGGGCGGTCCCCGCGTGAGTCAGGTGGACCCCCGCGGGCAGCGCCTCGGTGCCGGTGATGACATCGCCGCTCGACGATGACTCCGGGTACCCGGCGCTGGCCATGACGACCGTGACCGCCGTGTCCGGAGCCCACTCCAGGCGGGCGCCCGCGAGCCCGCCGGTGACCGTCGCCGCCTCGAGCAGGTCGAGCAGGTCCGAGCGCAGCCGGGGCAGGATGGCCTGGGTCTCGGGGTCGCCGAAGCGGACGTTGAATTCGAGCACCTTGGGACCGTCGGAGGTGAGCATGAGACCGGCGTAGAGGACACCGTGAAAGGGCAGGCCGCGGCGGCGCAGCTCATCGAGGACGGGCTGGTGGACGGCGGCGCAGATCTCGGCCGCGACAGCGTCGTCGACCTCGGGAACGGGCGAGTAGGAGCCCATGCCCCCGGTGTTCGGGCCCCGGTCGCCGTCGAAGATGCGCTTGTAGTCCTGGGCCGAGGCGAGCGGGAGCGCCCGCTCGCCATCGCACAGGGCGAGCAGCGAGAGCTCCTCGCCGACCACGTGCTCCTCGACGATCACCCGGTCGGTGCCAAAGCGGTGCTCGACGAGGAGCTGCTCGAGCGCCTCCCGCGCCTGCCCCTCGTCGGCGGCGATGATCACGCCCTTGCCCGCCGCCAGCCCATCGGCCTTGATGACCACCGGATAGCGCTCGATCGCCCGCATCCCGGCCTCGGGATCGGTGACCACCTGGTGCGCCGGGGTGGGGACGCCGGCCGCTGCCATGATCTCCTTGGCGAACTCCTTGGATCCCTCGAGCCGGGCGACGTCGGCGCCGGGACCGAAGCACGTGATGCCGGCCTCGGCGAGGGCGTCGGCGACCCCGGCCACGAGCGCCACCTCGGGGCCGACGACCACGAGGTCGACGCCCTCGGAGGCGGCTGCGGCGGTGAGGCCCTCCACGTCGTCGGCGGCCACGGCGAGGAGGCGAGCCTCACCGGCGATGCCGGCGTTGCCGGGGGCGCACAGGAGCTCGGGGCGGCGCGGCGAGCGCGCCAGCGTCTGCACCAGGGCGTGCTCGCGGCCCCCGGAGCCGATCACCAGGACCCGCGTCACAGGGTGCCGATGAACTCGTCCACGGGGATCGCGATCAGGGTCTCGTACCTGGCCGTCCCGCGCGAGCCGAGCTCGAGCGACACACGTGACATCGTCTTGTCGTCCGGAGCCTCGATGACGTTGATGAAGTCAAAGCGCCCGAGCGTGGCCCACTGGGCGGTGACCGTGGCCCCGAGCTGCTCGACCTCACGGTTGACCTCGCGGATCCGCGCGGGATTGGTCTTGACCGTCTGAACGCCCTCCGGGGTGAGCGTCGACAGCATGATGTAGGTCGGCACGGCGAGCCTCCTTGGTTGCGGTCCCTCAGTAGAGGGCGTTTTATCCGATCAAGCGTCCGGGGGATGACCCGCCTGCCGTGAGCCGCTCCGATCGGCAATGATCAGGGTTAACGCTTGAGCGGGAAATCATCGTGCACCTGAGGAAGATCCTGATCCCCACGGCGCTCCTCCTCGCCCCGGCCGCCACCGGGGCCGCCGCGAGCGCGACACCGACCCTGGCCACGAACCAGGGCTGCTATCTCGTGCGCCAGCGGGTGAAGATCACGGGCAGCGGCTTCGCGCCCTCGCGGGCCTATCAGGTGGCGGTGGACGGCATCAACCTGGGTGTGAGCACGACGGACGCCACCGGTGCCTTCACGGCGTCGCTGATCCCGGGCGGCCTGGGCGCGAACATCGTTGAGGCGATGCATGTTCTCTCGGCCACCGACGGCACCACCCTCACGAGCACCAGGTTCACCGTGACGCGGACGACGGGGGCCCGCATCCTCGCCGGCACGGGCACCGCGGCGACGTTCCGGGCGCCGTTCCAGCTCTGGGGGTTCGCGCTCGTGGGCGGCCAGCCGACCGCGCTGACCACCGCCACGCGACTCCCCGTCTACGTGCACTACCTGAGCCCGCACATGCGCCTGAGAAAGACCGTCGCCCTCGGGCAGACGCACGGCCTGTGCGGATATCTGCGAACCTCGCCGCGACGCGTGTTCCCCTTCATTCCCTCACGTGGCCACTGGACGCTCCAGGTCGACACGCAGCGCGTGTACGCCGCGCACCCCGTCGGCCCGGTGGCGAGGATCCCCGTGGGCGTCAGTTGACCCGGCGCCCGGGCATCCACCGCCTGCTCGCCGGGGCGCTCGCGCTCGCCGGCGGGGGGGCCGGGGCCGCGGCGCTGGTCATCCCCACCAGCGCGCCCGCCGCCGCGGCCGCGCAGATCCAGGTCAACCACGCCTGCTACCTGACCGCCCAGAAGGCGGACCTGCGCGGGAAGGGCTTCGACCCGACCTCGCACTGGGCGGCGCGCCTGGACGGGTCGGCGTTCGGGACCGGGACGACCGACTCGAGCGGCGACATCACCGCGACCTTCGGCGTCCCCAGCCGCCTGCGCAAGGGCTCGACGGGCGAGGACTCCTACAAGCTCGTCGTGCGCGAGCGAAAGCACTCGGCCGCCGCCCAGTTTCTCGTCACCCGCCTGGACGCGAGCTTCGCCCCCCAGAGCGGGAACATCG
>DASZMD010000131.1:0-20401 GCA_035551955.1 Solirubrobacteraceae bacterium | reverse complement strand
CCGACCGAGGGACCGACGCTGGTGATCGGCAACCACGACAGCTACTGGGACCCGGTGGCGATCGGCGTGGCCGGGCTCCCGCGGCGGCAGATCCGCGCCCTCGCCAAGTCGACGCTGTGGAAGGCGGCGCCGGTGGGGTGGATTCTCGACGGGATGGGCCAGATCCCCATCGTCCGCGGGGGCGGTGACACACAGGCGCTCGACGCGGCGATCCGTGAGCTGGCCGAGGGGGCGTGCATCGGCGTCTTCCCGGAGGGGACGATCTCGCGCGGGACCCGGCTGCGCGCCCGCAGCGGCGCCGGCCGGCTGGCCCTGGCGGTCCCCCAAGCCCAGATTGTGTGCGTGACGGTGCGCGGGACCGTCGACATCGTCCGCGTCCCCAAGCGCCCTCACATCGAGGTGGAGTTCTTCCGCCCCGCGGGAGGGCAGGCACAGCCGGGCGAGAGCGCGACGGACCTCATCGTCCGGGTGATGGAGGAGATCCGCACGCGCGCCCCCATCGCCATCCCCGGCCGGCGGAGGACCGCCACGCGCTACCGGGCCGCGGTCGCGGCCGAGGCCGAGGCCGAGGCCGAGGAGGCCGGCGGCTAGTTCGGTCCGGCGGTGGCGAGCAGCATGCGCTCGGTGAAGCTGATCACCGCGTCCACGCACTCAGAGCGCCACAGCTCGACCGTCTGCTGCCACCCGTCGGCGGAGATGGCCCGCTCACGCTGAGCGGCGGCGGCGGGGAGCAGGAGCTCGCGCTGGCGCTCGAGCAGGGGACGGACCTCCTGGCCGGCGCGCTCGAGGAGCACGAGCTTGAGCATGAGCAGGGAGCGCGCGTCGCGCACGTGGGCCACGGGCTCGGAGAGCCAGCGGCGGACGGCCTCGCGGCCGCGCGCGGTGACATCCATGATCGTGCGCTCGGGTCCCGGGCCCGTCTCGGTGCCGAGGGCGTGGACGAGCTCGTTGTCCTCGAGGACGCCCAGGGTCCGGTACACGAGCTGGCGCGAAACCGTCCAGATGACCCCGAGCTCGCTCCCGGGAGCGAGCGCCTTGGAAAGCGCGAAGCCATGGGCGGGCGCTTCGGCGAGGAGGCCGAGGACGGCCCACTCACCGGGGACGAGGTCGCGCCCGCCGATGGTCGCGGAGTCGGCTGGCGCAAAACTCGCGGCTCTCGACGAATCCGGCATCGGCCGCCGGCCCTAGCTGTCCCCGGCGAAGTCCTCGGGCGTGACGCGGTCCAGGAAGTCCTTGAACTTCTCGACGACCTCTTCGGTGTCCTCGACCTCGTGCTCGAACTCGATCGCGGACTCGGCGATCACCTCGTCGGCGGCGAAGATCGGAGCGCCCGCTCGCACCGCGAGGGCGAGCGCGTCACTGGGGCGCGAGTCGATCTCGACGTCGCGGCCGTTGGCGCGCAGGGTGATCGAGGCGTAGAAGGTGTTCTCGCGCAGCTCGGTGACCGCCACCCGCGAGCACTCGACCTCGAGCTCTCCGAGGAGGTCGGCGAGCAGATCATGGGTCATGGGCCGGGGCGTGGAAGCGCCCTGAAGCTTCATCAGGATCGCGGCGGCCTCGGGATGCCCGATCCAGATGGGAAGGAACTTGTTGCTGTCGACCGTCTTCAGGAGCACGATCGGCTGCTTGCCGACCATGTCGAAGCTCACGCCGTAGATGACCATCTCCTGCACGACCCGGTCAAGTATAGGCCCGGCCTGCCGCTCGCCCATCCGAGGGTGGTTTGCCTGACCGGGCTGGCCGCCCTCCGGGGGTTCGGCGCCGAGCCGAACCCCCGCACCGCGCTGTCTAGGCCAGGTGATTGGCCTTGAGGAACGCCTCGGCCACCGTGGCCGGCGACTGCTTGTCGAGGATGACCGCCGCGTTCATCTGCTGGATCGCCGGAAGCGTGAGCAGGGCGCTGACCGCGTTGAGCGTGCTGGCAAACTCCGGTCCCTCGGCCGCGATCACCTTGTTGGAGACGATCGGCGCCGCGTTCTCATAGCCGAAGACGCCCTTGGGATCGGTGAGCAGCGCGTACTTCCCTGACTTGAGCTGTGGATCGGTGGTGAAGGCATCGATGGCCTGGGCCTGACCGGAGTCGAGTGCCTGGTAGACGAGGGCGCTCGTGGCCAGGGGCACGAAGCTGGGGACGACGGAGTAGTCCTTCTTCAGGCCGACGAGACCGGCGAAGCGCGTGGCGAACTCGGGCAGGGCGGCGAGCTTCACCGACTTGCCGAGCTTCTTCAGGTCAGCGACGCTCTTCAGCCCGTGGGCCTTGGCGTAGGCGGCCAGGGTCACGACGACGTCGGAGTCAGCGAAGGGCGTCATCGGGAGTAGGGTGAGGCCGTGGTTGGCCAGGAAGGCCTTGGCCTGGGTGAAGGCCGCGGCAGCGCTTGGCGGGTTGGCCGTGTCCCCGGCGAGGACCGAGAGGACGGTGCCCGTGTACTCCGGGTACATGCCGATCTGCCCCGAAGTCAGGGCCTTGTAGGTGATCTCCGAGCTACCGATGTTGTCCTTGAGCGTGACCTTGTAGCCCTTGGCCTTCAGGGCGGTGGCGTAGAGGGCGCCGAGGATGTTCTCCTCGGGGAAGTTCTTGTCGCCGATTACGACGGCGGGCTTTCCGGCCCCGGGGCCGCTCGCCGCCGTGGTCGACGACTTCGTGCTCGTCGTGCTGCTCGAGCTGCCACACGCGGCCAGCACGGCGGCCGTCGCCAGCGCCAGTAACGCCGCCCGAAGTCCTGTGCCTGATTTTCTCATCATCACCAACCTCCCGGTTTGGTTTTTAGTCACGGCGTAGGGACTGCCGTAACCGGTACAAGTGGATCTACCTCCTCGCCGCGGGCCTCGTGCTCGAGCCGGACCCCGCGCGGGGTGAGGGCACGCTGAACCAGCGCCAGCGACCCCTCGACGAGCAGGGCGAGGGCCGCCACGCAGATGGCGGCGCCGAGCACTCCGGACAGGTGATAGCTCTGCTCGTCAGCGATGATGTAGCCGAGACCGCCGTTGTAGCCCGCCAGCGACGCGATCGTCGCGGTCGCCACCACGTATACGGCAGCGGTGCGGATGCCCGCGAAGAGGAGGGGGATGGCGAGGGGCACCTCGACCCGCCACAGGATCCGCCACCCGCTCATGCCCATGCCGCGCGCGGCGTCGACTATCTCGGGATCGACACCGGCGATGCCCACGTAGGCGTTGGTGAGGACGATCGGCGCGGCCAGGATGACGAGGGCGACCTCGGTCACGGTGAGCCCGAGCCCGAGGATGGCGTCCCCGATCGCCAATACCGCCAGGCTGGGGAGAGCCCGGCCGATGTTCGAGATGTTGATGGCCGCGAACGAGAAGCGGTGCAGGTGACCGAGCCACGCGCCGATGGGGAGGCCGACGGCGAGCGAGATGGCGATCCCGATACCGCTGATCCACAGCATCTGGAGGGTGAGATGGACGAGCGTGGGCGCCGAGGGGTCCGCGGGCAGGGCGCCGTTGTGGCCGATGAAGCGCAGCGCGTCGAGCAGGGTGTTCATCGCGCCCGGGCCCTCGACCATGGCGTGAGCGCGCGCTGCAGGAGGACGAGCAGGCCATCGGCGAAGAGCGCCAGGGCCACCGCGAGACCGCCCGCGACGATCAGCTCGGTCTTGAACACCCCGTCCTGGATCGCCTGGAAGATGGGGACGCCGAGCCCCTCGTCGCAGATGTAGGAGGCGACGGTGGCCAGGGCGATGACCGTCACGGTGGCGATCCGGACCCCGGCGATGATGCTCGGGAGGGCAAGCGGGAGCTCGACCCTCCACAGCGACTGTCGCGCCGTCATGCCCATCCCGCGCGCCGCCTCGCGGACGTCGTCGGGCACGTCGCGCAGCCCGGTGACGATGTTCCGGAAGAGGATCAGCAGCGTGTAGGACACGAGCGCGACCTCCGCGGTGCGCGCGCTCAGGCCCAGGGGCTTGAAGGGCACGAGGATCTCGAACAGGGCGAGGGAGGGAATCGTGTAGAGGATCCCGGTGGCGACGATCACCGGGCGCTCCACCACCCGGCGGCGATAGGCAACGAGCGCGAGCGCGAAGGCGATGGCAAACCCGATCGCCACGGCGATGACCGAGAGCACGACGTGCTGGCGGAGCGCGGGCCAGAGCACCCCGCTCCAGTTCTGGGAGACCCAGTTGGGACAGAAGAGCCGGTTGGCCCGCTCGCACGCGAAGCTGTTCGAACCCCCGCCGAAGGTGGGGATCACGGGGCCGGCGGCGGCGAGGACGTTCACTGTCCCGAGCCCTCCACGGCGGTGCTCGCGCCGTCCGCGAGCGCCCCATCCTTCCCCAGCAGACCTCCTACGAGCTCGAGGGTGACGAGCCCGGCGATGTGGTCGTCGTCGTCGACGACGGTGAGCGGCTGTCCGCCGGCGGTGAGGATCATCGACAGGGCGTCGCGCACCGTGCTCCGGAGCGGAACCCGGCGGCCGCTGGGCGCGAGGCCGTTGGGCTGGATCAGCTCGACGTCCTCGAGGGTGGTCAGGGCCAGGCGCTTCAGTCCCCGGTCGGCGCCGACGAACTGGGCCACGAAGTCGTCGGCGGGCCGGCTCAGGAGCTCGGCCGGGGGCGCGTACTGGGCGAGCACCCCGCCCTCGCGAAGGATGGCGATGCGGTCGCCCATCTTGATCGCCTCGTCGATGTCGTGGGTGACGAAGACGACGGTCTTGCGGACGGTGGCCTGGAGGCGGAGGAACTCGTCCTGGAGACGCTCGCGGTTGATGGGATCGATGGCGCCGAAGGGCTCGTCCATGAGCATGAGCGGGGGGTCGGCAGCGAGGGCGCGCGCCACCCCTACGCGCTGGCGCTGGCCTCCGGAGAGCTGGGCCGGATAGCGCGCGCGCATCTCGTCGGGGTCGAGTCCCACGAGCGCGAGGAGCTCGTCGCTGCGCCGGGCGATCCGTGCCTTTTCCCAGCCCAGGAGGCGCGGCACGGTCGCGATGTTCTCGGCGATCGTCTGATGGGGGAAGAGACCGATCTGCTGGATCACGTAGCCGATCTCCCGCCGCAGCTCGTCGGGCCGGCGCGCGAGCACGCTGCGGCCGCCGAGGAGGATGTCGCCGCTGGTGAGCTCGATCATGCGGTTGATCAAGCGCATCGCCGTCGTCTTGCCCGAGCCCGAGGGGCCGACGAGGACGCATACCTCGCCCGCGGGGACCTCGAGGCTCAGGTCGTTGATCGCCGGCGAGGATTGGCCGGGATAACGCTTGGTGACGTGCCTGAGCTCCAACGGCGCCGCAGGTGCGAAGCCGGACGACCCCTCCGGTCGGGCGGTGTCTGATTCTGGCATCACAGGGCGGCGCGCGGACGCGCGCTAACAGGTTATCGCCCTTCCGGCGCTAACAATTCGTCTACAGCCGGGGGTAGGTGGCTGCGCTAGCGTCGCTTGCGGTGCGTGACCGATGAGTGCGCTACGCGGCCTGCCCGTGCGCTCGGTGCTCCGCCGGCGCTTCTCACCGATCGACATCGCGGTGCTGATCGCGGTGCTGGCGGCCATCTACGGCGTGCTCAGCGTCGGGCGCGGGCTCACCGTCTCGCTCTCCCCCGAGGGCGTGAGCCACGTCAGCACCAACCCCGAGCACCTGCCCTACGACGCAGCGCGCAGCCTGCTGCGCATGTTCACCGCCCTGTTCTTCTCGTTCGTCTTCACCCTCACCTACGGGTACGCCGCCGCCCGCAGCCGCCGGGCCGAGAAGGTGCTGATCCCGATCCTGGACATCCTCCAGTCGGTCCCCGTCCTTGGCTTCCTCACCTTCACGGTGACCGCCTTCATCGCCCTGTTCCCGGGCAGCGAGCTCGGGCTCGAGTGCGCCTCGATCTTCGCCATCTTCACGGCGCAGGCGTGGAACCTGACCTTCTCCTTCTACCAGTCCGAGAAGACCCTGCCCCGCGAGCTCGACGAGCTCTCGCGCTCGCTGCGCCTCACGCGCTGGCAACGGTTCTGGAAGATCGAGGTGCCCAACGGCGCCATCGGACTGGTGTGGAACGGGATGATGAGCTTCGGCGGGAGCTGGTTCTTCCTCGTGGCCTCGGAGGCGATCTCCGTCCGCAATCAGAACTACCACCTCCCCGGCATCGGCTCCTTCGTCGGAGCCGCCATCGCCAAGGGGGACCTGGGCGCCGTGGGCCTCGCCATCGCCACGATGATCGTGCTGGTCATCGGGGTAAACGTCCTCTTCTGGCGCCCGCTGACCGCGTGGTGCGAGCGCTACCGCTACGAGACGACCGAGGCCGAGGAGGTCCAGCGCTCGCTCGTCCTCGACCTGATCATGCGCTCCTCGTGGCCGCGGGTGATCGGCCGCGCGCGCCGGCGGGTGGCCGAGCGCATCGGGCGCACGATGCGCATCCTCGGTCGCGACGACGCACCTCCGCCCGTGCCCGACGCGCGGCGGCGGGCCGGCGACATCGCCTTCGCCGCGGTGATCGGCGCCGCCGTCATCTACGGCGGCTACCGAGCGCTCGATTTCATCGCCACCGCCCCGCACGCCGGCCTGCACGAGATCCCCCACACCTTCGCGCTCGGCGCCGCCACCTTCGCGCGCGTGGCCGTCCTCCTCGTCGTCGCCACCCTGGTGTGGGTGCCCGTCGGGGTGTGGATCGGCCTGAACCCGAAGGTGGCGCGGATCGCCCAACCCGTGGTCCAGGTCCTCGCGAGCTTCCCGGCCAACTTCCTCTTCCCCTTCGCCGTCCTCGCCTTCATCAAGCTCGGGATCAGCCTCAACATCGGCGGCGTCCTCCTCATGAGCCTCGGAGCGCAGTGGTACATCCTCTTCAATGCCATCGCCGGAGCCTCGGCCATCCCCTCCGATCTGCGCGAGACGATGGACGTCTACGGCGTCCGGCGCTGGCAGCGCTGGCGCCGGCTCATCATCCCCGGCATCCTCGGCGCCTACGTGACCGGCGGGATCACCGCCGCGGGAGGAGCGTGGAACGCCTCGATCGTCGCGGAGGTGGTGAGCTACCACCACACGACGCTGACGGCGACCGGCCTGGGGGCCTACATCGTCGAGAACACCGGCAATCACGCCCGCCTGCTCCTCGGCATCGCCGTCATGTGCATCTACGTCGTCGCCACCAACCGCCTGCTGTGGCGCCGCCTCTACCGGCTCGCCGAGAACCGCTACTCGCTCTGAGGTTCATCATTCCCGAGGTGGACAACCGAGCCCCATCGAGCGCCCACCCCGCTCCCGGTCGGCGGGCGATTGTCTCGGTCCGCGACCTCACCAAGCACTTCGCCACCCGCGACGGCGGCGAGCTGCCCGTGCTCGAGGGCATCACCCTCGACGTGTACTCGGGAGAGATTGTCGCCCTCCTCGGCAAGTCGGGCTCGGGCAAGTCGACGCTGCTCCGCTGCATCGCGGGCCTGATCGCCCCGTCGAGCGGCACCGTGACCTACCGGGGGGCGCCGCTGCGGGGCGTCAATCCCGGGGTGGCGCTGGTGTTCCAGACCTTTGCCCTGCTGCCGTGGCTGACGGTGCAGCAGAACGTCGAGCTCGGCCTCGAGGCCCAGGGCGTCGAGGCCGAGGAGCGGGCGCGGCGGGCCCTCGAGGCGATCGACCTGATCGGGCTCGACGGCTTCGAGTCGGCCTTCCCCAAGGAGCTCTCGGGCGGCATGCGCCAGCGCGTGGGGTTCGCCCGCGCGCTCGTGGTCAACCCGGACCTGCTGCTCATGGACGAGCCCTTCAGCGCCCTCGACGTGCTCACCGCCGAGAACCTCCGGACCGAGCTCCTCGAGCTCTGGCAGGCCGGCGAGTTCCCCGCCGACGCGATCCTCATGGTCACCCACAACATCGAGGAGGCGGTCGCCTTCGCCGACCGCGTCGTCGTCCTCGGCACCAACCCGGGGCGCATCCGCACCGAGCTGCGCGTCGAGGAGGCGCGCCCGCGCGACCGCCGCTCCCCGGAGTTCGCGGCCCTGGTCGAGGTGATCTACGGGATCATGACCGACCGGCCCGCGCAGGTGGCGCCGCCCGCCGCCGAGGAGAGCGGCGTCGAGCAGGTGATGCTCCCGCACGCGAGCGTCGACGGGATCGCCGGCCTCGCCGAGCTCGTCCTCTCCGCGGGTGAGGACGCCGAGCTCGCCGACCTGGCCGCGCTCGTCGGGTTCGAGATCGACGACCTCTTCCCGCTCATCGACGCGCTGACCCTGCTTGGCTTCGCCACCGTCGAGAACGGCCACATCCGCCTGACGGAGACCGGCGAGCAGTTCGCCACCGCCGACATCCAGCGCTCGAAGGAGATCTTCCGCGAAGCCCTCCTCACCCGCGTGCCGCTCGTGCGCCGCATCCACCGTGCCCTGGAGCACTCGGTCGACGGCACCCTCCGCGAGGGCTTCTTCCTCGACCTCCTGCACGGCCACTACAGCAACGACGAGGCGCGCGCGCAGCTCGAGACGGCGATCGACTGGGGTCGCTACGCCGAGCTCTTCGAATACGACGCGGCGCGTGGTGAGATCAGACTGCCCGCGCCCGCCGAGGTGGCCTGAGCCTGGACGGCCGGTGCTGTTAGCTAGCGCGAGGGCTAAGACTCACGCCGCTAGACTCGCCCGGCCATGGCGAACGAGGGACCCGAGCCATGATCTACTCCGGCGGTCGGCTCGGGGCCGGGATCCCCGAGGTCGACCTTCCGAGCTTCGTTCTCCGCCGGGCCCGGGAGCTGGGCGAGAAGCCCGCGCTGATCGACGGCCCCTCCGGCCGCACGCTGAGCTACGGAGACCTCGAGCGCTCGGTGCGCAGCTTCGCCGCCGGTCTCGCAGCCCGCGGCTTCGCCAAGGACGACACCTTCGCGATCTACATGCCCAACGCTCCCGAGTACTCGGTGGCCTTCCACGGGGCCCTCGCGGCGGGCGGCCGGTGCACGACCGCCAATCCGCTCTCCACGGCGGCCGAGCTGGGCCGCCAGCTCGCCGACTCCCGCGCCCGCATGCTCCTCACCGCGCCCCCCTTCCTCGATGTCGCCCGCGACGCCGCGGGCCAGGCGGGCGACCCCGAGCTCTTCGTCCTCGGAAAGGCGGAGGGCCAGGGCGAGGCCTCATACGCCGAGCTCCTCGGCGATCCCGAAGCGGCGCCCGAGGTGAGGATCGATCCCTGGAGGGACGTCGCCGCCATCCCCTATTCGAGCGGCACCACGGGAGCGATGAAGGGAGTCATGCTCAGCCACCGGAACCTGGTCGCGAACCTCGTCCAGGCGGCCGGGGTACACGCGTTCTCCGCCGAGGATGTGGTGATCGCCGTGCTGCCCTTCTTCCACATCTATGGGCTCTCGGTGATCATGAACCAGGGGCTGCTGTCCGGCGCCACGCTCGTCACCATGCCGCGCTTCGAGCTCGAGTCGTTTCTCGATCTCCTCGAGCGCCATCGGGTCACTCGCGCGCTCGTCGTGCCGCCGATCGCCCTCGCACTGGCCAAGCACCCGTCGGTGGCGAGCCGCGATCTCTCGGCCCTGCGCCACATCGGTTGCGGTGCCGCCCCGCTGGGGGCCGAGATCGCCCGGGCCGTGCAGGCGAGGATCGGCTGCTCGGTGACCCAGGGCTACGGGATGACCGAGGCGAGCCCGGTCACCCATCTCGTCGGCCCCGCCTTCACCGCTGAGAAGCCTGGCTCCGTCGGCCCACCCCTGCCCGGGACCGAGTGCCGCCTCGTCGAGCCCGACACCGGAGTCGACGTCGGGTCGGGCGGGCGCGGAGAGCTGTGGATCCGCGGCCCGCAGGTCATGCTCGGCTATCTGGGAAACCCCGACGCCACCGCGGCGATGCTCGACGAGGACGGGTGGCTGCACACCGGCGACGTCGCCGTGGTCGACGAGGATGGCTGGTTCACGATCGTCGACCGGGTCAAGGAGCTGATCAAGTACAAGGGGTTCCAGGTCGCGCCCGCCGAGCTCGAGGCGCTTCTCATCACCCACCCCGAGGTCGCGGACTGCGCCGTCATCGGCATTCCCGACGACGAGGCCGGCGAGCTGCCCAAGGCCTTCGTCGTCCCCGTGGGCGACTCCCTCGATCCCGACGCCGTCACCGCCTTCGTCGCCGAGCACGTGGCCCCGCACAAGCGCATTCGCGCCCTCGAGATCGTCGATGCGATCCCCAAGTCACCATCGGGCAAGATCCTCCGGCGGCTGCTCCGCGACCGCGCGGCCGTCTAGCTGAGCTTCACATTCACGCGCCGCGGGTAGCGCGTTGTCAGACCCCCCACCCGCGAGAAGGAGTGACGTCATGCCGTATCGACTCGAGCCCGGCGAACCGGTGCGAGACGGTGTTCGCCGCTGTTCGCGCGAGCAGCTCGACCGTGCGGTCGAGGAGCTCACCGACGGAATCAGGGCCGACCCCGTGGAAGCAATTCACGAGGCCCGGAAGGCGCTGAAGAAGCAGCGCTCACTGCTGCGCCTGGCCAGAGCGGCGTTCCCGGCCGCCGAGCGCCGCCAGGAGGCGTCCGTGTTCCGGGAGGCGGCCCGGAAGCTGAGCGGGAGCCGCGATGCCGACGTGATGATCACCGCCCTCGACGACCTGGCCGAGCGCTTCCGCGGGACCGTCTCCCAGCCGACCTTGGCGGCGGCCCGCGAGCGCCTGGTGGCCCGGCGCGACGAGGAGCGAGACCGGGCCACCCGCTCGGGCACCACCGCCGCGGTGGCCATCGACCTGCGAGCGGCTCGGCGCCGGGTCGACGATTGGAAGCTGCGACGCGGCGGGTGGGCGGCGCTCGCCCCCGGCCTCGAGCGCACCTACCGGCGCGGGCGCGATGCCTTCACCCTCGCTGAGGCGGAGCCCACCCCGGAGCACCTTCACGACTGGCGCAAGCGTGTCAAGGACGTCTGGTACCAGCTGCGCCTGCTCCGGCCGCTGTCGGAGTCCACCATGTGCGGTCAGGCCGACGAGGCTCATCGTCTCTCCGAGCTCCTCGGCGATGACCATGACCTATGGGTACTGCGCGAGGCTCTGAGCACGATGGACGGCGAAGCCGGCGCCGACCTCGGCCCGCTCGTGCGCGTCATCGACCACCACCGGGCTGAGTTCGAGACCGACGCCTTCCTCCTCGGCGAGCGGCTCTACGCCGAGAAGCCGAAGGCCTTCATGCGCCGGCTCCACCGCTACTGGAACGCGTGGCGCGCCGAGTCCAGAGCCAGGGTCTCAGCCGGACCCGGCTAGAACACATGAACGTGCTCGGGGGCGGCGCGCAGGCCGACGGTCTGCGCGGGCTCCGGCGCTGCGTGCTCCGCGCCGGGGAGGTGGACCGTGAAGCGGGTGAGACGGACCAGCAGCCCACCGCGATCGGGGCGGACGCCGGTCACGGTATCGGTGAGCCTGCTCGCCCCGGGGTCCACGAGCTCGAGCTCCCACGGCTGCACGGCGATCTCGACCGGTCCCTCCGCCCGGGCGGCCGCCACCAGCTCGCCTCCCCCCTTGACGCGCACGATCGATCCCGACCCCGAGGGCACGGCGACACCCGCCACGACGTTGGCGCCGGTGAGGGCGGCCACGCGCGCATTGGCGGGGCGGTGTACGAGCTCGGCGGCCGTGCCGGTCTGCACGAGACGTCCCTCGTCGAGCACCCCGACGAGGTCGCCGAGGACGCCGGCATCCTCGAACGCATGGGTGACGAGGAGGGTGGGGAGCTCGAGGTCGGCGAGGAGATCGGCGAGCTCGTCGCGCACCTGCGGGCGGGTGATGGCGTCCAGGGCGCCGAAGGGCTCGTCGAGCAGGAGCACGCGAGGGTCGCGGGCCAGGGCCCGGGCGAGCGCGACACGCTGACGCTCGCCCCCTGAGAGCTGCGCCGGGTGGGCCGAGGCGAGGGCGGCGATGCCGAAGCGCTCGAGCAGGTCCGGTCGGTCGCGGCGCCCGGCGAAGCGGACGTTCCCGGCGACCGTCAGGTGGGGGAAGAGACCGTAATCCTGGGGGAGGTAGCCGACGCGCCGGCGCTCGGCCTCCAGGCGGACCGCGCGCTGGGCGTCGAACCACACCTCGCGCCCCAGCGAGATGCGTCCCGCCTGCGGGCGCTCGAGCCCGGCGACGGCCTTGAGCAGTGAGGTCTTGCCCGATCCCGACCGTCCGACGAGGACGAATGTTTGGGCGCCGACCCTCAGCGCGGCGCGGAGATCGAACGCCCGCCGTGGGAGGGTGATGTCGATATCGAGGACGTCCATAGGCGGGCGAGGAGTTTGGAAGTGAGGAGGATGGCAGCGCTCACGGCAATCAGGAGCACGCCGATGGCGATCGCCTGATCGAGGTTGGCGTCGAACTCGCCGTACACGGCGAGCGGCAGGGTCTCCGTCGTCCCCTCAAAGCTCCCCGCGAAGAGGATCGTCGCCCCGAACTCCCCGATCCCGCGGGCGAAGGCGACCGCGGCCGCGGCCCCGAGTCCCCCGGCGGCCAGCGGCACCGCCACCTGGAGCAGGCGGCGCAGCGATCCCGCCCCCAGCGTCCCCGCCACGTCGAGCAGCGTCTCGTCGATCGCCTCGAAAGCGGCGATCGCCCCGCGCAGATAGAACGGGCTGGCGACGAAGAGGATGGCGATCACCACCGCGGCTTCCCGGAAGACCGGATTGGGGATCCCGAGCGCGCTCAGGGTGCCGCCGAACAGACCGAGAGGTCCGAAGGCGACGAGGAGCGCGAGCCCGGCCACGGCAGGGGGCATGACCAGCGGGAGTTCGACGAGGGTGAGGACGACGCTGCGGCCGGGGAAGCGACGGCGGCCGAGGACATAGGCGAACGGCGTGCCGAAGACGAGCATGAGCGCGAAGGCGATCGCGTTCGTCCTCAGCGACACCTGGATCGCATCGGTGGCGAACCTCGTCCCGAAGCCGTGGATCAGTCTGGTGAGCGGCTGGTAGGTGACGAGGGCGACGATGGGAAGGAGGAGGAAGGCAGCCGCCGCGGCGATGACGACCGTCGTGGCCACGGCCACGGCGACGCGCCCAAGCGTGGCTGCGCTCACTTCTTCGGAGGCGGCCCAAAGCCGGCGTCGCGGAGGGTGGCCTGGCCCTGGGCCGAGAGCACGGCGACTACGAACGCCTTCGCGCCGGAGGGATCGGGCGCCTTCTTCTCGATCGCGATCTCATCCACGGTCCCCGGCTTGGCCTTGGCCGGAAGCCGCACCACCTTGACCTTGCCCTTGGCCGCGTCGGCATCGGTGATGTAGACGAAGCCGGCATCGGCAGCTCCGGAGGCAACGTCCGCCACCACCTGCGTCACGTCCGTCGCCTGGCTGACCACGTTCTTCATCGCCGCCGTGGTGATGCCGAGGTTGGTGAACGCGGTCCGCGCGTAGTCACCGCACGGCACGGTGGCGTTGCAGATGACGATCTTCACGCCCGTCTTGGTGATGTCGCTGACCGAGGTGATGTGGGCGGGGTTGCTCTCGGGGACGACGAGGACGAGGGTGTTGGTGGCGAAGGGCACCGGCCTGTCGATCAGGCCCTTGGCGTAGAGCGCGGTCGGGTCCTTTGGGCTCGCCGCCGCGTAGACGTCGTCGGGTGCCCCCTGCTCGATCTCGGCGGCCAGGGCCCCCGAGCCGCCGAAGCTGAACTTGGCGTTCGGGTCGATCATCGGAAACACCTTGGTGAGCGAGGCGGCGGCGAGCACGATCGGGCGCGAGGCGCTCGTCGTCGTCGCCGCCGTCGAAGTGCTCCCACAGCCCGCGGCGAGCGCGGCGGCGGCCGCCAGCGCGGTGGCGGAGCGCCGCGCATCCTGTATATGCATGCAGAGGCCGCGGTGCGGCTTGAGCGAAGTCATGGCGCGCGAGTCTAACTGCATGGGCATTGCATATGCAACCGGCAGCCCAGCCGGTTTGCTCGCTCAGCGCGTTTCGATGATCACCGTGGTCGATTTGACCACGGCGGTGGCCTGAGCGCCGGGCTTGAGGTCAAGCTCCTCGGCGGCTTCGCGCGACATCAGAGAGACGACGCGGTAGGGGCCGCAGGCCATCTCGATCTGGGCCATCACCCCGTCCTTCTTGACCGAGAGCACGGTTCCCTGGAGCCGGTTGCGGGCACTCGTCACCCCGGTGGCAGCCCGCTCCCGGAGCAGCGTCGAGAGGTCGTGCGAGGAGATGAAGCGACGGTTCCCGCGGCGCTCGAAGCTGATCCTCCCGGCTCGCTCCCAGCGTCGGAGCGTGTCGAGGCTCACGCCGAGCGCGGACGCGGCCGCGCCGATCTGGACCAGCTCGTCGATCGCCGGATCGTCAGCCTGCATGTGGACGGAGGCGCAGGACGGGGGAAGGCATGCGCACTCGTCAGACTACCCCGCCCGGGGCGGGCGGGCGGCCGCGTGCACCGCGTCAAGGCCGACGCGCGCTTCGAGGAGCTGTGAGCCCAGCTAACTTCTAGCCGTGGCCACCGCCGCCGCCAGGGCGACCAAGAAAGCAAGGCACGGGCCGAGTCCCGGACGCGGGGCGATGGCCCAGTCGGGTCTGGCCGCCCTCACCCTGGGAGCGCTCGGGGTGGTGTTCGGGGACATCGGGACGAGTCCGCTCTACGCCCTCCAGGCCGTCTTCAACATCGACGGCAAGGCCGTGCACGTCAATCCTCTCGACGTCTACGGGGTGATCTCCCTGGTGATCTGGTCGATCACGATGATCGTCTCGGTCAAGTACGTGACCTTCATCATGCGCGCCGACAACAACGGCGAGGGCGGGATCATGGCCCTGACCTCGCTGCTCGAGCAGGCCAAGCTCAAGCGCCGTGCCCTGAAGATGACCCTGGTCATGCTGGGGATCATCGGCGCCTCGCTGTTCTACGGCGACGGAGCGATCACGCCGGCGATCTCGGTGCTCTCGGCCGTCCAGGGCCTCCAGGTCGCCACGCCCAGCCTCAGCTCGCTCGTGCTGCCAATCACGATTGCGGTGCTCGTCGCTCTGTTCTCGATCCAGCGCTTCGGCACGGGGCTCGTCGGCCATCTCTTCGGCCCGGTGATGGCCGTCTGGTTCGGCGTACTCGGCCTGATCGGAGCGATTGAGATCGCCCACCACCCGGGGATCCTCCGCGCCCTCTCACCCACCTACGCGGTTCAGTTTCTCTTCGACCGCCCGGGGATGGCCTTCATCGCCCTCGGCGCCGTCGTCCTCGCCGTGACCGGGGCCGAGGCCCTGTACGCGGACATGGGGCACTTCGGGCGTGGCCCTATCCGCCGCGCGTGGTTCCTCGCCGTGTTCCCGGCCCTGACCCTCAATTACCTGGCCCAGGGGTCGCTCATCCTCCGCTCCCCCGGCGCTGTCTCCAACCCGTTCTTCCTCCTCCTCCCCGGTTGGGCGCAGATGCCGATGGTCGTTCTCGCGACGCTGGCGACGGTCATCGCCTCGCAAGCGGTGATCTCGGGCGCGTTCAGCGTGACACGACAGGCGATGCAGCTCGGCTTCCTCCCGCGCCTGACCATCCGCCAGACCTCCGAGCACGAGGTCGGGCAGGTGTACGCCCCGGCGGTCAACTCGATCCTCCTGGTCATCGTGGTCGCGATCGTCCTCGGGTTCAGATCCTCCAACTCCCTTGCCTCCGCCTACGGCATCGCGGTCACCGGGACCTTCGTCCTCAACACCATCCTCTTCCTCGCCGTGGCCCGCTTCCTCTGGCACAAGCCCAAGGGCCTCATCGCCCTCGGGGCCGTGGTCTTCCTGACCATCGAGCTCACCTTCTTCGCCGCCAACGTGGACAAGGTCGTCAAGGGCGGGTGGCTGCCCCTGGCCATCGCCGCCCTCGTCTTCACCATCCTGACGACGTGGCGCAAGGGGCGTGAGATCGTGACCGCCAACCGGATCAGGGAAGAAGGCCCGCTTCGCGACTTCGTCGAGTATCTCGACAGCGGCCAGTGCCCCGCCCAGCGCGTGCCCGGTACCGCCGTGTTCCTCAACGCCAACCCCGAGACCACTCCGTTGGCCCTGCGCGCCAACGTCGAACACAACCACGTCATCCACCAGCACATGGTCATCATCTCCATCGATGTCCAGCGCGTACCCCACATCGCCAAGGCCGACCGCCTGGCGGCCGATCGCCTCGGACATCCCCGCGACGGGATCACCGGCATCATCGCCCACTTCGGGTTCCAGGACGATCCCAACATCCCCCGTACCCTGCGGATGGCGGCCGATGACGGCCTACTCGAGGGCAGGATCGATGTGCGCCGCGCCTCCTACTTCCTCTCGCACATGACGATCGTCGCCACCCGTGGACGCGGCATGGCCATGTGGCGCAAGAAGCTGTTCCTGTTCATGGCCCACAACGCCGCCAACCCGGCCGCCTACTTCAGGCTCCCCGACGACCGCACCGTCACCATCGGCGAGCGGATCGATCTCTGATGGAATCCGAGGCCTCGCGACCCACCGGGCGCATCTGGGCCGCCGCGGCAGCGGTGGCGCTGGCCGTCCTGCTGTGGGGCGGCTACGGAGGACACTGGTCGTGGACGGGGATCAACGGTCACACGGCGACCCTGTGGGACTGGCTGCACCTACTCCTCCTGCCCGGGGCCTTCGCCGTCATGCCGGTGTGGATGAGCAGGCGTACGCGCCTGGCACGGAGACACAAATCGGTCGCCTTGACCTCGCTGACCCTCTTCATGCTGCTCGTGCTCGCGGGTTACATGGTGCCGTGGGGGTGGACGGGCTTCTCCGGTAACCGAGTGTGGGATTGGCTCGAGCTCATCCTGCTCCCGCTCGTCATCGCCCTCGCGCCGATCTTTCCCGAAGTGCGTGCATCGTGGACCCGTCGTCGTTCGCTGCTCACGCTCACAGGCGCCGCGCTGTTCGGGGCGGTCGTCCTCGGCGGCTACCTGGGGGGATGGAGGTGGACGGGCTTCCACGGCAACACGGCATGGGACTGGCTCCATCTCCTCCTCCTCCCCTTGCTCCTGCCCACCGTGGTGGTGCCCGCGCTGATGCCGCTGGCGACAGCCGGCGTGGTTTACGTGAAGGAGGAGGCTCCGAGCGAGTCGGCGCCCGCGGCGCCCGAACCCGAGCCCGAGCCGACGGGCGAGCGCGCGCCCGCGCCCGCGGGCGATCCCGCTACTGGTTGAAGGCGATGGTCGGCGAGATGGCGGCCTTGCACACGTAGATCGTGCCCGCCGTTCCCTCACTCCGCTGCCTCACGCGGGCGAAGAAGTGCCCGAGCGAGACGCCCGCGAAACCCGCCACCGTGATCTTCCAATGACCGGAGGCGTTAGTCGTCGCCGCGCCCAGGAGCAGCGACCCGGTGCGGCGGTACAGCTTCACCCGGCGGCCGCGCTCACACGCCGCGTGGGCCGCGGTCACCCGGCCGGTGAAGACGAGGTCCGTGCTCTTGATCGTCACGTGAGAGGGGATCCTCACCGTCCGCGTCGCCAGCGCCGTCGTGCCGGCCACGGCCGCGAGGATGAGCGCGCCGATTGCCACCGCTGTGAGCGTCCGCCTGCGCATCGGGGCCGATCCTAGCGAGGGGGCCGGTGAGGGTCCAGTCTCGGTGGGGAAGATCGAGTGGCTCGCGGTGGACGAGCGCGTGGTACCGCTCAAGCTGGCGTAAGGGGCAGCGCGCCGTCCACCAGCCGCCGAGCACCGAGCGAGTGGGGGAGAGCGACGCGCACCGGGGTCTCGGGATTGGGGGTGCCGTTCTGGTAACCAAGCGCGGGGGTGACGAAGACGGTGAGGACAACCTCCTCGTCGTCGGCGTAGATCTCCGGGGGAAGGACGCGGCCGGCGGCGGTACGCCCGCTCGCGTACGCCTGCTCGGTGATGAGCAGGCGCACCATCGTGTCCTCGGGTGCCGGCGAGTGCGTCGGGTCGGGCCTCCAAGAGGAAGCGCGGATCCCGTCCTGGGAAACCCGCAGCGGCCTCGCCGCGCTTGAGCCGAGGAAGGTCCACGTCCGGCGACGGCCGGACCGTCGTAGAGCGGCGGTGAGCATGCGCGGCGGCAGGCCGAGCGCGAACAGGACCTCGTCGTCGCTGCGGGCGAGCTCCCGCCAGCCAGCGAGGCTTGCCGGAGGCGGTGGGGGTCCCGCCGCCCGCTTCAAGCGGACGCGAGCGCCGCGTTTCGGAGCTCGGGAGATCAGGTGGGAGAGGAGCGCCGCGGCGGCGGGCTCGTCCTCGTCGAGGCCGCTCGGCTCCCCGGCCAGGGCGGAGGGTGGAAACGGGAGTCCGCCGCCGTCGCTGATGAGCTCGGGGTGACGGGGCCCGGGGATCGGCTCGAGCAGCGCCGAGCGCTGCCAGTCGCGTTCGCTCGGAAGCTTCGCCACCCCCGCCAGGCTACCGGCGACGGAGCCCAGGTAGGTTTGCCTGATGGTGCGTGACCGCAGGAGGATCGCCGAGGCCACCGCCGCGGCCGCCATGTTCAGCGGTGCCCCGTCGACCCTGCATGCCCTGCTCTCGCAGGGCGGCGTGCGCGCGGCCGCTGTCTCCGTGCGCGACGCGACACGCGCGATCGGCACCCTGGTGCCGCCGAGCCGGCCCGGGCTCGTGCGCGGCGGGGCCATCCACCTGATCATCTCGGCGCTGTGCGCGGAGGTGCTGGCCCGGACCCTGCCCGCCCATCGGTCGGCGGCCTGGGGCGCCGCGGCGGGGCTTGCCATCGGGCTCGTCAACGTCGGCATCATCGGCCGTCGCTTCCCCGCCATCAGGGCCCTGCCGCTGGTTCCTCAGCTCGCCGACCATGTCGCCTTCGGGACCGTGTTCGCGCTCGTGGCGGACCGGAGGCGCTCCGCGGCCCGGTCATAGAACGCGAAGAGCGGCGGCCCAGGACAGGGCCGCCGCTCTTGATTCGCGATCGCCTGGAAGCAGGCCTGCGGCAGGCCCGGCGACCACGAAAGCTGTGTTCCAGGTGTTAGCCGAGTTCGACCTTGGACCACACCGCTCCCGCGCTCGAGATCGAGAGCTCGGCCTCTTGGACGACGGCGTTCATCGCCAGTGCCGAGGTGGCGCACTGCTGGCCATCGCCTTGGTCGTCACCCTGATCGCCGCTGCCGTCACCGTTGTCACCGCTACCGCTGGTGCCGTCACCGCCACCGTGATCGTCGCTCTGTATCTGGGCGGGCGCGGAGGCCTGACACTCAATCTCGGTGTCGGCGGTGACCATCCCGCTCACCAGCGTGCCGTCGGTGAGCTTGATCGTCAGCAATCCGTTGGTGAACGAGGCCACCGTCCCCGCGGACGGAGAGGTCGTGGTGCCCGGGGTGGTGCTCGTGCTTCCGAAACGCTCATGGCGAACCCGCGCGTGGGAGTGATGCCGATGATGGGTGCTGTGGTGATGTCGGGCGAACGCCAACGTCGGCACTGCGACGGCGATAACGCCGGCCGCGAGCATCGTGAACAGAATCCTTCTCATCGAGTACCTCCCTGATGTCGAGGGCCGCCGGTGGCGACCGCCTTGTCGTGGTGCATCAGGGAAGAGACAGCGTTTCGGAAAAGGTCACGCTGCGGGGGGTTGGGGTCAGTCGCCGGTCGGGGCGCTGGTGGCGCTCGGGGCGCTAGTGGCGCTCGGGCCGCTGGTGGCGCTCGGGCCGCCGCTTGACCCTGAGGACCCGCTCGACGAGCCACCGTCCGATCCCGACCCGCTGGTGGACACCTGGGTCCCCGTCGTGGAGCCGCCCTCGCCGGACCCGCCGGACCCGGAACCGCCGTCGCTCGAGGTCGAGCCGCCACCGCCACCGTCGCTCCCCGAACCACCCGTGGCGGGGCTGCCGCTCGGACCGGGGCCACCCCCATCGGTGCTGGCCACCTGTGAGCCGTCCCCGTCGCCATGAGTCCCGTCCGGACCCGAGCCCGAGCCTCCACCCTCGCTCGTGGTGGGGCCGGGGCCATTCCGGGAGCCGTCGCCCCCGCTCCCGCCCGGCGAGGAGCCGCCGCGTGATCGCTCGCCGCCTCGCGCGTCCCGGTGGTGAGTGACCGTGCGCCCGGCCGACCCCGACGCACCTCCCGAAGGCTGGGAAGCGGTCCTCGGATGCAAGCTGGCGGTGACGAAGGAGGCGTCGGAGGCGTCGCGAGCGGGGGAGACGCCTTGATGGCGCCCCGCGTGGGTCGTGACATGGGCAGCGGCCACGCCGCGACGATGGTGATGGGAGGGCGGTGCGGCGGCGACGACGGTGGCTACGGCCGCCGAGGCGGCGAGCGCTCCGAGCCTGGCGTTGCCCGGTGGGCAGGCGCCCGAGCTCCGACAGCAGATCGGAGACGAGCAGCCGGCTCTCGACCGACTCCTCCAGCGATCCGCCCGCCAGCAGCGCCGCGTCGAGCGCGTCCGCGGGACGCTCCCGCGAGAAGGAGCGAATGGCCGCGTGGCGGAGAATCTGATGAAGCCAGCCGCGCAGGTGCGCGACCTCTGCGCCCGACTGCAGCGCAGCGAAGGCACTCAGGAAGGTCTGCTGGACGAGGTCCTCGGCGCGGCCGCCAGAATCCAGCCGGCGCGCCTGGGCGACGAGCTCGCGGCGATAGCGCTCGACAATCGTGACGAATGCTCGCTCG
>DASZMD010000130.1:0-6056 GCA_035551955.1 Solirubrobacteraceae bacterium | reverse complement strand
CAGCTCCACGCCGTCCTCCCCTACTCCCCGATCCTCTACCGCGAGCTGTGGTACGCGGCCCGGGGCGCGCTCAACCGCACCGGACACAAGAGCGACACCGTGCTCGCGGGCGAGACGGCGCCGCTCGGCAGCCCGCCCCAGAACGGCCGCACGCCGATGCGGCCGGCCCAGTTCATCCGCGAGTTCTTCTGCGTCAACGGCAAGCTCAAGCCCCTCACGGGCGTGCAGGCGAGCGTGCGCGGATGCGCCCTCTTCAAGACCAGGGGACCGATCGTGGCGAGCGGGTGGGCCCATCACCCCTACACCAAGGCCGAGCCGCCCACGTGGCGCGACAAGAGCCCGGACTCGATCGTCATCGCCAACATCTCCGCGCTGCCCAAGCTCCTCGACGGGATCGCCAGGAGCACCGGACGGGTGAGCCGCGGCCTGCCCATCTGGATCACCGAGATGGGCTACGAGACCAACCCGCCCGACCCCTATCGCGGGGTCTCCCTCGCCAACCAGGCGGCCTGGAACAACGAGACCGACTTCATGTCCTACGTGCAGCCGCGGGTGAAGGCCGTGACGCAGTTCCTGTTCGAGGACGCAGGGCCCAACACCGCCTACAAGAAGACCGTCCGCGGCTACTGGGGCACCTATCAGTCGGGGCTCGAGTTCGGCGCCGGCAGCGGCGTCCCGCCCGGCACGCGCAAGCCGGCCTACAACGCCTACGCGATGCCGATGTGGATCCGCTCGACGGGACCGGCCGCCGCCCCTCAGCTCGAGCTGTGGACATGGACGCGCTTCCGCGCCCTGCATATCACCCCCGCGACCGACCGCGTCGTCTTCCAGTTCGAGCCCAAGGGCAAGACGACGTGGACCAACGAGACGAACGCGCTGACCCCGAACCCCGACGGCTTCGTCGACGTCAAGTTCCCGGAGAACGCCTACGGGGTCCCGGGGACGTGGAGGGCCGTGTGGGTGGGCACCAGCTCTTTCTTCCTCAGCCGGGAAGTCCCCTTCCCGAGCTGAGGGGTGGGGCCGGAACCGCGCCGGCTGGTTAGAGTTGGCGCGGAGATGGAGGTCCGCGAGCTGCCGGCCCATGCGCGACGCCGGAAGCGCGTCGTGCCCGCGCTATCGGTCATCGACGCTCGCTTTCTCTTCGCCGGCATCGTCGTGCTCGCTGTCGCGCTGCGCTTCGTGGCCATCGGCCAGCACTGGGGAACCGACGACGGATACTCGTATCTCGTCGCCAGCTCGCCCAACGCGCACGTGTTCCTGACGCGGCTCGCCGCCTACGAGAACACCCCGCCGCTGTCGTACCTGGTGCTGGCCCTGATGCCGACCGGTCACAGCGCCTGGATGCTCGTTCCCGCCGCGGTGGCGGGGACGCTCGCGTGCGTGGTCCTCTACTGCGCGCTGCGCCGGCCGCTCGGCTCCGAGGGCGCGCTCATCGCCGCCCTCGCCCTCGCCGTCGCCCCCTTCCAAGTCAGCTACTCCAACCTCTCCCGGGGCTTCATGCTCGCCGATCTCGCGCTCCTGGTGGCGATGTGGGCGGTGCTGGCGCTGAGCCGGGGCGAGTCGCGCGGGTGGTGGGCCGTGTACCTGATCGCGGGGGTCATCGCCATGTACACCGAGTACGACTCGGCGATCTTCCTCGTCGCCCTCACCCTCACCGCGCTGTGGCTCGGGATGCCCACGCGCCGGCGCATGGCTGTGCTCGGGCCGCTGCCCGTTCTCGCCATCGTCCCGTGGATCCCCCAGATCGTCAGCGGCGAGCACGCGGTGGGCAAGACCAAGCTCGCGACGCCGTTTTCGGCGCCCTCGCCGGGCACGCTGCGCGAGCTCACGGTGTCCCTGGCCTTCGGCGCCAACGGGGGCACGAGCCGCGTCGTCGGACAGTGGCTGGAGTTCGGGGTCATCGTCATCCTCGCGGCGGTGGCGGCGCTCGCGCTCCGTCGCACCGCCACCGCGCGGGGCAGGCGCTGGCGCTACGCGGTCCTCCTCATCGCCGGGACCGCCGCCCTGACCCTGATCGGACACGCGATCGCGCCCGCGGTCGGCGTGCAGCTCTTCACCGAGCGCTACCTGACGATCATGATCCCCCTGGCCGGCGCCCTCGCCGCGGCGGCGGTGGTCAGCTACGGCAGGCGGGGACCGGTGATCGCCGCGAGCCTCGCCCTCCTCGTCGCCGGAGTCGTCGATTTCGGCCTTCGCTATCACCACCAGTGGGAGCCCGATCTCCACCCCGTGCGTGTCGCGGCCGAGGCCATGCACCCGAAGACCGTCCTCACCGACAACCCCGACGTCGTCTACTACCTGAGGTCGCTGCACCCGGTGCTCGACCGGCCGTTCAACCTCGGTCGCGGACAAGCGGCCACGTGCCCGCGACCGTGCCTGGTCATCGACAGCACGACGACGAACTTCGGGGCCCTGCGCCGGGTGAGCGGAACCCGCATGGTGATCAATTCCTTCGTGCTCACGCTCGAGCGCTGAGCGTCATCCCGGGCACGGCGCCGGGTCCGCCGCCGCGCGCCGGGCGAACGGAGCATTGACCGGAGCGGCGCCGACGATGAAGACGTCGGGCTGGTCTCCGGGCATGCGCCGATCGGCCAGGAAGGCGATGAACGGCGCTCCCCCGTAGGCGAGGCCGGGCGGGCATCGCCGTGCCGCGGCCACGGCGCGGTCGACGGCCGCCGGGGAGAGCGCGTACTGCAGCCCGTAGCCCGAGAATGGGCGGCGGGCGATCCCGGGATCGCCGGGATCGATGAGCAGCGAGGCCGACTGGGCGACCAGGAGCGCTGCCAGCACGGGCACCATCCACCGCAGCCGTGCCCGTTCCCACGCCCACGTGGCCCCAGCGGCGGCGAGGGCGAGCAGGGGCGGCTCGGCGACCGCGAGGACGTCGATGTAGGAGCCACGCTTGAACACGCTGAGCCCGAGCACGAGGCCGCCGCCGGCGGCGGCCGCCAGCGTCCGGAAGAGGGCGCGGTCGCGGGCGTGGCGGGCGAGCAGGAGCGCCGCGGCCCCTCCCGCCAGGAGCGGCAGTTCGTTCCACGCCGCCTGCGAGAGCAGCCCGGCCACGTAATGCACCGACGAGGCGCCGACCTCGAGCTGGGCACGCACGGCCTCGCGCCACAGCGCGGTGCCGAAGACGAGGAAGGCGGCCACCGCGAGCGTCGCCCCGGCGAGCACGAGGCCGGCGAATACCCGCCGGCGCGCCACCGAGGCGAGCGCGATGGCGAGCGCGGGGAGCCCAAACGCGAGCTTGCAGGCGATGGCCAGGGCGAGCAGGACCCCGGCGGCGAACGCTCGCTCGCGGCGCGCCGCCCACAGGGCGCCGCCCATCACCAGCGGCGCCGCCAGCGTCTCCGGCAGGAGCTGCGCGTGCTCATGGAGGCTTATCGGGAGCAGGGGTGCGAGCGCTCCCGCGAGGACGGCGACCGCCCCGCGACCACACAGACGCCATACGCTGAGGGCCACGAGGACAGCGGTCAGGAGCTCGGCGAGCGCAAGCCCCGCCCGCAGCGACGCGAGCCCGTCGTGGATGGCCAGGAGCAGCGCCCCGAACAGATACACCGGTGGTGGCTGGGCGGCCGCGACATCGCTGTACAGGCCGTGCCCGCGCAGAAGCAGGCGTGCCGTCTCGGCGTAGACGCCGTCGGAGTACTCCCAGTAGCCATTGCGCTGCCACAGGGCGAGGAGCGCGAGCTCGACCGCCCCGATCGCCAGCGCGAGCAGGAGGACCGAGCGGCGGGACCGCGCCAGCGACATCCGACGATCATCCCATCGCGCCCCCTCGCCACGGCGCAACCTTGGGCCCTCGGCGCAGTTGGTACAGGACGATGGTTACCCTTAGGCCGTCAGCTCGTGACCGCTCGGTCCGAGGCGCGCTGCAGGCTTGAGCGCGTCCGGGGTCGCCCGCCACGTGCGGGTTCCTGCCTTGACCCGAGAGCGTTCAGCGTAAGTCCGACTGGCATGCCGGATCTGGAACTTCGACCAGGAGCCGTGTTAGCGTGCGCGTTCGCCGCCTGATACCGATGTTGCTGTGCGCCGCCGGCGTCCTCGCCGGCCCCACCGCGGGGCGCGCCGTGGCCTCGGCCGGGCAGTTCACCACCGTCGAGGACCCGACCTACCTGCTCGGGAGCGAGACGGTGCGCGAGCAGACGCTGAGCGAGCTGCAGGCGCTGGGCGTCCAGGCGATCCGCATGAGCATGTACTGGAAGGACGTCGCCCCGAGCCCTAACGCGACGCGCAGGCCGAGCTTCGACCAGACGAGCCCTGCCGCCTACAGCTGGGGTCCCTACGGACAGCTCGCCGCCGACGTCCACGCCCACGGCATGCGCCTGCTCATCGACGCCACCGGGCCGGTGCCGCGGTGGGCGACCAAGGGCGCCAAGGACCACGTGACCTACCCGAGCGCGGCGGAGTACTCGGCCTTCATGACCGCGGTGGGGCGGAAGTTCGGCGGCGAGGCCACCGCCTTCTCGATCTGGAACGAGCCGAACCTCGTCAAGTTCCTCGCCCCCCAGTTCGCCCCCGGCGGGCGCGCCGTCTCGCCCGGGCTCTACCGCAGCCTCTTCTTCGCCGGCTATAACGGCCTGCGCGCCGCCGGTGTCCGCGCCCCCGTGCTGGCGGGCGAGACGGCACCGGTCGGCAACCCCATCACCGTCGCGCCACTGCGCTTCCTGCGCGGCGTTCTGTGCCTGAACGCGCATTACCGCCGCGCGGGACGCTGCGTCCGTCTGCCGGCTCAGGGCTGGGCCACTCACCCCTACATCCGCGCCACCTTCCCGACCACGCTCAAGGGCTTCGGGGCCGACGACGTCCCCTTCGGCGGCATCGGCCGCCTGGTCACCGCGCTCGACCGCGCCGCCGCGGCGGGCATGATCGCGCGCGAGTTGCCCATCTACCTGACCGAGTTCGGGGTCGAGAGCTATCCCAACACCATCTCCGGCGTTCCCCTCGCCCAGCAGTCGGACTACCGCTCGATCGCCGAGTACCTGGCCTACGCCGACCCGCGTATCGCCTCCTTCTCCCAATACCTCCTCACCGACAGCCCCCCCATCCCCGGGCCGGCGGTCGACGCCTACCAGTTCCAGACCGGCCTCTACCTGTACTCCCCGCATAAGCCCAAGCCCTCCTACGACAGCTTCCGCCTGCCCATGATCGTGCGCCGGCACGGGTCGCGGGTATCGCTGTGGGGGCTCGTCCGTCCCGCGCGGGCGGCCCACACCGCCGCCGTCGTGACCGTCCTCTACGCCGACCGGGGCGAATCGAGCGACCGGGTGCTCCTCCGCGCCCGCTCCGGCGCCTCGGGCTCCTGGACGGCCACGACGAGCTACCGCGCCGGGCGCCACTGGGAGGTGCGGTGGACGGACGCCCACGGGCACACGTTCGCCGGGCCGCCGACCGCGGCGTATGGCTTTTAGCGCCGGGAGCTACCCGAAGTACTTCTTGTCGTGCTCGAAGAGCGCCCACCACGCGAGCCGCGGGAGGCCGTCGGGGCCGAGCAGAGCTGAGTCGAAGCGGTTGGTAGGACCGGGCGCGCCGCCGTTGAGGAAGTTGTAGATGTAGAGCCGGGGGATCCGCTTGGGGTAGCGCAGCGCCAGCTTCATCATCCAGTTCGTCGCTTTCTTCTGGCGCGTCAGGTCGTAGGGCAGCAGGACGTTGAGCGCGCTCGTCTCGAAGAAGGCGATGCCCCCGGTCTCGGTCAGCCAGATCTGGCCGGGGAGGAGCTTGAGCATCTGGATCGTGTTGGTGGAGCGGAAGTAGTTGACGTCCTCGTAATTGTGGATGCCCCACACCTGGGGTACGGGGACCTTGGCCTTCTTGAAGTCGGCCAGGAGCGTCTTGATGTAGACGGGAAAGCTCGCCTTGTGCGGGGTCACGAGATCTTCGATATCGGCGCCGAGGACGGTGCATCCCTTGCAGTACTTCTTGACGATGGCGTAGTAGGTCACCACCGCCTGGGGCTTGGTCCACGTCGGCTGGGTGGTCGAGTTCACCTCGTTCCAGGGCTGGAAGATCTTCACGTAGGGATAGCGCTTGTGGAAGGCCAGGAAGGCCGTCTTGTA
>DASZMD010000129.1:0-10695 GCA_035551955.1 Solirubrobacteraceae bacterium | reverse complement strand
GCACGAAGTGCTGTCCCATGTCGATCTGATGAGTGTCGGCGCCCAGGGACACGAGGTTGACGGAACTGATCGACGACGCGTCGGGCGTCGAGAGCTGGAAGTTCGACCCGTAGGTGGCACTCGCCGGGGCCGAGGAGATGGTCGGCCGGGCGCCCTTGAACAGGTACGGGGGCGAGTAGATCTGGGCTGAGTTCTGGCCCGCATAGCCCGGATTCGCGTGGCCGCTGCCCGCCACGAGGACGGTGGCGTCGGGCATGAGGACGGCGGTCGAGTGGTAGCCGCGGGTTACCCCAGTCGAGGCCACCGTGCTCCACGTCTGGGTCGTGGGGTCCCAGATCTCACTCGGGAGCACCCCGCCCGAGACCTCGCTCGGACCTGTCTGCCCCGCGGTGGGCTCGCCGCCCACGGCGAGGACGGTGCCGTCGGCAAGCATGGTCAGCGTGTGGTAGATGCGGGGGAAGGCCATGGACGCCGTCTGCTTCCACGCCGGCGTCGCCGCCGTCAGGTCGATGACCGCGGTGGTGGCTTGCGCGGGGCTGTTGCTCGCGAGGGTGGCGGCGCCGCCGCTGTAGAGGATCTGGCCGGGCCGGTACATGACCGAGGAGCCGTTGTGGACGCCGCTCGAGCCCCCCGTCTGGGTCCATGTCTTCGCGGCCACGTTAAGGAAGAAGGACAGATCCTCCGAGGGCCCGATGGTGAACACGTTTCCGTTGGGAGCCAGGTAGGAGAAGGGGTACTCCTCCTCGTGGACCTGTGAGGTCGATACGCCGGTGAGTGACGTCCACGTGTTGGCGCTGGGGTTGTAGACCTCGGGAGTGTCCGCCCACGTGGTGGCGTTCGTGGTGTTGCCGCTGATCGCCACGTAGTTGCCGTTCGCGAGCTCGGTCAGGTCGGGGTACCAGCGGGGGGAGTGCATGTCGGCGACCCGGGTCCACGTGGACGTCGCCGGATTGAAGACGTTGGTGTCGACGATGCCTAGATTGCCCGTCGAGAGACCGCCGTACCCGCCCACCACGAGCACCCGGCCGTCGGGCAGTTCCGCCGCTCCCGAGCAGAAGACGCTGTCCGGGGCGGTCTGGGTGGTGAAGGCCTGGGTGGCCGGATTCCACACCTGGGTCGGCTCGGGCTGCTGCCACCCGTCGAACTGGAGGACGTTACCGTTGGCGAGGAGGATGGAGTGGATCGCCACCATGGGCCAGTTCATGAGCGCTGCCCACTGCCCACCGTTGGGGTTGCTCGGGGTCACGGGGCTGGACTGGGTGGACGGGGATCCGGTGCCGACGGCGTTGGTGGCGCTGACCGTGAAGGTATAGGCGGTGCCGTTGGTGAGCCCGGTGACGGTCGCGTTGGGGGTGGGCGGAGTCCCGGTGACGGTGGTCGGAGTCTGGGCGGTGCCGTTGATGTAGGGGGTAACCGTGTACTTGGCGATCGGGCTACCGCCGTTGGACGGTGCCGTCCACGAAACGGTGGCGCCGCCATTCCCGGCCGTCGCCGACACCCCGGTCGGCGCCGAGGGCGGTGTGGGCGCCCCGGAGGTGGCGGGGAGCACCTCCCAGGCAACCATGTGGTACCTGACCGAGGGAGCGGTGTCGTTCATGGTCACCGACCCGGGCGTGGCGGTAGGCGCGGTCTTGGTCTGGGTCCAGTAGGTGTCCTGATCGGTGGGATTGAGCACGACGGCCGTCTGGCCCCCGAGGTTCGTGCTCTGGTCGGGGGGCGTCGTCGGAGTGACCGACGAGTCCCAGTTGTTGGCCACGGCAAGCACGAGCGAATTCGCGGCGGTGGTGGCGAGCATGGCCGTGGGCAAGCTCCCCGAGGCGGTGTCCGCTCCTTGTCCCCATGCCGCGGAGGTCTGGTCGGCGGCCGCGCCGGTGATCACGACCGGTTGCACCGCGCCGATCGGCGGGGCCACGTTCTTGGTGGGCGTCGAAAGGGAGCCGGTCAGCGTGATGCTCGTCTGGGCGCTCGGGTTGTAGGCCCACCAGACCTCGACGTAGCCGCCCACGCCGGGGCCGGTCTGGTTGGCACTTCCCTTCAGGACCCAGGTGAGCGGGGTTCCGGTGTTGCTCACGCTCACGACGTGGGGATTCGCCGGCCCGCTCGGATCGGAGTCGAGCGCGAAGGCCGCGTAGATCACCGAGTCGGCGGGAGGCGAGAACGAATTGCTCGAGACCGTGGAGACGTTATTGGCCGAGCCGAAGGGCGCCGGGGTCGATGAATCGATGACCGGACCGGGCGGGGGGACGCTCGGGGTGACGGAGTTGGACGGCGCGGAGGACGGTCCGGTGCCGACGCTGTTGGTGGCGGTGACCGTGAAGGTATAGGTGGTGCCGTTGCTGAGCCCGGTGATGGTGGCGCTCGTCGCCGGCGGCGTGCCGGTGATCGTCGTGGCGGGCTGAGCGGTGCCATTGACCGAGGGCGTGACCGTGTAGCTGGTGATCGCGCTGCCGCCGTTCCCCGGCGCGCTCCAGGACACCTGCGCAGTCGTGTTACCCGCCGTGGCGCTGACGCCGGTGGGGGCAGCCGGAGCGGTGGGCGGAGCTGTCGAGCCTGCTTTGAGGACGATGGTGGCCATGGTCCAGGTGGTGCGGGCGCCGGTGGTGGTGGTGGCGTTGGGGGTGGCGCCGGAGCCGGCGGCCTGGTCTTCGGCGAGGAGCTCCATGTCCCCGGTGCCGGAGATGTTGGCGCGGCTGGTCCAGCCGGTGCCGGCTCCGAGAGCGTCCCCGAACCCCGAATCGGCATAGAACCCGACGGCGAGCTCGTTCCCCGCCGTCGTCGCCGCGGTCGCACCCGAAGCGACCGTCGCGCCCGACGTGCCCGTCGTCCCCGAGGCATTGGAGGACTTATCAACGACGGTCGCGTCGGCGACGGTCGACAACCCCGAATACTCGAGCGCGGCGACCCCGACATCGGCCTTGACCGTCGGCTTGACGGTAATCACCGGACGGATGCCCCCGCCCGCGCTCACCGGCGCCGTCCACACACTCATCTCCGTCCCATCAGAAGCCTTGAAATGCAGCAACTCGACGAACGCGTCCCCCGCCGAATCGCTCACGCTCCCCATCGTCGCGCCCGCGCTGCTCCACACCCCCGTCTCCACCACCAACCGATCACCCGACACCACCGCCGACGCCGGCGTCACCGCCAAACTCGTCACCCCCGACCCATGCGCCGACACCTGCTGCACAAACGCCGGGGCCGGCGGAGCCGCGCCGGCGCTCACCACGAGGGCGCCGAGGACCGCCGCCGCGACGACGGCAAGGGCGACGAGCAGCTTCCGCGCGTGCGCACGCACGCGTAGCCGGCGTGGTTCCGGTCCCACACCCTAACTACGGCGTGACGCGCCCCGAACTTACGCGTCGCGGCGGTCGGTGAGCCAGTCCCACGCGCGGCGCAGGCGCGCCTCGAGCAGACTCTCGGGCCGGTCGCTCGGAGGTCGCTCGCGACGCGGCTCCCGGAGCTCGTCGCGGTCCACGCAGAGGAGCACCCCGCGTTCGCGGATCTCCGCGATCTGCTCGACGCCGGCGTAGAGATGGCGGCCCGGCAACGGGTGGGTGTGGATGATCAGACCCTCGAAGATGCCGCCGAACTCCATCACGTGCTCGACCACCCCGATCCGCTCTCCCTTGGCGTCGTACACCGGAGTGCCGTCGCTGAGGGCGAGATAGGCGATCGGTGCCCCGAGATCCTCGGGGGAGACTGTGGCATGTCGCCTCACCACAGCCGTCAATAGGCCGCTTCGGCGCCAGGCGAAGGGCGCCTGACTCGATTCTGGTGGGTCATGGCCTATTGCCGGGAGGGCGGTGCTGCGCACCCGGGCCACCCTCAACCTGCTCGCGATCGTCGACCACGTCCTCAATTTCGCGGTCGCCGTCGTCCTCCTGGTGGTGGCGGCCATCGTCCTCTGGCACACGGCGTACGACCTCGCCACCAGCGACCAGCCCTTCGTCACGGCCACGACGACCGCTCTCAACGGCGTCCTCTTCACCATCATCATCCTCGAGGTCCTGCGCACCGTCGTCGAGCACCTCAAGCACGGCGGCGTCCAGCTCCAGCCCTTCCTGGTCATCGGGACGATCAGTGCCGTGCGCTCGATTCTCGCCGTGGGGGCTCGGCTCTCGCTCGCGAGCGGCATGCGCCAGCCCGCGCCGAGTCTCGTGCACACGGCCCTCCTCGAACTGGCCGTGAACGCCGCCGTCGTCCTCGGCCTGTCGGCGGCGATCGTGCTCGTGCGCCGGTACGCGGGGTTGCGCGAGGATCTGTGAGCGGGACCGCTGCGGGCTCCTCGCGCGTAGTGTCGTCGTGCGCCGCTTCGCCGTGATCGTTGCCCTGTGCCTGCTGGCGGGGTGTGGGTCCTCGGGGCACCGGCGGGCGGGCGAGGCGCGGCGGGCGCCAGCGCCTAGGGTGGCGGCACAGCCGGCGGCGCCGGTGGCGTCGGCCCGACCCCACGTGCTGGCGGCCACCGAGGCGCTCGTCACCGCCGAGACCGAGAACCGGCTCGTGCTCGTGAACCTCCGCCGAGGGCGCGTGCTGCGCAGCGTTCCCTTGCCCGCGGATTCCGAGTACGTCGATGCCACCCGGCGGGTGGTCATCGCCGTCAGCCCCGCCGGGACCGTGACGCTGCTCGAGCGCTCCTCGCTGCGCCCGCTCAAGGTATTCGGCGGCTTCGCGTCCCCGCACATCCCGGCGATCTCCCCGGACGGCGCCTACGCCTACGTCACCGACGACGCCCGGGGGACGCTCACCACGATCAGGCTCGGCGACGACGTCGTCACGAGCACGCTGTTCGTGGGCGACGGGGCCCACCACATGGGGATCTCGCCGGACGGGCGCGCACTGTGGGTGGCGCTCGGGCAGGCCGCGAGCAAGATCGTCCTCCTCGACAGCTCCGATCCGGCGCGCCCGCGTGTCACCGGCGCCTTCGATCCCGGCTTCTTGGCCCACGCCGTGCTCTTCACCCCGGACGGCGGCCGGGTGTGGGTGACCTCGGCCCAGGGATCCGAGGTGGGCGTCTTCACCGCTGCGGGGCACCGGCTCCTGTTTCGCGTGGCGGGCGGCGCGCCGCCCCAGCACATCGCCTTCACCGCGTCCTGCGCCTACGTGACGAGTGGCTACGGCAGCACCATCGAGCGCGTATCGCTCGCCACCGGACGCGTGCTCAGGCGGGTCGGCGCTCCCTACGGATCGTTCGAGCTCGACGTCGGCGGAGGATTCGTGGTCGCCGCCTCCCTGCTCCGCGGGACCCTGGCGATCTACGACGACAGGCTCGATCGCGAGCGCACCCTGGCCATCGCCCCGGCCACCGAAGACGTCGCCATACCCCCCGCGCGGTGAACGCTCACGGCGCCAGCCGCTCCACTTCCCAGCGACCGTCTGCGGCGCGCGTGTAGCGCAGCCGGTCGTGCAGGCGGTCCTCGCGGTTCTGCCAGAACTCGAAGCTATCCGGGCGCAGGCGGAAGCCGCCCCAGACCTCGGGGAGCGGGAGGTCCGCGCCCGCGTGGAGGGCGGCGAGCTCGGACACGCGCGCCTCGAGCGCGGCGCGGCTCGCGATCGGCCGGCTCTGGGGCGAGGCGAGCGCGCTGAGCTGGCTCGCGCGGGCGCGGGTGCGGACGTAGGCGGCCGACTCCTCCGGGCTCGCGCGCTCGACCCGCCCCTCGATTCTCACCTGGCGCCCGAGCGGCGCCCAGTAGAAGAGCAGCGCGGCGCGGGGGTTGGCGGCGAGCTCGCCGGCCTTTCGGCTCTCGTAGCTGGTGAAGAACACCAGTCCGCGCTCGTCGTAGTGCTTGACCAGGACCATGCGCGCCGACGGGACACCCTCCGGCGAAGCGGTGGCCACGGCCGCCGCCTCCGGCGCGCTCACCCCGGCCTCGCGCGCGGCTCGGAACCAGGCGGCGAACTGGCGCACGGGATCGGGATCGGCGTCCTCCTCTCGCAATGGCACGAAGTCCGACACGACCGACATTATGCGGGCGCCGGCGCGGTGGTCGGCCGCGCGACAATGCTCCCATGACCGGTCTTCCCGCCTTCACCGAGCTCGCCGCCGCGCGGGATCCCGACCTCGACGTCCTCGCCCTGGCGCTCGCCGCCGAGTTCCGCGAAGTCGATGCCCCGGGAGCGATCGCCACCCTCGACGCCCTCGGTGAGGAGCTCTCCCGCGCGGCCTCGGGCATCGGTGATGCGGAGCTCCAGGCTCGCGCGTGCGCCCAGCTCCTGGGAGAGACGCACGGGTTCGCGGGCGACCGAGAGGACTACGACAGCCCGGAGAACTCGATGCTCGATCTCGTCCTCGTGCGGCGGCGTGGACTGCCGATCCTCCTCTCGGTCCTCTACGTCGAGGTGGCGCGGCGAGCGGGGATCACGCTCGCCGGAGTCGGCCTCCCGGGACACTTCGTCGTCGGCCACTTCGGCACGCATCCGCCCGTGCTCATCGACCCCTTCGAGGGCGGCGGCACTCTGCGCGCGCACGTGCCCGACACGGGGGTGCGGCCGTGGGGCGCGCACGAGACCGCGATGCGGATGCTCAACAACCTGGTGGTCGCCTACCAGCGCCGCGGGGACGTCGCCGCGGCCATCCGCGCTGCCGGGATGCGCCTCGCCCTGCCCTCCGCCGGGCCGCACCGTGCCACCCTCGAGGCCGAGTGGCGGGCGATGCAGGCGCGGCTCAATTAGGACCCGAGGTAGCGCCGGCTCAGGGCGAGGACGGCGTCGACGTAGGCCGTCGAATGGTTGTAGGTGTGGAGCGCGGCGCGCCAGTCCTGCGGCGCTCCCGACGCCTTCAGGTATGCGGCCATCGCGGTTATGGCGTCGGCCGGGTCGTACGGGTTGCTATTGCCGCGGCCGTCGGCGTCGACGCCGTAGCGCGCCCACGTGCTCCGCAGGAACTGCGCGGGGCCGGTCGCTCCGGCGGGGTTGGTGCCCTGGGCGACGCCGGGCGTCTGGCTGCGGCCCTGGTCTGACTCGATCTGCCCGACGGCGGCGAGCTTGGTCCAGTCGAGGCCGTACTCACGGGCGGCCCGCCAGTAGTCGTGGAGGTAGGCGGCCGGGATCGAGCGCAGCGCGAAGCGGGACGGGTGGGGGGAGTGGGAGACGCCGGCCGTCGCCCGGGACTGAGCACTCGCCGAGGGCGAAGGCGCCGTCGCCGCCCACGCCGCCACCGCGACGGCGATGACGATCACGGCGCCCGCGAGCATGGACCGCCGGCGCCGCCGCGCGGGCCCGCGCCGGCGCCGGCGCCGGGGGGGCGCAAGCGTCTCGGCGCCGGGGGTCGTCGGCGACCGCGAGCGCGCTCGCGGGGAGCGCCGGCGGGTGCGGGAGGCGGACGCACGTCACGCGCCGGCTCGGGTGCGCGTCGCGGGCCGCGCGGGCGACGGCGACGAGTGCGACCGACATCACCCCGGCGGCGGGGACGGTGCGACGGCGCACTCGCATCAGGGGGTCGGGAACCTTCGCTGTAGCCTGGACATAGCAGCTGGCGGCGGTCCTCTCCTCCCGCCGGAGGGCTAATTCGCCCCGAGCGCTCCGGATCCTGTTTGCGGCCCGCGCGCCGCGCGCGTACTGTGAGCGCGTGGCCAGCTGGGATGACGTGCGCCGGATCGCTCTTGCCCTGCCGGAGACCGACGAGGGGATGGTCTTCGGCACCGCCTCCTGGCGGGTCCGCAACAGGGGCTTCGTGTGGGAGCGGCCGCTCCGCAGGTCCGACCTCGAAGCGCTCGGCGCCGACGCGCCGCAGGGACCGATCCTGGGCGCCCGCGTCGAGCACCTGATCGCCAAGGAGGCGCTGATCGCCGACGACCCGGGCGTCTTCTTCACCACCCCCCACTTCGACGGCTACGCGGCCGTGCTCGTGCGCCTCGATGAGATCGCCGTCGACGAGCTCGAGGAGCTGATCGTCGAGGCGTGGCTCACACGGGCGCCCAAGCGCCTGGCCAAGGAGTACATCGAGACGAATCTCCGGCCCTGAGCGATGGCCGCTGCTACGGTGGGCGCCATGGCGAAAACCAGGGTCGACGATGCCGCGGGACTCGCCGTCGCCGACGTCATCCATCGGCGCTTCACCACCCTGCCGGCGACCGCGACGATCGGCGAGGTGAGTGACTGGTTCGCGGCGAGCACGAGTCGCCGGATGGCGATCCTCGCTGACCAGGGACGCTACGTGGGCTCGCTCACGCCGGCCGACGTCACCGGCGATCTCGAGCGCGGGCGTCCCGCCACCGAGGTGGCCAAGCACGGTCCCACCATCGCGCCCGATGCGCCCGCACGCGCCGGGGAGAAGCTCGCGCTCGAGACCGACTCGCGCCGCGTGCCCGTGGTCGACGCCGACGGCCGTCTCCTGGGCATCGTCAGCGTGACCGGTGATCTGACGTCGTTCTGCGGCACCGACTAGACGAACCGCCTGACGAAGGCGAGCGCCTTCTCGCCCACTTCGCGCCAGCCGCTGTCGATCGTCAGCGAGTGCCCGCGCCCCGCTATCTCCGCGATCTCGGTTACGCCCGGGTTGCGCCTCTGAAGCTTGAACGAGGCATTGGTGATGGCGAACGGGACCGTGTGATCCGCGCCGCCTGAGATGAGCAGCAGCGGCCCGCGCTCGGGGGTGCGGCTGTCGACCTTGGCCTCGGTCCACGGGTTCAGGTTCGCGGTGGCGGCTTGGAACAGGGGCGCGCCCGACCCGGCGACATGGAAGGTCTCGTACAGCTCGCGCGCCTCGGGCTCGCTCACCCCGTTGGCCCAGCCGTAGCGGAACTGGTCGTAGGTGAGCGTGACCGCGCGGGCAAAGTTGGCCGGGTTCAGGAGCACGGGCATGGCCGAGCGCAGCGAGGAGATGGGGAGGGGCAGGACCCCGCGGAAGGGCGCGGGATCGATGGCTACCGAGGCCGCCGACAAGCCCCGGCCGGCGATGACCTGCGCGAGCAGCCCGCCGAACGAGTGACCGACGACGGCGGGCTTGCCGGTCAGGGCGCCGATCACCTCCTCGACGTGGTCGGCGACCCGCCCCACCGTCTTCTTGGCGAAGACCCGGGGATTGACCCTCGCCGCCTCGACGGTCTCCGGATCGTCGGGCCACGAGGCGGCGACGGTTGCGTAGCCGGCCTCCTCGAACAGCCGCCTCCAGGGATCCCAGCTGCTGGGCAGGAGCCACAGTCCGTGGATGAAGACGACGGCGGGGCGCCCCGAGCCGTTGGCCTGATCGACCTGCTCGGTCTCGCGGTCGGTGATCGCCATCGCCCGCACAAGCCTAGTGCACCGTTCCTGAAGTCCCTTGCGCTCTGACGGCGTCTGGACGCGCCTGACCGCGTCCGCCGGCCCGGCAAGTACGCCCAGTACGAGCTGGACCGGCGGACACGCCCAGTCACGCCCAGCCACTCGTCAGATCATCAAGGGACTTGCGGAACGCTGCACGAGGTGCTGGCCGTCGTCATGCCGCTTCCTCGAACGCGGGGATCGGCGCCGGGGCCCGCGGCGCGTGGGCGTGGGGCTCGATCGCCAGCCGCGGGAGGCGCCGGTCGAGCCTGCGGGGGAACGCCCAGGTGCGGCGCCCGAGCAGCTCCAGGACCGCGGGGAGCAGGACCATCCGGATCACGAACGCGTCCAGGAACACGGCGGTGGCCATCATCACGCCGAAGAGCTCCAGCACGCGGCTGCCGCCGAGCGCGAATGCGCCGAACACGGCGACCATGACCAGGGCGGCGGCGGAGATCACGCGGCCGGTGTGGGCGAGCCCCTCGCGGATGGCGGCGCTGGCGTCGCCGCGGGCTTGCCATTCCTCGTGCACGCGCGAGATCAGGAACACCTCGTAGTCCATCGAGAGGCCGAATACGATCGCGAATGCCATCACCGGGATGAACGCCTCGATCGGGCCGGGGGAGACGCCGAACAGGCTGCTCAACCAGCCGCGCTCAAATATGGCCTGGACAACGCCGAGGGCTCCGCCGATCGAGAGCAGGTTCATCACGGCGGCCTGCAGCGGGATCACGAGCGAGCGGAACACGACCATCAGCAACAAGGCGGAGAGCGCGATCACGATCCCGATGAACAGCGGCAGCTTGCTCGAGAGCACGTGGGCGAAGTCGACCTGGTTGGCGGTCGCACCGCCGATATAGACGGTCGTGCCGGTGGCTCGCTCGACGGGCGGCAGCACCGAGTCGCGCAGGTGGTTGACGAGGCTGGTGGTCTGGGCGCTCTGTGGCGAGGAGCGCGGATAGACCTGGATCGAGGCCGTGTCACCGGCGGGGTCAAGCCGCGGCGCCGCCACCGAGGCCACGTCCGCAGTCGCGCGCAGCGTTGCGTTCAGCCGCGCGAGCGCGGCAGCGGCCCCCGGCTGCGGGAGCTTGACGGCGACCTGAAGCGGCCCGTTAAAGCCCTTGCCGAACCCTTGCGCGATCAGGTCATAGGCCTGGCGCGTGGTCTGCCCGCTGGGATCGTTGCCGGCGTCGCTGGCCCCCAGGCGCAGACCCAGCGCCGGGGCCGCCAGCGCGAGCATGACCGCGGTGGCGGCGGCCGCGCTGAGCGCGGGATGCCGCTGGATCGCCCCGACCCAGCGCGCCCAGAACCCCGGCGTGTTGCCCGCGCGATCAGCGCGCGCGCGGCCGGCCTCGCCGATCCGTCGCCCGAGGAGTCTGAGTAGCGCCGGCAGCAGCGTCAGCGACGCCGCGAGCACCAGCACCACCCCGAGCGCCGCCGCGATCGCGACGCCATTGA
>DASZMD010000128.1:0-20444 GCA_035551955.1 Solirubrobacteraceae bacterium | reverse complement strand
AGGGCGGATGGGACGTTGCCGTCGCGTGGTGCCCAGACGAGCGATCGAGCGTGCTCCGGTGCCTGGCGATGTGGATGGCGGCCCCCGATCGGCACACGCTGTTCGAGACATCAACGTGGCAGCGACGGCTGTCGCTCACCGCGAGCCAGGTCGGCCGCGCCGTCGGCCGCGACCACGCCCGCTGGATCGCCGACCTCACCGCGGCCGACGATCCTCAGCTTGCCTCAGCCGCGGGGGAGGGTATGCACGCCGCCCTGCTCATCCCCATTCGTCACGGGGAGGAGACGAGCGGAGTGCTCGAGCTGCTCACCACGGCATCGAGCGCCATCGACCCAGACGTTGCCACGGCGCTGGAGTCCGTAGCGCTCCAGCTGGCACATTTCGAGCATCTGCTCCGCCGCAGCGCCGAGCCGCGGTGGCGGATGGGCCGGCTCTGACCGTGTGACTCCGAGGGGTATTCGATGCCCTTAAACGGCTCGAGCGCGGGACTCATGGGGAGCCCGCGCTCGAGCGCAGTGGGAGGGAGGAGCCTGTCGGGCAGGCAAGATATGTATCGGCTGCGGGCGAGCATGGCTTGAGACTCAGGGGGGGTCAGCGCACCTCGATGATGTGCGCGACGGAGGGCACGCCGGCGCCGTTCACGAGGAAGAGCATGTAGCTCCCCGGCGGGGCGACGCCCCCGTGGGGCGGGAGCCGCACCGTCAGCTCGTTCGCGGTCGTGCCGTGGATCTGAAGCCCGACGTAGCGCTGGTCCATGTGGAAGCTGTGCGTCACCGCGCCGCAGCGGATGAGCGCGACCCGGTGGATGTCGCCCGCGGTCGGGCACCCAATGTGGATCTCGGCCCCGTAGTGGCCTTGGGAGGGAGCGGAGGAGATGTGGGGGCGGGGGCCGCTGAACAGATAGCGGGGGGAGAAGAGTTCGAGCCGGTGTTCGAAGTACTTGTAGGGGTCCCGCTGGAACTGCCCGTCCTTACCGCCGCGCAGCACGCGCCCGTCGGGTAACAGCAGCGCCGTCGAGTGATACATGTGGGGGCAATGGATCGGCGCCTCCTCGGTCCAGGCGTCGGTCGCCGGGTCGTACATCTCGGTCGCCAGCACCGGGTCGACCCCAACGTCTGACTTGCCGGTTGAGCTGCCTCCCACGACGAGTATCTGACCCGTGGGCAGGAGCACGCCGTCGCACAGAACCCGAGGGCTGTGCATCGAGGCGACGAACTTCCACTGAGGGTTGGCGTCGCCGAGGTCAAGCAGCTCGACCGTGTCGGTGGCGAGGTCGTCGTCGTGACCCCCCTGGTAGAAGACCTCGCGGTCGACGCCGCCGCCGCCGATCGCCATCACCCGGACCCGATGGTTCTCCTCGGGAAGCAGGGGCAGCATCACGCATGTTCCCTGCCCCGGGTAGGTGCGCGACTCGTGGCGCTGCGCCTTCAGGATCTCGGGGTCCCAGTGGCCGGGGGTCCCGGGATGCCAGAACCGGGTGGAGTTACGGCTGTGGACCAGCACCCGCCCGTCCGGAAGGACGAAATTCCAGGGGTACAGGTCGATGTCCTGGTGGCCGGCCGGGAAGTGTGGCGAGAAGGGAGAGGGCGTGTGCTCCTCACCGGAGAGGCGCTGGCCGGGAGGCTTGGTGACATCGAAGACCTGGACGGTTCCGTTGACCGGATTGTGTGCCCCGATCGGGCCTGTTCGCTGCGAGCCCGACATGACGGCTGCCCGCCCGTCCGGCAGCACCGTCACGGTGGGATACCAGCGACCGTGCGGCATGTCGTCGGTGCGCTCGATGGCGACGGTCGCAGGGTCGAACAGGTGGATCGCCTGAATCTCGTCGCCGTGCCCGCCCATGACCACCAGCCGGCCATCGGGGAGAAGCGCGTGGCCGGAGCAGAAGAGATGATGCTTCGTCGTCGGACTCGCGATCGTGCCCGTGGCGGGATCGATCGTGAATGAGCCTGGGTCCGGGCCCATCCCCCCGTCACCGAAGCCGAAGCAGAACGCGCGGCCGTCCCCCAGGGTCGCGACGTGAATCGCCGACGGGCCCGGGGGCTTGAACGCGACCTCGCAGCGGCCGTGCGCGGCAGGGTTCACGACGGGTACCCGCCACGCCGGCTCCGGGGGGTGCCACGTCCAGCCGCCGCCGACCGGTTCCGCGAAGTAGTGATCGAGACCCACGTCCAGGTGCGCCACGGCCTCGAGGTTGCCCGCGCCGAGGTTGCTCTGGATCAGGCCGACGACGTGGGCGTCGCCGCTGCCCACCTGCACCGGTCCGCTCCAGTGGCCGGCCTGGTCTCGGCTCCAGTGGCCGATTCCGCCGGCGGCGAGGGGAGCGACGACCTGCAGCGTTCCGTCGCTCGCCTGGGTGAAGCCGGGCTGTCCGGACACGCCGCCGCCGGGGATGGCGATTGGCCCGTGCCACACCAGTGCGGGGTCGCGCCAGAAGTGCACCAGCTCGGCGCCGCGCACCGCGATGACCTCGAGGTGGCCGACGTTGCTCTCGATCAGGGCCGCGGCGGAGAACTGTCCCGGGCCGACATCGGTCGGCCCGTGCCACACGGTGGGATTGGCCCCGCTGTCGCGCCACCAATGGGCGAGTCCGCCGGCATGGAGCGGCGCGACAACCTCGAAGTGGCCATGGGCCACGCTTTGGGCGACGCCGGGCCCGCCGCTCGCGATCGCCCCGCCCGGCAGCTTCTCCGAGGCGCCCCAGCGCGGGTGGATCGTGCCGTGCACGTTGACGGCAGTCCTCATCGAGTGCATCAGCTGGCTCGCCTCCCGGCGCACCGATGAGAAGCGCCAGGGGAAGAGATGGTCGTGGACGAGCGCGACGTCGGTGACGTCGCTCTCGCTCCCCATCGCCAACCCGGGGCCGTGCCAGGTAAAGGGCGCCGTGTCGTTATTACGCCAGAACTGCCAGAAACCCCCGCCGGTGCGGGGGATCAGCACCTCGAAGTTTCCCTTCTGTCCGATCGTCCCCTGAACGAGCAAACCACCGCCGCGCGCCATCCCAGCCCTCCTCGTGTCGTACCGGCGCGAACCTATCCGAATGCGCGTCCGTCCGCAGGAAATGGGAACATACGTTCGTGCGCTGGGAGAACCTGACCGTTGAGGAAGACGAGCGGACACGGCTGCCCGGGTACCGCGACCCGGCGGTCGTGCGCCGCTTCCGGGCGCCCGAGGCGCTGAACACGCGCTTCTACGAGGTTCAGGCCAAGTCGATCCTCAACCGGGTCCCCGAATCGTCGCGGATGCCGTTCCGGTGGACGATCAATCCATATCGCGGGTGCAGTCACGCGTGCCTCTACTGCCAGGCGGGCGACACGCCGATCCTGACCGGGGACGGACGCCACCGGCCGCTCGCCGAACTCGAGGTGGGGGACGCGATCTACGGGACGGTGGGCGCTGGGAAACATCGGCGCTACGCGCAGACCGTCGTCCTCGACAAATGGCAGGTGGTCAAGCCCGCCTACCGCGTGACGCTCGCGGACGGGACCGAGCTGATCGCGAGCGCAGACCACCGATACCTGACCGACGGCGGCTGGAAGCACGTGGTGAACGCGCCGGCGCCCGGCCTCGGCCGGCCGCATCTCACGACCCACAGCCACCTCGTGGGCCCGGGCGCCCTGGAGATCGCCGACACCGATCCGGCGAGCACTCGAAGGCGATCGATCGAGGGTGAGCTGGTCACGACGCTCCCCGAGCTCCGCGTCGTCTCGGTCGAGCCGCTGGGTCGCGCCATGGCTCTCTACGACATCACCACCGGCACGGGCGATTTCATCGCCAGCGGCGTCGTGAGCCACAACTGTTTCGCTCGCCCCACCCACCGCTACCTCGACTTCGACGCCGGCAGGGACTTCGAGAAGGAGATCGTCGTCAAGGTCAACGCTCCGGAGCGGCTGCGGGCGGAGCTGGCGAAGCCGTCGTGGCGGGGAGAGCACGTGGCGCTGGGTACGAACACCGATCCGTACCAGTGGGTCGAGGGGCGCTACCGGCTGATGCCGGGGATCTGGGAGGCGTTCCGGGATACGGCGAATCCGTGCTCGGTGCTCACGAAGTCGCCGCTGCTGCTCCGCGACCTCGATCTCATGCGCGAGATCAATGAGCGGACGAGCTTCAGCGCGGCGTTGTCGGTACCGACGCTCGACGAGAAGGCTTGGCGGGCGACCGAGCCGCATACGCCGAACCCGCGGGCGCGGCTGGAGGCGATCGGCGAGCTGACGCGGGCGGGGATCGAGACCGGCGTGCTCATCGCGCCGCTCATGCCCGGCATCAACGATTCCCCCGAGCAGGTGGGGCGGATCGTCGAGCTCGCGACCGAGGCCGGGGCCTCGTTCGTGTCGGGAATCGCGTTGCACCTGCGGGGGGAGGTTCGGGAGCTCTTCTTCGCCTGGCTCAGGGAGCATCGGCCCGACCTCGTCGACCGCTACGAGGACCTGTATCACCGGGGCGCGTACGCGCCCGTGGCCGAGCGGCGGCGGCTGGCGGCGCTCGTCACCGGCCCCGATGCTGCCCCGCCGGGCCGCACGCGCGGGATGCGCCGGGCCCCGCCGACGATCTCGCCGACCCTGCGACAGGATCCGCAGCAGCGGTTATTCTGAGCAGGGGAGAGGTGGGCGGCGACGTGCATGTGACGGACGTCACAACAATCCGGTGCAACCAATGGCCGGGTTCGTCGTAGGTACAAGGGCACGGCGTTTGCCGGCCTACCCCAGACATATGAGACTGCCATTCCGAAAATCTGAAGCTTCTTACCAGCGCGGCCCGATGTTCGAGACCCACAGCCACGAGTGGGAGAAGGCCGGGCTCGCCCAGCAGGTGGACGAGGAGAAGATCAAGAAGGCGCGGCGCCAGGCCGTCGTGCTCCTCCTCCTCCTTGCCGGCGTGCTGTTCCTGAACGCTCACTTCGGGACCTACACCACTCACCCAAACGCTGACCACACCCGCCCGTGGGTTCATATTCTCGCCGCGATCGGCGTCACCCTTCTCGGCTGGGCCTTCGCGCGCGACGTCGGACGCGCGGCGGCGCCGACCTTCTTCCGCCGCATGGATCCCAGCACGGCGGGGACCGTCGGCTTCATCCTCCGGCTCGCGACCGTCGCGATGACGATCCTCGGAGCGCTGGCGATCCTTCAGGTGCCGCTGACCACGCTGGCCTTCGGTGGCTCGATCACCGCCATCGTCCTCGGTCTCGCCGCCCAGCAGACGCTCGGAAACCTGTTCGCGGGAATGGTCCTGCTCAGCGCCCGGCCCTTCCGGGTGGGCATGCGGGTCCGGCTCCAGGCCGGCCAGCTCGGCGGCCCGATCGACGGAGTCGTGAGCTCGCTCGGCCTGCTCTACACGCAGTTCGCGCGCGGCCAGGACGTGGTGCTGATTCCCAACACCGTCGTCCTCGCCTCGGTCGTGGTGCCGGTCCGGGAGCCCGAACCGGTCGCGGTCAAGGTCAGGCTCAACAGCGGGATCAGCGTCTCGACGGTCCAGGCCATCCTCGACGAGAACATCCGGACTCCCACGCATCGAGAGCCCTACGTCCGGCTCGAGGAGATCGACGGGGACGCCGTCGTCGTCACCATCCAGGCCACGCCCGAGCGGGCCGCCGACGGCGCCAAGCTCGCTGACGAGATCATCACGGCGATCCAGACCGTGACCGGCGAGCACGAAGTCGTGCAGGCGTCGGGCTGAACCGGCCCGCCGGCCCGGACCGCCTGCGCGGGCCGCGGGCCCGCGACCCCTACGCCGCCTCGACCGGCTCCGCCTCGCGGCGCTCGGCCGCGAGCGCGACGGCGATCTCGACGCGGTTACGCCCGTTGGTCTTGGCCACGTAGAGGGCGCGGTCGGCATTGCGTACGAGCTGGTCACTGGTGCCCGCGTGGTGGGGAATGGTCGCGACGCCGAGGCTGGCGGTGATCTCGCGCTCGACGCCGGGGACGGCGATCTCGGCGATGGCGACGCGGATCTTCTCGGCGAGGAGCGCCGCGCCCTCGGTCTCGGTATCGGCCATGAGGACGATGAACTCCTCGCCTCCGTAGCGTCCGACGAAGTCGCCCGAACGCACCAGGGTGGGGAGCACGGCGCCCACGGCGGCCAGGACATCGTCGCCGCGCCCGTGACCGAAGCTGTCGTTGATCTTCTTGAAGTGGTCGAGATCGAGGACGATGGCGCTGAGCGGGGTGAGGGTACGGCCCGCCTGAGCGGCCATCCGCTTGACGGTGTCCTGCACGGCTCGCTTGTTGGAGAGGCCGGTGAGGCTGTCCGTCGCGGCGCGGAACTCGGCGAGGGCGAGGTTGCGCAAGTTGGCGAGTACGGGAGCGGCCTGGGTCACCGATTCCCGGAGCGCGCCCTGGGCGAGTCCCGAGAGCTCGTCGTCGTGCTGGACGAGGACCGAGCCGATGACCTCGCCGCTCACGAGCAGCGGCTCGCAGGTCGATCTGCGGCCGGTCTTCCCGCACACGTCGCAGCGGCTCAGCGGCTCGCGCTCGGGGTCCTCGGTGTGGGAGCGCGCGAAGAGCACGGCCCGGCACGAGCGCGGCTTGGCGTCGGTCAGAGTCTCCTTGAGCGGCGAGCCGGGGGGCAGGACGGTGGTGGCCTCGAGGCGATCGTCGCTGTTGTTGCGGTTCAGGACGACGACGCTGCTGCCGGTGATCGAGCGCTCGACCTGCCGCTTGAGGAGGTCGTGCGCCACCTCCTCGCTGTTGGTGACCTGGAGGGTGTCGACGAACTCGGTCTGGACCTCCTGATGGGCGGCGCCGGCGGCTCGGCGGGCGACCATGTCGTCGAGCGCCTGGCCGAGGGTGGCGAGCTCGTCTGACCCTTGCGGATTCAGCCGCTCGCTGAGATCTCCGGCCGCCACGGAGGCGGCAAAGCGCGAATAGCCCTTGATCCGGGGGACGACGTCGCGAATGAGGAGGAGCACGCTACCCGTCCCGAGCGCGAAGGCGGCGAGGGCGATTCCCCAGATCAGGAGCTCGCTCGTGGTGTAGGTGTGCACCGCCCGCGCGTGGGCCGCGCCGGCGGCCGCCGCCTCGGTCTGCGCGTCGGTGGCGATGATGCCGGCGAGCGGCTCGAAGATTCCGTTGATCTCGGTGGCCAGGCGGTTGATGGCCGGCGAGGTGGCGGGGGAGGTGGCCTTGGCGGCGAGGACGCCGGTGTCCCTGAGGGCCACGAACCGGGACCAGCCGCGGAAGAGCCGCTGTACCCGCGCCCGTTCGCTGCCGCCGTTCTCGGCGTGGAGGCGGTTGAGCTGGTTGAGGTCGTACTCGACGGCGGGAACGACGGTCTGGTCGAGGGTGGCGTTGAGCCTCAGGCGCTGGGCGGGGTCGGTGGTGCTCAGGAGCTGCAGGGCGATCTCGTCGGCGCGGTCGAGATCGGCGCCCAGGCTCGTCGACACCTGGCTGGTGTGGATGTTGTCGGCGAACACCTGGTCGAAGCCGGACTTCATCGAGGCCAGGCCGCGCACGCCGGCGATCCCCGTGGCCACGATGAGCGGCGCGAGCACGGCGAGCACGGCCCAGAACTTCCGCGAGATGGTCAGCCTCATGCCTTCCCATCGTCGCCCCGACCTGAAAACAGGGCAGTACTACTCCTCACCAGGATTAGGTAGTCCGCCGCAGCCGCGCCTCGCGCGCGGCTCAGCGCTTGTCGACCTGGGTGGCCGCGACCGCGGTGGCGATCTCATGGCTGCCCATGCGCCGGCTGACCGCCGCCGAGAGCTCGGGAGCGATGCCGGCGAGCACGGCTCCGAGGCGCAGCATCGGCGGGGCGACGGAGACCTCGGCGCGGTTGCCCTCGACCGCCGAGATGACCCCTGCGGCCACCTGCTCGGGCGTCCGCGTGCCCACCCCGAAGGGGAGACGGACCCCGGAGTCGGCGAACATCCCCGCCTCGCGGATGAAGCCCGGCATCACCACCGAGACGCCGACCCCGGCGGCGCGGAGATCCTCGCGGAGGGCGAGCGCGAAGCCGCGCAGCCCGAACTTGGTGGCCACGTAGAGCGACGAGTTCGGGGTGGCCGCCTTGCCCTGGAGCGAGGAGATGAACACGAGCTGTCCTCGCCCGCGCTCGACCATCCCCGGGGCCAGGGCGCGGGCGAGCGCGATCGGAGCCCGCAGGTTGATCTCCAGGGCACGGTCGACGGCGTCCTGGTCGTACTCGAGCAGTGGCCCGGAAGCGGGCAGCGCGGCGTTGGCCACGAGGACGTCGACCTCACCGACCTCGGCGATCAGACGCTCGACTTCGGGGCGGCTCGCCAGATCGCAGGCGAGCGCACGGCCGCCAATCTCCTCAGCCAGCCGCTCGAGGACGTCGGCGCGCCGCCCGGTGAGCAGGACCTTCGCGCCGTGGACCGCGAAGGCGCGGGCGATCGCCTGACCGATGCCGCCGCTCGCACCCGTCACGAGCACGCTGCCGTCCACGAGAGTCACGGCGCGCGAGTCTACGGCCCGCGATGCAGGCCGTAGTCACGGCGGTCACAGTCCACGCTGAGCGTGAGGCCGGGAACGGCGGTCACCCGGCGAACACGGCCACCGTGGCGGTGAAGCCGTGCAGGAAGCTGCGTCCGCCCACCGGCCCGATCTCGCCGGCGGCGAAGAAACCCGCGGTGGGAGCCCCCTGCAGTTCGCGGGCGAGGGCGGCGGCGTCGTGGTCGGGAACTCCGAACATGCCCTGGCCGCGCCCGTTACAGGAGAAGACGAGCGCGCCCGCCGGAGGTCGGCCGGCCATCGCCTCCACGCGCACCCCGAGCGCGCGCGTGAGGTCACGGTCGGCGGAGCGAGCATCGCGGGCATGCAGGCGGACGACCTGGCCCTCCTCGACCGACGCCCCGACGGCGATGCGGCCGGATTCCGGGTCGGCGCCGAGGATGCCGCGAACGAGGAAATCGCCGTGCTCGTACTCGGGCTTGCCGCCGCCGATGACGATCCCGATCAGGACTCCGCCGTCGACCAGCGACCGCTCACGCGGCGAGAGCTCGGAGATGATCCGCTCCACCGTCATCAGGGCGGGCTGCCCCGCCAGCTCGTGGATCAGGTGGCCGTCGGCGGCGGTGATCGTCACCTCGCGGCCGAGGGGGGCGGCGCCCTGCGAGACGCAGGGGAGGAGCTCGACGCCTTCGAGGCGCACGCCGACCACGCCCCGCTCGTGGACCTCCTCGCCGAGGAAGAGCGCGGCCTCGCCGTCGAGGGTGCGTGCGCTCGAGAGGCCGCCGAGGACGGGCACCCCGGGCGCCTCGCGGGCGAGCTCGGAGAGGACGACGTCGGTGGGGAAGGAGTAGGGGTCGGGAAGCATGATCACTCCGCTGGCGCGCGCGAGCTCGGGCAGGCCCTCGATCGTGAGCTCGTCGCCGTCCTCATCGACGCTGGCGTGGAACGGGGTGGCCGTGCCGCCGTCGCCGAACGACGCCGCCCACACGGCGACGCCGGTGCCGGCCTCGAGCTCGCGTCCGCCTCCCAGCACCCCCCCGGCGCCGCAGCCGATCAACGTCGTTGCCCCCAGGACCTCCTGAATCGCCTCGAGGGTCACCTCGGGCGTGGCCACGTGCGCGCCGCTCGCGAACACCACCGCGAGGTCGGGCGGGCCGGTAAGCCCGGCCGCCGCGGCGGCGGCGGCCTCGGTGGCACCGAGGCGCGCGTCCCCGTGGGTCGCGAGACCGGCACCGACGCTGACGCCCGACACGTTCGCCGAGGGGGACATGGCTGCACGATACTCCGCTCGATGCCACCCGAGATCATCGCGCTATTCGGTCCCACCGGCGTCGGCAAGACCGCCGTGGCGATCGCCATCGCCGAGCGGCTCAGGTCGCGCGGCGAGGATCCGGTGGCGGTGTCGGCCGACGCACTCCAGGTGTATTCGGGCCTGGAGATCCTCACCGGCGCCGCCGGCCCGGGGGAGCGCGCCCGCCTCGAGCACCGGCTGCTGTCCTTCCTCCCCGTCGACGCCACCTTCAGTGCCGGGCAGTACGCCGAGCTCGCTCATTCGGAGATCGATGATCTGCTCGCCGCCGGCCGGCGCCCGATCGTGGTCGGCGGCACCGGGTTATACCTGCGGGCGGCGCTGACCGACATGGGCTTCCGGCCCCCGCCCCCCGTCGGGGCCCGCGAGCGCTGGCAGGCCGAGCTCGAGCGCCGCGGGCCCCCGGCCCTGCACGCCCGGCTCGCCGAGCGCGCGCCATGGGCGGCGGCCGAGATCGATCCCGGCGACCGCCAGCGGATCGTGCGCGCCCTCGAGCTGCTCGACGCCGGGGAGCTCGAGCCCCTCGAGGGCGAGTCGGAGCTGTGGACGTCGACCGTGCGGCGGCCGACACTGCTCGTGGGGCTGGTGATGGAACGCGCGCGGCTCTACGAGCGCATCGACGCCCGCGTCGAGGAGATGGTGGCGGCGGGGGCCGAGGAGGAGATTCGTCGCGCCAACGCCGCGGGCGCCTCGGTCACGGCCCGCAAGGCGCTCGGCTTCCACGACCTCCTGGCCGGTGACGTGGAGGCGATGAAGCGGCGCACCCGCAACTACGCTCGCCGCCAGCTCACGTGGATGCGCAAGCTGGCCGACGTCAACGTGATCGACGTCACGGACCGCTCGGCCACCGAGGTGGCCGAGGTGGTCATGGCGCGATGGGATGGCGCCGCCAGGCCGCGAAATTCCCGCCGCTGACTGAACCGTCGTCCACCCTCGGCGGGGTCGGGTAACTGACGCGCTCGCGCCGGCCGATGAGCGGCCATGGCGTCGTGGCACCCCCAGAAGCGCAGGCCCGTAAGCGCAGACGCGCTCGCGGGCCTGCGCCGGTCCTTCATCGCCCTGCTGCCGACCCTCGCGCTCGTCGTCCTCCTCGTGCCCGCGCACGCCTACGCGGCGAGCGCAGTGGCGCGCACCACCGACGCGCTCACCGGCACGCGGGACGCCGCCGGCCTGACCTCCGAGAGCGTGTGCCCACCGGCGACGCGGTCCCGGGTGACGTGTTACGCGCAGATGCTCGTGACCGCGAAGGGCCGCGTGCCCGTGCACCCGCGCCTCACCCACCCGCGGCGGGCGATGGTCGCCGCCGCCCGCTCAGCGATCCGCGCCCACGACGCCGGCCCCGCCGCTGCCCCCGAGCCTCAACCCGGGACCCCGACGTACATGCAGCAGGCCTACGACCTCTCCTACCTGTCACAGACGGCCGGCGCGTCCGACACGGTGGCGATCGTCGACTCCTATGACGCCCCCAGCGCCGAGGCCGACCTCGCGACCTACCGCTCGTTCTTCGGTCTGCCCGCCTGCACGACCCAGAACGGCTGCTTCCGCAAGGTCAACCAGAGCGGCGGCCAGTCCTTCCCCGGTCAGGCACCCGGGTGGGCCGCCGAGATCTCGCTCGACCTCGACGCCGTCTCGGCCCTGTGCCCCCACTGCCACATCCTCCTAGTGGAGGCGAACAGCGCCGGCAACCAGGATCTGTCCGCCGCCCAGGCCGAGGCCGCCGCGCTCGGGGCCACGCAGATCACCGACAGCTGGGGCGATCCCACCCCGACCCCGCTGGCCGGCACCTTCACCTTCCCGGGCATCGCCACCGTCGCTGCCACCGGCGACAACGGCTACCTCGGGCCCATCGACAATCAGTACCCCGCGGCGCTGCCCGACGTGACCGCCGCCGGCGGGACCAGCCTCGTCCCCGCCAGCGCGAGCGGCGCCGCCAGCGCTCGCGGGTTCAGCGAGCAGGCGTGGTCGGGCGCGGGATCGGGATGCGCCCAGAGCACTCCCAAGCCCGCCTGGCAATCGGACGGCGGGTGCGGCGGCCGGTCCTACAGCGACCTGTCCGCCAATGCCGACCCCCAGACGGGCCTCAACGTCTATGCCTCGAGCGACGGCGGCTGGATCGTCATGGGGGGGACGAGCGAGTCGGCTCCCCTGATCGCCGCCTACTACGCCGTCACCGGAGCGAACGCCGCCACCCCGCAGTGGGCCTACCAGCACAGCTCGCTCCTCAACGCCCCCGCCGGGGGCAGCAACGGAAGCTGCCAGGTCTCGATCCTCTACATCTGCCTGAGCGGCCAGGGCTACAGCGGTCCCACCGGGATCGGCAGCATCTCGGGAGCGGCCGTCCCCGGAGCCCCGGGCATCGGCGGACCGGGGGCGGGCAACGACTACACCGAGAGCGCGACGGCCACGAGCGCGCAGCTCCAGGCCGGGATCTACCCCAACAGCAGCGACACCGCCTACGTATGGCAGTACGGCGCCACCCCCGCTTACGGGCAGGCGACCGCGGCCGCCGGCGCCGGGGCGGGCCAGACCCCGGTCAGCGTCTCCTCGACGCTCTCGGGTCTCGCGCCCAACACCACCTACCACTATCGACTGGCGGCGAGCAACGGCTACGGCACCACCTACGGCTATGACTTCACGCTCCGGACCGCGGGGTCGAGCACGACGGCGGTGAGCAGCGTCAAGGTCACCGGGGGAACCAAAGTCAAGCTGCGCGGGACGGTGGCGGTACCCGAGGGCTCGGCCGACTACCGCTTCGCCTACGGCACGGGAACGAGCTACCGGCACAGCACCTCGATGCAGACCGCCTGGGGCGGCCCCTCGGCCCAGGTCAGCGCTACTCTGCGCGGTCTCGCGCCGCACACCACCTACCACGTGAGGCTGGTGGTGCGGGGCGCAAGCGGTGTGAGCTACAGCGCTCCCCGGACCTTCACGACCGGCGGCGCCCCGCGCAAGAAGCACCGCACCCGCCGCGCCCGGCACCGCTAGCGCCGGCGCGGGCCTCGTAGACTGCCCGCGCGTGAAGTTCGAGAAGTGGCACGCGCTCGGCAACGACTACGTGATCGTCGAGGCCGCAGACCTCCCCGGCGAGCTCACGGCCGCCCGCGTCCGCCACATCTGCGCCGCCCACACCGGCGTCTTCGCCGACGGCGTGCTGCTCCTCTCAGAGCCCGACGAGCCCGGCTTCGTGGCCCGACTGCGGATCTTCAACCCTGACGGCTCCGAGGCCGAGCTGTCGGGGAACGGGGCGCGCGAGGCTATCCTCTACCTCCACCGGCGCGGCTGGACCGATCAGGACAGCTTCTCGATCGAGACCGCCGCCGGGGCGATCCGCCCGACCATCACCTCAGAGACGACGTGCACCGTCGACATGGGGAAGGCGCGCCTGCGCTCCGACGACTACCCGGCGGGCGAGGAGTCGGGCCGCGGGGAGCTGACGGCGGGGGGCCGGATCTGGCGGTTCCAGCACGTGCAGGTCGGCAATCCCCAGTGCTCGATCCCGATCGAGGATGAGGAAGAGCTTGCGGCTCTCGACCTACCCGCCCTGGGCGCCGAAATCGAGCACCACCCGCTCTTCCCCCACCGCACCAACGTCTCCTGGTTCACCGTGCTTGCACCTGGGCGGATCCGCGCCCGCATCTTCGAGCGGGGAGCGGGCGAGACCCTCTCGAGCGGCACCGGCGCGACCGGCGCGGCCGTCACCTACGTCCTCGGGGGAGGCACCTCACCCGTCACCGTCGTCCTCGACGGTGGCGAGCTCGAAGTCGAGGTGGGGGAGGACCTGGACATAAACCTGACCGGCTGGGCGGTGCCCGTGTTCCGCGGCGAGCTGTCCGGAGAGTTCATGGAGGAATTGGATGCGAGCAAGTAGACGCCTCGAGCAGATCCCGCCCTATCTCTTCGCCGAGCTCGAGCGCAAGATCGCCGCCAGGCGCGCGGCGGGGATCGACGTCATCAGCCTCGGCATCGGCGACCCCGACATGCCCACCTATGCGCCGATCGTCGAGGCGGCCCAGCGCGCCGTCGCCGATCCCGGCACCCACCGCTACCCGTCCAACCGCGGCCGCGCCGAGTTCCGCGAGGCGGTGGCCGCCTTCTATGCCCGCCGCTTTGGCGTCACGCTCGACCCCGAGACCGAGGTCATGCCCGCGATCGGCGCCAAGGAATGCATCTTCAACCTCAACCTCGCCTTCCTCGACCCCGGCGACGTCGCGCTCGCCGCCGACCCCGGCTACCCGGTGTACACCGGGGGGCCCGTGCTCGCGGGCGCCGAGGTCTCGCTCATGCCCCTGCTTGCCGAGCGCGGCTTCGCCCCCGACCTCGCGGCGATCCCCGCCCAGGACCTAGCCCGAGCCCGGCTCATGTTCCTCAATTATCCCAACAATCCCACCGGCGCCATCGCCCCCGACGGCCTGTTCGCCGACGTCGTCGAGCTCGCCGGGCGCACGGGCCTGCTCGCCGTCCACGACAACGCCTACAGCGAGACCACCTACGACGGCTATGTGGCGCCCTCGTTCCTGGCCACGCCGGGAGCCAAGGACGTCGGCGTCGAGGTCTTCTCGCTCTCCAAGGGCTACAACATGACGGGCTGGCGGTGCGCGGCGATCGTCGGCAACGCCAAGGCCATCGCCGCCTACTGGCGCCTGAAGTCGAATATCGACTCGGGGCTGTTCGAGGCGGTCCAGCTCGCCGGGGCGGCCGCCCTCGCGCCCGAGGTCGACGCCGAGGTGCAGGCCATGAACGCCGTCTACCGGCGCCGGCGGGACCTGGTGTGCGACGCGCTGCGCGACGCCGGGGTCGAGGTCACACCGCCCAAGGGGACGATCTACGTATGGGCGCCGATCCCCGTCGGCTTCGAGACCGCGGCGGCGTACTGCGAGCACGTGCTCGAGGAGGCGGCGGTGGCGATCTCCCCGGGCGGCGCCTACGGCCCCAACGGCGAGGGCTTCTTCCGCATCTCCCTCACCACCCCCGACGACCGGCTCATCGAGGCCGTCGAGCGCCTGCGCCGGCTGTAGCGATCGCTCCCGGCGGTGGCTGTGTACTATGCAGCCTAGTAGATGATTCCGGTCCGCGACCATCACCAGGGATGAGCAGCCGCAAGGAGCTCAAGGAGCGCGCCCGCCAGGAGCGCCTGGCCCTTGAGGCGGCGCTGGTGGCGGCGGCGCGGCGCAAGCGGCGGCTCATGCTCGGCGCGGCCGGCGCCACCGTCGTCGTGCTCGCGGTGGTGATCGCGCTCGTGGTGGGGAGCGGCGGCGGCACGTCGAGCGCCTCCCAGAAGCTCGCCCACGCCGCCTCCACTCCCGTCCTCGAGCTCAGCTCACTCGCGCCCCTCGGGGCCCTGCACTCCCCTGGGGCGGCGGGCCCGATCGGCCCCGAGGGTGTCCCCATCCCCGCCGCCCCTGGGCTCGCGAGCACGGGCTCGGCGGCCACGGGCGCCAACGTCGACGGGATCGGATGCCTGAGCCAGGAGCAGACGGTGTTTCACATCCATGCCCACCTCACCATCTTCGTCGATGGGCTTCCCCGCCAGGTCCCCTACGCCGTCGGGATCACCCAGCCCCAGCCCCAGAGCACCCCGGAGGGCACGTTCATCGCCGGCGGCAACTGCTTCTACTCGCTGCACACCCACGCCGCCGACGGGATCGTGCACATCGAGTCCCCGGTTCAGCGGACGTACACGCTCGGGAACTTCTTCGATATCTGGGGACAGCCCCTCGATTCCCGGCAGGTCGGCCCGGCCACCGGCCCGGTGACCGCGATCTACGACGGCAAGCTCTACGACGGCAATCCGCGCGACATCCCGCTCACCGCTCACGCGCAGATCCAGCTCGAAGTGGGCAAGCCGATCCTCGCCCCGGTAGCCATCTCCTTCCCGAGCGGGCTCTAAGCCCGTCGCGTAACGAACGTCCCACCGTTCGCCAAAGCGCGGTCGCGTCGGCATCATGTCGGGCCTGAGGCTTTCGGCGGTCATCGACAGACCACGCGGCGTCCGCGTGTCCACCTTCGGGGCGCTGCTCGTATGCGGGGTGGCGGTCGCGTGCGCGATCGCCCTGGCGGGCAACACGAGCTCGGCCGGCAGCCACCCCGCCGCCCCGCCACCGGCGGCCGCGAGCCGGGTCGAGCACGTCACCTACGCGGCCCACGCACCGTTCGGGGTCGGAGAGATCGTCGTTCCCTACCTCGACACGAGCCGTACCGTCCACTTCCCCGGGCGGCCGGCCCAGCCGCGCCCGGTGCTGACGGTGATCCGCTATCCGGCCGCGGGCGACCCCTCGCAGGTGGACGTCCGCAGCGCGCCGCCCGCGACGTCGGGCCCCTTCCCGCTGATCGTCTTCGGCCACGGCTACAACGTCACCCCCGCCATCTACTCCTCCCTCCTCCAGGCCTGGGCGCGCGCCGGGTACGTCGTCGCCGCGCCCGTCTTCCCGCTCACGAACAAGAACGCCCCCGGCGGCGCCAACGAGTCCGACATCGTCAACCAACCGCGCGACATGAGCTTCGTCATCACCCGGATGGTGGCGGCGAGCGCGCTCACCCACGGGATCCTCTCGCGGCTCATCGATCCCCACGCCATCGCCGTGGCGGGGCAGTCCGACGGAGGCGAGACGGCGCTCGCGACCGCCTACGACTCCTACTACCTGGACCGGCGCGTCGATGCCGCGGTCATCCTCTCGGGCGCCGAACTGCCGGGCGCCGGCTTCTACTTCCCCAAGCGAAGTCCGCCGCTCCTCGCCACCCAGGGGACGGCCGACGTCATCAACCTCCCGGGCAACACCTACGCCTTCTTCCACGCCGCGCCCGCCCCCAAGTTCCTCCTCAGGCTCCTCAAGGCCCCGCACCTCGGCCCCTACACCGACGAGCAGCCCCAGCTCGCCGTGGTCGAGCGTGAGTCGGTCGCCTTCCTCGATCGCTATCTAAAGCACCTGCCCGGAGCCACGTCTGAGATGTGGAGCGCCGGTCAGATCAGCGGCGTCGCCACCCTCAGTACGAGACGCTAGGTGTGTGGGCGGCGCGCGACGGCGATCCCGCCCTCGTGGTCGAGCGCCCACACCTCGACCCCGGCGAACCCCGCCTCCCGGAGCGCGCTGCGCCACCAGTCGACGCTCGCGGGATGCTCGCCGCGCCCGCTCGCCAGCCGGATGGCGTTCTTGAGCAGCCGCAGGATCCCTGCCGGGCCGCGCCGGAGCATGCTGCGGACGAAGCGCAGGACCAGGGCTCGCTCGCGGGTGCCCCGCAGCCCGGCGTCGAACATCATGTCGCCGATCACGAGGCGGCCGTCCGGGCGCAGGACGCGGATGATCTCGCCGAGCGCCCGGCGCTTGTCGGCGTCGGAGACGTGGTGGAAGCAGTAATTGGAGAGGACCACGTCAGCGGAGGCGTCGGCCATCGGGAGCTCAGTGGCGTTGGCCACGAGGACATCGACGTTGGGGCGGGCGAGCCCCGCCACCTTGGCGCTGAGCCGACGGCACATGGCGGGGGAGATGTCCAGGGCCGCCACGCTCTGGACCTGCGGCGCGGCGGCGAGCGCGAGGAGGCCCGTGCCCGCGCCGATGTCGAGGACCCGGTCCTCGGGGGTCAGTCGCGCCAGGCTGAGAATCTGGTGGCGAAGGCGCCGGAAGCCGGGCGTGTCGGTGAGCTTCTCGACATCGGAGACGTGGTCGTCCCAGGATTTGGGACGACGCCAGGTGAGGCGCGAGCGCCGGCGCGGCGCATGCCATGCTGGGAGGGCAGCGCCCGAGACGGGATGGGGCTGGGTGTCGGTCGGAGTAGCCACGTAGTCTCTATACCCAAGCGCCGCCGCTCTCATCTCGGCTAAAGCTCCGGTGAGATTTCCCTCATGCCGTCTTCGACTCGCACCCCCCGGGAATCGCCGCGCCAGCCCGACGCCGCGGCCCGCCGTGCCCACCGCCGAGCGGTGCGCCGCCACCGCCTGGCCGCGCTCGGCGCCGTCGCCGTCCTCGCCGGCGGCCTGATCGCGGTGCTCGCAGGCGGGGGCTCCACGGGCGCCGGGAGGGCGGCGCATCGGCTGGCCACGAGCGCGCGCGGCGGGGGCCAAGTGACCTCGCCGCAGCGTTCCGCGACCCGGACGACCGCGACCGCGACGCCGCCCCCCAAGCCTCCGAAGCCCTCAGCCCCGTTCGCCGTCGGCCTGACCGTCCTGCGCCTCGTCGACCACACGCGCCAGATCCATCTCGCCGATGGCGCCACCATCCCGCGCACCCTCGTGACCTACGTGCGCTACCCCGCCGCCGGGCCCGCCTCCGGCACCGACCGCCGGCACGCGCCCCCCGCGCGGTCGGGGGGTCCCTTCCCGCTGATCGTCTTCGGCCACGGCTTCGACGTCACCCCGGAGCTCTACGCACGCCTGCTCCAGGCCTGGGCCCGGGCCGGGTACGTGGTCGCCGCCCCGGGCTTTCCCCTCGCCACCCCGGCCGCCCCCGGCGGTCCGACCGAGGTCGACCTCCCCAACCAGCCCGCCGACATGAGCTTCGTGATCTCGCAGATGCTGCGCGCGAGCAGCGCGCCCTCGGGGCTCCTCACGGGCCTCATCGCCACCCGCCAGATCGCCGTCGCCGGGCAATCGGACGGGGGCGACACCGCGCTGGCGGTGGCCTATGACCCCCCCTACCGAGATCACCGCATACGCGCCGCCGTGATCCTCTCCGGCGCCGAGATCCCCCAGCTCACGCCCTTCACGATCCAGCCCGGAGGGCCCCCGCTGCTCGCCACCCAGGGCACCGCTGATCCCATCAACCTGCCGAGCGCCACCAGCGCCTTCTACGACTCCGCGCCCGCCCCCAAGTACCTGCTCGAGCTCCTGGGGGCGAGTCACCTGCCGCCCTATTCGACGCAGGAGCCCCAGCTTGGCGTGGTGGCGCGGGTGAGCATCGCCTTCCTCGGGCATTACCTGAGGGGGAACCCGCGCACGCTCAAGCCGCTGACCAAGGCCGGAGCGGCGCCCGGCATCGCGTCGCTCAGTGCCGACCCGTAGTGTCGTGTTTGGCAAATTCGGATGCAGGATGCGGGATGGCTGGGCGTGGCTGGGTGGTGGCGGTGACCCAAGACGTACCGGGTCGTACGGCGGGGTCACCGCCGCCGCCCAGACGCGTCCAGACGCACGCAGACTGCGTGCGAATTTGGCAAACACGACGCTAGCTCGAGCGCGAGCCCGGCTCAGTGCTCGAAGGCCAGCGTCGAGGCCTGGAGCGGCGACACCGTCACCTGGCCGCCGCACTCGAAGGCGCCCTGGGGGATCGAGGTGTGCGTGGTGTGGGTGTCGTCGGGAGCGATCACCTGGAGCCCATAGGCGGTGGTGCAGCCGGCCGTGCTCCCGGCGCCGTGGTTGACTCCGAGCCGGAAGGACACGCTCGCTCCGGGCAGGACCACGAGTTCTGTCTCCGATGTCTTCCCGAAGAAGTCGACGGTGGTGTGGGTGGGCTTGGTGGGGAGGGCGTTCCCGGCCTTGTCGAGGAAGAGGACGCCGGGGTAGCCGAAGGTGCGGCACTGATAGGGGGTGACGTTGCGCAGGGCGAAGCCGAGCTCGCCGTGGCCGGTGGCCCCCGCCTGCCCCAGGTAGCGCAGGGCGAAGTCCGAGGTCACGCACGGCGGCGGGGCGCCGGCGTTGGTGCTCGTCTGCGTCGTGCTCGTCTGGGTCCCCGTTGTCTGAGTCGGGGTCGTCGTCGACGGGGTGCTGTTGGTGGGGGCGACGGGGACGGTGGCGGAGGATTGTTTGTTGCTCGAACCGCCGCACGCGGCGAGGAGGAGTGCACACGTGCACGTCATGGCGGCGATGGCGGCGCGGGGGCCCATTCCGACGTGCTTTGTCGTCACGCGCTCATTTCCTTCCGGGCGGCGCTGATCACGTAGCGGCAGATCTCCTTCTCGTCGTCGGCGAGCGCGAGGAGATCGAGGTCGCTCGGGGAGATCTTGCCCTCCGCCGCCACTGTGTCCCGCAGCCAGGCGACGAGCGGCTCCCAGTAGGAGCGCCGGACGAGGACCACCGGCGGAACGTGGACCTTGGCCGTCTGGATCAGGGTCAGGAGCTCGAAGAGCTCGTCGAGCGTCCCGAAGCCGCCCGGGAAGATGACGTACGCCGAGGCGTAGCGCACGAACATGACCTTGCGGGTGAAGAAGTAGTGGAACTCGAGGGAGATGTCGAGGTGGTGGTTGATCGCCTCCTCGAAGGGGAGCTGGATCGCCAATCCCACCGACAGCGCGCCGGCGTCCCGGGCGCCCCGGTTGGCGGCCTCCATGATCCCGGGGCCGCCGCCGGTGATGATCGCGAAGCCCTCGCGTCCGAGCCGCCGCGCCACGGCGCGCGCGAGCTTGTAGTCGGGATCCTCGGGCGGCGTCCGCGCCGAGCCGAAGATGGTCACCCCGCGCTCGACGCCGGCCAGGGCGGCGAAGCCGTCGGCGAGCTCACCGCGCATGCGGGCCACGCGGATCTCATCGCCCTCTCTCGACGCCGGCATCCCCGGCGCGGGACGCGAGAGCAGCTCCTCGTCGTCGCTGCGTGGCTTCTCGGGGGTCATCTGCTGCCAGTAAACCAGGCATCGGGTTTGGCCTCTCCGGCCTCGCCGCCGTGGGCGTCCGGCCGCCGACAGCGCCATCATCCATTCCGTCACATGGCCGACAAGGACGAACCCGGTCGCGAATCGCGCTCCCAACGGGATGCCGAAGCCGTCGTGCGCGATGCCGAAGCGGTGCGGCGCGACGCCGACGCGGTC
>DASZMD010000127.1:0-5560 GCA_035551955.1 Solirubrobacteraceae bacterium | reverse complement strand
ACCGGCAAGCCCGTCTTCGTCACCGCCTGCTCCAGCCGGCGGCCAGCCCATGCAGGCGGCCGTGGCTACTCCGGTTCGATGAGCTCCAACGCTCCGAAACCTTCGAGCGGGCCGTCGATGAAGAAGATCTCGAGCGTGAGGTCGGGCTCGACGTGGGCCTGGGAGAGGAAGGCGACGACGTTGCGGCCGGTGAGCTCCTCGATCGTCTGGGTGAAGCGCCTGGTCATCACCCGCTGGAAGTCGTGGCGCATGGCCACCACCCGGTCGGGTTCGCCGCTGTCCATGATCGTCTGCTCGAGCGCGGTGAAGCCGCTACCGCGCATGACGACGACGATCAGGTCGTCGAGCGCGTATGTCTTGGCCTTCATAGGACCGCGGCCATAGTGGTCCCGGAGGATGGCGACAACGCTGTTGGAGATCGCCGCCAGCAGTCTTCCCCCTGACAGGGGCCCAGCTCCAATTCCCGATGAAGATGCTTCCACTGGTCACGCTCCCGGGTCCGGGGGGCCCCGCAAGGCCACAGCCGTCCGTCGGTGTCTTCTCGACCCGGCATCGGATGCAACCGCACCCGTACGCCGTGCCGTGAATTCAGCGTAGCGCGGTCCCCCTTAACGGTCAATTTGCCGATCAGCTGGCTGACATCCCCGATCAGGCGGTCCTCGCCGAGCTCGAGGCGGCCTGCGCCGGCGCCTGGCCCCCGAGGGCCTTGAGCAGGGCCGCGCCGTCGGGGGAGCCGAGCCCCGTGCAGGCGTCGTAGCCCGGGCCGGCCGAGTAGGCGCCGTTGTTGCCCTGGGTGATGTCGCGGAGGGCGCCCTGGGTGGCAGCGGCGTAGAGCTGGGGCTGGAGGAACCCCGCGGGTCGGCCCAGCCCCTGGTTGAGCAGGGCGGTCAGGGCCGCCCACAGGGGCGCGACCGCGCTGGTGCCGCCGATCGTCTGCTCGGCACCGTCGACACGGATGGTGTAGCCGGTGGCTGGATCGGCGTCGCCGCTGATATCGGGAACGCCGCGGCCGGTCTTGCCGGTGTCCACGTTGTTGGGAACGTGGGCGGCGGACTGGTAGCTCGGCAGGGGGAACTCGATGCTCACTCCGCCACCGCCCGCGCCGCCGCCGGCGCCGTCGTTCCAGACCGTCTCGCTCGTGATCGAGCTGCCCTGAGCCTGGAGCGACGTGCCGCCGCAGGCCAGGGCATGGGGCGCCGAGGCGGGAAAGTCGACGTGCTGCTTGCCATCGGTGACCCCGTCGGTGGATCCGTTGTCGCCCGAGGCAACGGTGACGGTGACGCCCACCGCCGCGGCCTCGGTGAACGCCTGCTCCATCTGCGTGCGCGCCTGCTGGGTCCAGGTGTCCTCCGGGCCACCCCAGCTGATCGAGACGACCGCGGGCTTGTGGGTGGTGTCGTGGACGGCGGCGGAGATGGCGTCAATGAAGCCCTGATCGGTGTTGGGAGAGAAATAGACGGCGAGTGTCGCCCCCGTGGCCACGGCGGCGATGACCTCGATGTCGAGCATGACCTCACCGTCTGCGTTCTGGTCGGTCCCGGGGGAGTTGCTGCCGCCGTCGACGCCGACGGCGGTCACCGACGGAGCCGGAAGCCCGAGGCCCGAGAAATAGGTGCTGAGATCCGACTGGTTGTAGCCCCCGCCAAGCTCGATGATCCCCACCGTTTGCCCGGCGCCGGTGAGGCCGGCCGGGAACCCATACGCCTGGGCGACCTGGACCGGCGTGTACGAGGTGGCCGGCGCCGCCGCGGCATGAAAGCGCACGTGCGTGTGGGCCTGCGGGCGGTCATCGATCCCGAACACTCCGGTGATCACGCCCGCCAGGGAGGCGGGCACGGTGAGCGGCCCTTGGCGCCCGCGATACTCGCCCTGTCTGGGGTGCTTGAACTTGCCAACGACCTGGGCGCCGAAGGCGCGCGACACCGCCTCGAGCGTCCCCCGCAGCACGACCCTGCGGCGAGCGGGGTCCACCTCCACCACTTCGAGGCCGTACTGGGCGGCGAAGGCGCGCACGGCGTCGACGTCCTCCGGGCGGGCCCCGTGCGCGCTGGCCAGCTCCTCGCGCGAGAGGACGCGGCGCTGGCCGGGCGGGCGGGTCGCCTCCTCGTCAACCCAGTCGAGCGACGCCGACGGTCGTAGGTAGACGGTGACCGTGACCTCGCTCTGCGGCTCGGGGTCGCCTACGCGCGGGTGATCGGGGACCGGCGCTCGCTCGCTTCCGGGAATCGTTACGCGATCTTCGGATGCGTGGTCTTCGCTTGCCATCAGAAAGCCTCCTCGAGAGTTAACTGGACGGTGGGCGACCCCAGCCAACCGCGTACCCGGAGGCTAGGTAAAGGCAAACCGCGCGTGTGGTTTTTCTGTTGCCGGCGAGCGGGCTAGGCCGCTTCGGTGGGTCCGGCGCCCTCAGCGATGATGTCGGTGCACATCTCCACGCATTCGTCGCAGATCGCGACCGCCGGGGTGGGACCGCAGATCATCGTCTCGACCTCGGAATAGGACTTGCCGCAGAACGAGCACCGGAGATTGGCGCTGTCGATCTTCGCTGCCCTCGCGTCCTCGCCCATGCTGACATGCTAACCCCGCTCGCCAGGTCACGGGACTGTCCCGGTCGAGCGCCGGATCCCACTCTGGCCTGGCGCCGGTGCCGGGGCGAGCTAAGCGCTGCGCGCCGTGGCCCCCGAGGCCACCTCGTGTACCCCCTCGGCGAACTCTTCGACGATCTTGGCGCAGAAGGCGGGCAGGTCATCGGGCCACCGGCTCGAGATCAGGTTCTGATCGACGACGACCTCCTGGTCGACGACATTGCCGCCCGCGTTACGGATGTCGGTCCGCACGCTCGGCCATGAGGTCAGCGTCCGCCCGCGCACCAGGTCGGCCTCGACCAACGACCACGGACCATGGCAGATGACCCCGATGGGCTTGCCGGTCGCAAAGAAGTCCTTGACGAACTGGATCGCGTTGGCGTCGATGCGCAGCTTGTCGGGGTTGACCGTGCCCCCGGGGAGGATCAGGCCGTCGTAGTCCTCGACGGCTGCCTCCTTGACCAGTCCGTCGACGGTGAATTTGCGAGCGGGAGTGATGTCATGGTCCATCGACTGGATCTCCCCATCGTGGATCGACAGCAGCTCGGTCTCGGCGCCGGCGTCGGTGACGGCCTCTCGGGGCTGCTCGAGCTCCACACGCTCGACTCCGTCAGCGGCCAGGATCGCGATCTTCTTCCCACTCAATTCTTGGCTTGCCATCGTGCGCCTCCAGTTCGTCGGGTGGATCTAAGGACTAGGACCGCCCCCAGGGCGGTCAAGCGAGCTGGAGGCAGGATCGGAGTAGCATTCTCAGTCGCGCGCTGGCGCTGTCTGCGGGGCCTTTCCCACAGTCGCGAGGCGAAGGGAACGGGATGCATAACCAGCCCATGAGCTGAGATGACGAGAGCGTCGACACGCGCCGAGGGGAGTGGGAGGGGCCGAGGAGCGTGCAGGCACGCCGTCACTGTCGCCTGAGGGATTCCATCTCGGCCAGCCAACCCCGTCGCGGTAGGCGATCTGGCGATGAGCGGCCTCGTCGAGCGCGAGCGCGAGCTCGAGGAGCTTGGCGGCTGGCTGGCCGAGGTGACCGGCGGTCATGGCCGGCTCGTCCTCGTGGGGGGCGAGGCCGGTGTCGGCAAGACCTCGCTCGTCGAGGTGTTTGGTTGGCAGCGGCGGCGACCTTCCCCGGGCGAGCCGAGGAGTGGGTGCTCGCGGCCACCTGCGAAGCCGATCCGGTGGGGCTCGACGAGTGCGCCCAAGCCGGGCTCCTCGTGCGGGAGGCGGAGCGCTGAGCTTCCGTCACCTGCTCGCGCGTGCCGCGGTCGAACTGGCCACTCCGGCGATCACGGCACGCGCGCTTCACCGACGCGCGCTCACCGCTCTCCTTGGCCGCGCCGAGACCAGGGGCGAGCATGCGCGGCTCGCCCATCATGCGGAGGCGGCCGGGGATGTCGAGGCGGTGCTCGAGCACGCTCCGGCGGCGGCCCGCGCCGCGGCGAGCCTGCGCGGCCATCGCGAGGCTGCGGCTCAGTGGGCGCGGGCGCTGCGGGCCGCCGGCGCCCTCCCGCCCGAGGAACTGGCGCCCATGTACGAGGCGCGGTCCTATGAGTGCTACGTGATCGACGACGTCGTCGAGGCCGTGTCCGCCCGCGACCGGGCGCTCGAGCTTCGGCGCGCCCTCGGCGATCGGCGAGGGGTGGGCGATGACCTGCGCTGGCTGTCACGGCTGTGGTGGCTGTCGGGAGACCGAGAGCGGGCGGGACGCTTCGGCGCCGAGGCGATCGACGAGCTCGAGCAGCTTCCGCCCGGCCGCGAGCTGGCGATGGCCTACAGCAACCGCTCCGCCCTGGCGATGCTCTCGGGCGAGGACTTCGCGGCGATCGCGTGGGGCGAGCGCGCGATCGACCTGGCCCGGCGCCTGGACGACGAGGAAACCCTCGCCCACGCGCTCAACAACGTCGGGACCTCGCAGCTCGACCTCGGCCTCGAGGCCGACGGCGGGCCGCGCTCGAGCGGAGCCTCGAGCTGGCGCGCGCCCGCGGCGCCGAGGACGACGTCGTGCGCGCTCTCATCAACCTGGGTGCTGACGCCGCCGCCTCCGGCGCTCCCCGCCTGGCCAAGGACGACCTCGAGCGGGGGCTCAGCTATTGCGTCGAGCACGATCTCTACGCCTCCGAGCTGTACATGCTCGGCTGGCGGGCCCGCGCCGATCTCGATCTCGGGGACTGGAGCGCCGCGGCGGAAGCCGCGCTCGAGGTTCTGAGCCGCAAGCGGGCGGCGGCGGTGACGCGGATCACCACCCTGGCCGTGCTCGCACGAGTACGGGTGCGGCGCGGAGATCCCGGCGTTCCCGCCGCCCTCGAAGAAGCGCAGTCCCTGGCCGCGCCGACGGGAGAGCTCCAGCGGATCGGGCCCGCGGAGTGCGCCGGAGCTGAGGCCGCGTGGCTCGACGGCGATGCCGGCCTGGTAGCCAGGATCACGGACCCCGTCCTCGAGCTCGCTCTCCGCCGGCGCGCGCGCTGGACGATCGACGAGCTCAGCTGCTGGCGCCGGCGCGCCGGGATCGAAGACGACCCGCCCGCCGACGCGGCCGACCCCTACCTGCTCGAGCTCTCCGGCGACTGGGCGCGTGCCGCCGAGGCCTGGGAACGCATCGGCTGTCCCTACCAGCGCGCGTTGGCGCTGGCGAGCTCGGAAGACGAGCACCCGCTCCAGACCGCGCTCGCCGAGCTCGAGCGGCTGGGGGCGAACCCAGTCGCCGAGCGCCTGATCGTCGCTGAGAAGACGGTCGATCACCATGTCTCGGCGATCCTCAGGAAGCTCGGAGTGCGCAACCGCGGCGAGGCGAGCGCCGAGGGCGTACGCCGTGGCCTGATCGCGCCGGCGCCGTCTTAGTAGTGCTTTGTTAGGTTTCATTCGTCGTAACGGTCGAGGGTGAGTGTTAGTCGGTCGACCTTGATCGGACGGTGACAGGTTCGGCAGCGGCCGGTCCAGCACTTGAAGAGCGGCTGCAGGAGCAGCACGGCTTTCGGGAG
>DASZMD010000126.1:0-19598 GCA_035551955.1 Solirubrobacteraceae bacterium | reverse complement strand
GCCGGACGGCGCAGGTCCCGGCAGCGGGCGACGGTGACGTGCGGCAGGTAGGGCCGCGCCTCGCGGCGATACCAGCCGCCGGCGGTCAGCGCGTCCGCCAGCCGCCCCTGGAGCGCGGCCAGGCCACCCGCGACGTCGGCCAGCGCGACGGCGAGCACGCGCGGGCGCCGCGGCGGCAGCCACACGGGCTCCGCCAGTGCGGTCTCGATCGCCGGCGATCGACCGGCGACCGCACACGAACAGGCACCGGCGATGTCATCGACGTCCGCCGCGTCGCATCCGCCGAGGAAGCACAGCGTCACGTGCAGTGACTCGGCCGGTAGCGGCCGCAGCCGCGCCGGCGCCGGCGGGTCCGCCACCGCGGTGAGCGCCCAGCCGGCCAGCGCCGCGCGGACCCCCACCGGCAGATCGAGAGCGACGAACAGCCGGAGCCGTTCAGCGGCCACGAGACCGCGGCCCGGCGCAGCGGCCGGCCATCATCGGCCGACCGGGACCTCGCCTCCGCCGAGCCGGTCGCGACCCTCGTCGGACTCCCCGAGCAGCAGCCGGCGCAGCAGGTGCATCGCCACCGTCACCGAGCGGTCGCGGATGTCGCCGCGGTCGCCGGGCATGACCGTCCGGCGGGTGATGGATCGAGGGCCGTCGGCGGCCGCCGCCGAGCAGACCGAGATGCAGACGAGCCCGACCGGCTTGTCCTCGGTCCCCCCACCCGGTCCGGCGATTCCCGTGATCCCGACGCCGAGGTCGGCGGCGAACCGCGAGGCGACCCCCTTCGCGAGCGCGACCGCCACCTCGACCGACACTGCACCGACCCGCTCGATCAGCTCCGGCGGGACGCCGGCGAGGTCGGTCTTCGCCTCGTTGGAGTACACGACACCGCCGCCGAGGAAGTACTCCGACGCGCCCGCGCGGTCCGTCAGCCGCGCGGCCAGCAGGCCGCCGGTGCACGACTCGGCGACGGCGAGCGTCCGCCCGGCGAGCAACCCGGCCAGCTGTTCGTCGATCGTCGAGCCGTCGCGCGAGAACAGGGTGTCGCCGTGACGCTGCTCGATGAACCCGAGCAGCGCGTCGTACGCGTCCTGCGCCGCTGGCTCGTACCGGGTCGCGATCTCGATCTCGCCCCGCCGCAGGCACGTCGTGATCTCCAGCGGGTCGAGCTCGATTCCCGCCGCCTCGGCATCGCGCAACGTGTTGGCGATCTCTGACTCGGGGATCCCGAACAGCCGGACGATCTCGCGGCGGTACTCGACCGCGCCGGCGATCGCCTCCCGGAGCGCGTCGGTCGCGACCGCCGCCGCCCACATCGGCTGAAGCTCGCGCGGCGGCCCCGGGAGCACCACCACGGTCGGACCGCCGCCCGGATCACCCCCCGAACCGTGTCGGGGCGGCACGACGAGCCCCGGCGCTGTCCCCACCGGCTCGAGCACCGTCGCTCCCGCGGGCACGACCGCCTGCTTGCGGTTCGAGCGGCGGATCGCGTCGGGGTCGAGGTTCGGCCAGCGGCTCATCATCGGTGCCAGGATCTCGGCGATGCGGGCCTCGAGCGGCTCGTCGAGCACCATCTCGCGCCCGCAGAAGCGGCCGACGACCTCGGCGGTCAGGTCGTCGGCGGTCGGGCCGAGACCGCCGCTGGTGACGATCAGCGCCAGTCCGCGCTCGGCCATCGAGCGCAGCGCCTGCAGAAGGTCCTCGGGCCGGTCGCCGACGATCTCGATCATCGCCGCGTCGACGCCGAGCTTGCGCAGCTGCTCGGACACCCACGGGCCGTTGCGGTCAGAGATGATCCCGGTCAGCACCTCGGTGCCGGTGACGAGGATTCCCGCGCGCGGAGGACTCGAGGCAGAGCTCATGCGCACTGGGGCTGCCGGGCGGCGGGAAGCTGGGTGTGGCTCGTCGGGGTCAGCCGGTAGCCGATCGGTCCCGACGACGCGGCCACGGCGGTCGACTTCCCGTTGATCCTCATCTTCACGTTGTTGTTGCCGAGCGTCAGCAGCAGCTTGCCGGCCACCTCGGTCGGGATCGTCTGCCCGATGTCGAACGTCTGCCCCGCGATCAGCTTCTTGCCGGCGCCGTCGACGAGGCACACGTACACCGGCCCGGTCGCGGTGAGCTGGAGCTTGACCCTCGTCGGCCGTGTCGCGACGGTGCGACGGCGGCGCGTCCGGCCGGACTTGGGCTGGCGCTGGGTGGTCGTCTGTGCCTGCGTGCTCGAGGTGTTCGTCGAGCCGCCGTTGTGCTTGCCGACGAGGTACAGGGCGACGACGACGCCGATCAGCACGACTCCGACGATCGCCCACGGCGGCACCCCGCGCCGGCGCGGCGGCCGGTCGCGATCGCGGCCAAGCGGGGCGATCGGCCGCAGCTCGTGATCGGACGGCCGCTCGTAGCGGCGGCGGAAGTCATCGAGCAGCTGGCGGGTATCGAGGCCGAGATACTCGCCGTACGTGCGCAGAAAGCTCTTGACGTAGACCTCCCCGGGGAGCAGGTCCCACTCCTCGTTCTCGATCGCACGCAGGTACTTGGCGCGGATCTTCGTCCGCGTCTCGACCTCGTTGATGTCGATCTTGGCGCGCATCCGCGCCTCCCGCAGGCGGGAGCCGATTTCGTCAGCCATCGACCAGACAGGCTACCGTCGCGCGGCCTCTCTCAATCCCCCGCAAACGCCGAAAGACCGGCGCGTCACGGGCCCGCGGCCTACAGCGCGTCGTCGTCGACCCCGTCCGTGGCGCCGGACTGCGGTGGATCGAGGGGCGGCGGCACCTCGGGCACATTGCGGGCCGAGCCGTCGGCCTCGGCGAGGTGCGAGAGGATCCGGGGGACGTCGGCCTCGGTGATGAGCACCTGACGGGGCTTTGACCCCTCGTAGCCGGAGATGATCCCGCGGCGCTCGAGCATGTCGATCACCCGGCCCGCCCGCGTATACCCGAGCCGCAGCCGGCGCTGGAGCATCGACGTCGAGGCGGTGCCCATCTGGGCCACGAGCGCAATTGCCTCCTCGAGCAGCGGATCCTCGTCTGCGTCGAGCGAGTCGCCATCGTCTCCGGAACCGTCGGCCTCGGATTCGACCTCCGCGAGCAGTTCCTCTCGGAAGTCGGGCTCGCCCTGTTTGCGCCACGCCTCGGTGATCTCCAGGATCTGATCCTCGTCGATGAACGCACCCTGGATGCGCTGGAGCTTGGAGGAGCCGACGGGCGAGAACAGCATGTCGCCCTGGCCGAGCAGCGCCTCGGCGCCGTTCTGGTCGAGGATCACGCGGGAGTCGGTCTGGGAGGACACGGCAAAAGCGATCCGCGAGGGGACGTTGGCCTTGATCATGCCCGTGATGACATCGACGCGCGGCGACTGGGTGGCGAGCACGAGGTGCATCCCGACGGCGCGGGCCTTCTGGGCCAGGCGGATGATCGAGTCCTCCACGTCGGCCGGCGCGACCATCATCAGGTCAGCGAGCTCGTCGATCACGCACAGGATGTAGGGCAGCGGGGGCTCGCCGCGCTTCTCGCGCGACTTGTTGAGCTCGGGCAGGCTGCGCGTGCGGGCCAGCGACATGATCGAGTAGCGCTGCTCCATCTCGCGGACGAGGTTCTGCAGCGCGTTGGCGGCCATGCGCGGGCTCGTGATGACCGGGGTGAGCAGATGCGGGATCGACTCGTAGTGGTTGAGCTCGACCTGCTTGGGGTCGACGAGCACGATCCGCACCTCGTGCGGGGTCGCGCGCAGCAGGACGCTCGACAGCATGGCGTTGACACACGCGGACTTGCCGGCCCCGGGGGTGCCGGCGACGAGCAGATGCGGCATCTTGGCCAGGTCGGCGCCGATCGCGTGGCCGGCGATGTCCTTGCCCAGCCACACCGTCAACGGCGACCAGTCGGGCGGCGGAGCCTGGAAGACGTCGCCGAGGTGGACGATCCGCCGCCGGGCGTTGGGAACCTCGACGCCGACGGCCTGCTTGCCGGGGATCGGCGCGAGGATGCGGATGTCGGTGGCGGCGAGCGCGTAGGCGATGTCGTCCTTGAGCTGGGCGACCTTCCCGACCTTGATCCCGGGAGCGAGCCTGAGCTCGTAGCGCGTGATGTGGGGACCGGTGACCCGGCCGACCACCTTGGCCTCGACCCCGAAGTGCCCAAGCGTCTCGATCAGCTGCGCGGCGACCTGCTCCTGCCCGGCGGTGTCCGGCTTGGCGGCTTCTCCCGTCGAGCGGGTGAGCGAGCGGCCGCTCGGCACCCGCCACACGAAGTCGGGGTCGTCGGTGACCGATCCGCGGAAGCGTCCCTGCGGGGTGAGCTGTGAGGGGTCGGGGGGATCCAGGGGCACGTCGACGGGGTCGTCCTCGGGGTCGTCCAACTCCTCCGGCGGGTTGGCTTCGGCCGACTCGACACCGGGCGCCTCCACGTGCGTCGCGCGCACGATCAGCTCCTCGGTGTCGAGCTCGGGCGGGAGCAGGGGCTCGGGGAGAAGCTGCGGCGCTGCCGCGCCGGGCGGGATCGGGACGCCCCCCGCCTCGGCCGGCGCCTCGGTCGCGAGCACGGCCGGTGTCCGCGGGTGCCGCTGACGCCGGGTGGCGGTGGCGGCGGTGATCTCCTCGGTCGAGCGCCTGATCGCCTTGCCGGCGCCGCCCGCGATGCGGGTCGTCCCGGCCACCCCGGTCCCGGTCGCGCGCAGGACGCCGGCGACCGTCGCGCCCGTGACGAGCATGAGGCCGGCGAGGAACATGAAGACGGCGAGGATGTCGGCACCGATCGTCGAGACGAGATTCGAGGTGACCCACAGGGCGGACTCGCCGAGGATCCCCCCGCGTGCCTCGAACGCCGCGGGATGCCAGAACGTGCTTGCCGTGGCCTGGCCCGGGCCGATACCGAACGTCCCGGCCGCCAGGGCAAGGGAGGCGGAGCCGAGGAGACACAGTGCCCCCGTCCTCAGCGGCCGCCCCGGTGGGCGCAGCTCGCGCAGGACGATCAGCGCTCCCGCGATGACGATCGCCGCCGGCACCCCGTATCCGAGCAGGCCGAAGACGAAGCGGAGCGCGTGCGTCCCTCCCTCCCCGATCGTTCCTCCCGCCCAGCGCAGGTAGGTGACGCAGGAGAGGAAGATCCCGATCGCGATCAGCCCGAGTCCGAGGACGTCGATCTGATGGGGCTCGAAGTCGGGTCGCGGCAGGCGGGGGTGGCTCGCGAGCGGCGAGCGCCGCGCGCGGACACGCTTCGCGGGCGCCTTGGCAGGCGACTTGCGGCGGGTGGCCATAACCGGAGAACCTGCTTCGACGCGGGGACGCGTCTCCCTGCCCGCCGCCCCAGCGCCGCCGACAATGAAGAGCCGCTAAAGAATCGACGACCCCAGCACCCCGCCCATCTACCATCTGCGAGGCCATGGCCGAGTACGAGCGTCCCCCTCGGGTGCTCGTCGTCGAGGACGACGAGGCGATCGCGCAGGTCCTGCAGCGGTCGCTGCGCATGGAGGGCTATGACGTGCGGATCGCCGACGACGGGGTGATCGCGCTCGACGTCGCCCACGCCTTCCTCCCCGATCTGGTCATCCTCGACCTGGGGCTGCCGCGGATGGACGGGATCGACGTCGCCAAGACGATGCGCGAGACCGACGATGTGCCGATCCTCGTCCTCACCGCGCGCGACGCGGTCGAGTCGCGCGTGGAGGGGCTCGACGCGGGAGCCGACGACTACCTGATCAAGCCCTTCGAGCGCCAGGAGCTGCTCGCCCGCCTGCGGGCGCTGCTCCGCCGGCGCCCCCCGCGCGGCCAGGCGGCACTCGTGGTGGGCGACCTGAAGCTCAACCCCGACACCCATGAGGTCACCCGCGGAAGCTCGCCGGATGGGGTCGGCGACCGGCCCATCGACCTCACCCAGCGGGAGTTCGAGCTGCTCGAGTACCTGATGCGCAACGAGCGGATCGTCATCTCCCGCCAGCGCCTGCTCGACGAGGTGTGGGGGTATGACCCATTCTCGATGACGAACACCATCGAGGTGTTCGTGTCCAACCTACGGAGGAAGCTTGAAGCCGGTGGAGAGCCTCGGCTCCTTCACACGATACGCGGCGCGGGTTACGTCCTCCGCGTATAGGTCGGTCCCGATCCGCTGGCGTCTCGCCGGCGGTTCGGCCGCACTGACCTTCGTGATCCTGTGCGGGTTCGCGGGCATCGTCGGCGTGCTCACCTCGCGCCAGGTGCGCGGGCAGTTCAACGACGAGGTGCGCGCCCAGGCCGACGCCCTCACCGGGCGACTCAGCCTGCGGTGGGCCGGCCAGGCCCTCAACTGCGACCAGACGGTGATCAGCGACTACGCGTATGACAACCACGCGCAGATCCGAATCTTCGACGACGACGGGACGCTCCGGTGCTCGCAGAGCCAGGAGGTGTTCGGGACCGCGCTCCCCCCCGGCCCCCCGTTCCCCTTCCCTTCTCGAGCCGACGAGCTCGGCTACCGCGTCGAGACCCGGTCGGTGGGAGTCAATCCCGCCGGTGAGGTCACCCTCCTCTACGCCCGGCCCCTGTCCGACGTCAACCACACCCTCGCCAAGGTCCGCTTCTTCCTCTTCGTCGGCGTGCTCGGAGGCTCGATCCTCGCCCTCCTGGCCGGGCTGGCGATCGCGCGCCGGGCGATGCGCCCGATCGTCGAGCTCAGCGATGTCGCCCGCGAAATCGAACGCACGCGCGATCCCCGCCGCCAGCTCCCCAGTCCCGAGGCCGAGGACGAGATCGCGGTCCTGGCGCGGACCCTCGAGGGCATGCTCCAGGCGCTCGACGCGTCGCGTGGGGAGACCGAGGCGATGCTCGAGCGCCAGCGCGAGTTCGTGGCCGACGCCTCGCACGAGCTGCGCACGCCCCTGACCAGCGTGCTCGCCAACCTCGACCTGCTGGCCGAGGAACTCGACGGCGAGCAGGCCGAGACGGCCGAGGCGGCGCTGCGCTCGACGCGCCGGATGCGGCGCCTCGTCGCTGACCTGCTGCTGCTGGCGCGCGCCGACGCCAACCGCGTCGCGCCGCGCAAGCCGACCAACCTGGCCGAGGTCCTCGTCGAGGCCGTCGCCGAGCTCGAACCGGTGGCCGAAGGCCACGAGGTCTCGGTCCAGGCCGAGCCGGTCATCGTTCACGGCGCCGGCGACGAGCTGCATCGGCTCGTCCTCAACCTGGTCGAGAACGCGCTGCGCCACACCCCCCCGGGCACCCGGGTCCGTGCCTCGACGGGCATCCGCGACGGTCAGGCCGTGCTCGTCGTGGAGGACGACGGCCCGGGGATCCCCAGCGATCTCGAGCAGCGCATCTTCGAGCGCTTCGTCCGCGGCGGGCGCGACGGCGGACGCGGCTCGGGGCTCGGGCTCGCGATCGTCCGCGCAGTGGCGGAGTCACACGGCGGCACCGTCTCGATCGAGCCACCGGCCGGGATTCGCGGTACACGCTTCGTGATCCGCCTTCCCGTCGCCGCGCCGGCGGAGACGCCCGCTCGCGTCCACTAGGTCCGCGCGCGGACCGTCCCCGGGGCGCGCGACGCCGCATACTTCTCCGGCCGGTGACTTCCACCGTACCCGCACACCGCCCCACCCCCCGCGCCGCCGTCGGTCGGCGCTCGCTCCGTGCCGGCCTGACGCTGGCGACGGCGCTCGTGGCGCTGGCGATCGGCTCGCCCAGCGCGCGGGCCGAGGGTCTCGTCCGCATCGTCACCGTCGGCGGGGCGGGGGGGCAGACAGTTTCCCTCTCCCAGCTGGGAGCGCCCGATGTTCCCGATTACACCTACAGCACCGTGGCCACCCCCGGCGCCGGCCCGCAGAGCGTGACCGTCACCTCCGGCTACTCGCTCCCGAAGCTGTTCAAGGATCTCCACATCCCCACCACCTTCGGATCGGCGGAGATCCTCGCGCCCCAGGGGCCGCCGGTGGTGCTGGACAACCTCCAGGCCGTCAGCCCCTACGCCTATCACGGCGAGCTCCCCGTGGTGTGGGCGGACGGCGCGGGCACGCATTTTCTGGTACCGAGTACCCCTTCGGGTAACACCAACGCCGGCGAGACGTTCGCCGGCCAGGGAGGAATCATTACCATCGAGCTCCACCGTGGGCCACCGCTGTCGATCGGGATCTCGGGGCCGGTGAAGGCCTACGTCGACAAGCCGGTGGCGTTCAGCGCCAGCGTGTACGGCGGGGCAGCCTCCCTCTACCAGTGGTCGTTCGGCGACGGCTCGCTCTCCTCCGAGGTGGCCCCCAGTCACGTCTTCACCGCCGTGGGCACCTACGACGTCTACCTGCAGGTGACGGGCGGGGCCGATTCGGTGGGAGCCTCGTCGGTCATCCCCGTCGTGGTCGGCACCCCACCGCCGGTGCCCGCCGGAGCGGGCGCCGGCGCGGGCGGCAACGGCACCGGAACGGGGAGCGGCTCGGGTGCGGGCGGCACCGGCGCCGGCACCGGCGCCGGGGCGCAGAGCACGAGCACCCCACCCCACCGCGCCCAGCGATCAGCCCACCGCCGCGCCCGCCAGGCGCCGCGACCCGTGGGCCCGCTCGTCTCGGGAATCGCGATCAGCTACATCGCCCAGCCCGCCACCGCGACCGGCGGAACCTCCGGGGGTGCCGCGGGGGCGGCGCGCGCAGCGCATGTCCGCGCCAACGCCCGGGGGCTGCGCTACGGGATGTGGATCTGGTTCGGCGTGCTCGTGGCGCTGTTCGGGGGCGGGCTCCTCGAGCTCCGTGGCTCCTGGCGCGTGTCGCCGCCGATCACCGAGGCGCCATGAGCGTCGAGCTCCTGCTCTCGCATGTCGCGCGGGCGCTGCGGATCCCCGTGCTCGCGCTGGCCGTCGTCGCGCTCGCGGCCGTGGTCGCCGAGCTGGGCTCGCTTGCCGTCGACCTCGCGCGCCGGCGCCGGCGCTCGCTCGATCGTCTCGAGCAGCAGCTGGCGCTCGCCGAGAAGGCCGTCCAGGCGGGCGACACAGCGAAGGCGCTGACGGCCATGCGCGCCATCGCTCTCACCCCCGACATGGGCCGGGTGCTCGCCGAGATCGTGCGCCAGCTCCCCCTCCCCCAGGCCGACGAGCGCATCGCCAAGCGCCTTGCCGACTACGAGTACCGGCACCTGAGACGCCTCGAGCGCACCCGCATCCTCGTGCGCTTCGGACCCGCGCTCGGGCTCATGGGGACCCTGATCCCCCTCTCCCCGGCGCTTTCGGGCCTCGCCCACGGGAACATCAGCGCCCTCACCAGCAACCTTCAGGTCGCTTTCAGCGTCACCGTGGCCGGGCTGCTCGTCGGCGCGCTGGCCTTCTCGATCTCGCTCATTCGCGATCGCCTCTACGGCCAGGATTACTCCGACGTGGAGTACGTCGCCGCCACCCTCACCGGGACCGCGCCGAGCCTGTCGCAGCCGCCGCCGCACGTGACCGCCACGACGGAGACGACGACGTGAGCATCAAGACCAGCCCCCGCGCCCGGGCTCGCGAGGACCGCGCCGGCGATCCGCTCGACGGGCTCGTGAACCTCTTCGACCTCGGCATCGTCCTCGCCGTCGCCTTCCTCCTCGCTGCGTTGTCCTCGCTCAAGCTCACGAGCGTCCTCATCAACCACACCCACACCACGCAGCCCCAGATCACCATCAGCAAGCAGCAGACCACCCGCCCGCTGCACCTGAAGCCCAATCAGCGCGTCGTCGGTCACGGCACCGCGGTGGGGACCGTCTACCGCCTCAGCGACGGCACCCTCATCTACGTTGCCCCGAAGGGGAAATGACGGTCGGTTCGGGGAGCCCGGCGAGCTGAGCGGCGAGCCGCGACCAGCTCCCGGCGTCGAGCCGGCCGCTGCTCGGCGAGCCGAAGGCGACCTCGATGCGGTCGGCGTGGTCGGGCAGCGCGAGCGTGTTCGACTGGCCCGGATAGCTGTGCAGGGAGATGATCTCAGACGGGCGCATCGGCCCCTGAAGGGCGAGCAAGGCGCGGATGGTCACCGCCGTGAGCGAGCGCGGTCCTTGGTGCCCGCGCACCGGCGTCCCGTCGATCCCTGAGATGACCAGCGAGGTGCCGCCCGCATGGGCAAGACCTTGACCGCATACCAGTCCGGTGACCGTCGGGCGCAGTCCGAGGACGCTGAGGTATTCGATCGCGGCGAGTACGCGCCGGTCGACCACACCTGAGCGGACATCCCTTCGGCCGCAGGCGTAGATACGCGCGCGGGGGTCCGCGAGCACCTGTTGCTCGAGGCCCGGCTTGCTCATCAGCAGCAGTTGCCCCACCGTCGGGTTGCCCGCGCCGGGGTAGATCAGGGGGTTCTTGGCTTCGCTTCCGTAGATGCCGGCCCGGGCGGACAGCTCCCAGCTGCGCAGGATCGGCTCGGGATCGATGCGGGGTGACCCTTTTCCGGCCGGGTTGATCATGAAGGTCATCGAGCTCGGAGCGCCGGCGCGAGCGGGCTTGAGGCGACCGAGGACGGTGCCGGCGAGCACGGTGGACCCCGGAAGGAGCGGAGCGAGGCGATACTGCCCCGGGCGCAGGGTCATGGTGCCGGCGAAGTAGGCGCGGGGATCGCCGCTCGATATCTGCTCGAGACCGCCGGACGCGTAGCTCGCAGGCCGCATCGGGTACACGAACAGCCGCTCCTTGGCCGGGTTCACGGCGGGCGGCGCGCCCGGCAGCCCTTGATCTGAGACCGTGCCCGAGCTCGCGGGCGCCGACGGCGCCGGGGCTCGCGCCGGGGCGAGTTCATCGACGATCTGGCGGAGAACGAGCGTGACCGGATGGGGAACCGGATAGGCGCGCGCGAGCCGGCCGAGGCCCGCGTACGTGTAGACGTTCCCGAAGGCGTCCTCGAGAACCGCGTAGCGACCGAGTCTCGAGCTGTGCCCGAGCCTGAGGATCCTGCCGTCGGCGACGGCGACGGCGGCCGTTCCCCGCGGTGCGGACACCACCACCCGGTCACGTTGGCCGCCCTCCGGGTGGCGGTAGCCGTCCACGCGGCCGGCGACCGGGAAGCGAGCCTGCATGAGTTCGGTGAGCGCGTCGATCAGCGCAGCCGGGTAGCCGCTGATGAGCTTCGCTCGGAGCAGCACCGATTGCACGTACCAGTCGGCGTGGTTGTAGGCGTAGATGGCGCCGGGCAGGCTCCCGCTCGCGCCGGCGGCGTGCAGATAGCGCGCGGCGGCGAAGATGGCGTCGACCGGGTCGTACGGGTTCGCCATGCCGCTGCCGGTGGCGTCGACGCCGTACTGCGCCCAGGTCGAGGGGAGGAACTGCATCCATCCGATGGCGCCCGCCGTGGAGACCGAGAGGTTGCGTCCGAAGTCGGTCTCGATCCAGTTGATGGCGGCAAGGATCGGCCAGGGCACGTCGTACTGGACCCCCGCCGCCTGATAGATGGGCAGGAGAAAGGGAGGCACCTGAAAGGTCCCGATCAGGGCACGGAGACCGGCGAGGCGAGCGCCCGACGGGAGTAGCTCGCTCAGCGACGGGAAGGCCAGCGGCGAAGCTCCTAGCGGCTTTGCCGGCCTCGCTGCCTTGGCCGGCGCCACGGACTTGACCTGCGCCCCGCCGCTCGTACTCGGCGAAGGCACCGCGGTCGACCATCCGGGCGACCACGGCGCCGGGGTCGGCGACGGGGGCGGCGCGCGCACGAGGGGGGCGCGGCGCCCCGGGCAGCGGTGGCTCGCCTTGGCGCAGGGCGCTGCCCAGCGCGTCGGCTTGGAGAGCGGGGCCGCCGACGGAGCGGCCACGGCGCACAACGAGCCGCAGACGGCGAGCGCGGGCACGACCCGCCAACCAATCATGGCGCACCGCCAGGCATATCGATCAGGCCCCTCCTCCGCGTGGACGTCGGCCGCCTCGTCTCGCCCGACCACGAGAACGACGGGCCCTAGCAAGCCCGCCCGGTCTCCCGTGCGAGCGGTAGGCACCCTAGCGAATCGAGTAATCGACCCGCAACTGAGATGGAGCTTTAAACATGTTGTCCACGTTTGCCTCGGAGGCCGAATGATGCGAGTGTCCATCCCCACGGGAGGGCGCACTAGACGATCGTCCAGTGTTGAGCGGCCAATTCGCGTACGACAGCCGGGGTCCCGACCTATGACGCATGTCGACTTTCATGCCACGGGTCTCACTCCCCCGCTACGCCTTTGCCATCCTCACCGCGCTCGCCGCGTTTCTGCTCGCGCTCGCCGTCGGCTCCGCCCTCGCGGCGCCGGCCCAGGCCGCGACGGCTCATAAGTCCGCCGCTCCCCGGCACCATCGCGTGAAGCACACCCGTAAGCACACCCGTAAGCACACCCGCCGCCATCAGCGCCGCGGGGCGTCGGCCAACGCCGCGGGCAAGACGTCGCCGAGCCAGCCGATCCCGTCGACGAGGCCGGTGACCTTCGGCATCTACCCCGGCGGCGCCGCCGGGACCGTCGGCCCGAGCGGCCCCGTAGCCCCCGAGGATCCGACCAAGCGCCTGGCCGCGCTCGAGCAGCTCAAGCCCGCGGGCAAGCCCTTCGTCCTTCACCTCTACGCCTCCTACACCGGCGGCTCCGGCTACTCCGCCGCCGCGCAGGTCGGGGCGGACATCAGCTCCTACACCGCCAACGGACTGCAGGTCGAGCTCGTCCTCTGCTACCGCCCCTCCGATCTCAACGCCGCCGTCGACGTCCCCGGGTTCGTCACCTTCGTGCGCGACACCGTCGACCAGCTCGGGTCGAACCCCGGCCTGGTCTCGCTCCAGGTCACCAACGAGGCGAACATCGCCGGCGCCCCCAACGCCTCCGACGGCTACTACCCCGGCGTCAAGGACGCGCTCATCGGGGGCGTCCTCGAGGCGAGCGCCGAACGCAACATCGACCATGACAGCCAGCTCAAGGTCGGCTTCAACTGGGCCTACGCGACCGGCTCCGCCGAGAAGTCCTTCTGGAGCTATCTCGGCCAGCACGGCGGCGCGGCGTTCGTGAACGCACTCGACTGGGTCGGCCTCGATGCCTACCCGGGCACGTGGGGACCGCCGCTGGCGAGCGGCCTGAGCTTCAGCGCCGCCCTGCGCCAGGGCACGGTCCAGGCGCTCACCGCCCTGCGCCAGACGTACATGCCGATGGCGGGGATCCCTGCCACCGTCCCCATGCACGTCTCCGAGAACGGCTATCCCACCGGCCCCGGCCGCACTTACGCGATGCAGTCCACCGCGCTCCAGGCCATGGTCCACGCGGTCGTGGACTACAGCGGAACCTTCGACGTCAGCGACTACCGCTGGTTCGACCTCCGCGACGCGGACTCCTCGAGCACGAGCTTCGAGAGCCAGTACGGGCTGATGACCGACACCTACGCACCCAAGCCCGCGTTCGCGGTCTACCAGCAGCTCGTGGCTTCGCTCTAACCTGCCGCCGCGACGCGGGATCCGCCGTCGAAGGCGCGCTCGGCGGAGCGCGAGCTCTGGACCCGCCAGTCGACGCCCTTCTTGCGCATGTTGAACCACACCATCGACCGAACCTCGGGATGGATTGCGAGGTAGCGGAACATGCCGGCGATCCACGCCGGCTTGCTTCCTCCGTACTCCGTGCTCGCCGTCTCTGAGCTCTGGATCGGCAGCCGCGGTGCCATCGCGTGGAGCTGCTCGATCGACTTGCCGCAGATGTCCTCGTAGGAGCGCCATCCCCGTCCGAGCGAGCCCTCGTTGAGGCAGGTCATGCCGAGCACGTCGACCTCGCCGGCCCCCGGGAAGTAGGCGGTCGGGGCGCCCTGCACGGGACTCCACACCCAACGCACGTTGGTGGCGCCGGCGAGCGCGAAGATGCTGTGCACGTGGCGCCACATCTGGACGAACTGCCCGGGAAGGTTCCCGTTGGCCGACCTCCCCCACGGGTACCAGTTGCCGTTCATCTCCTGGGCCAGGCGCAGGAGAACGGGCCGGCCGTAGGCCGCCAGCCCCTTGGCCCACGCGCGGATGTAGGGGTCGAAGTCACCGGCGATGATGTTGCGCAGGGCGTAGCGCGGCTGGGGCACATAGAGCGCCTTGGTCGAGTCCCACGGCTCCCAGGTGATCTCGGGTACGCTCCCGCGCCGGGCGACGTCCTCGAGCTGGCTCGGCTCCAGCCGGCTGTGCTGCCAGTCGGCGTACCACATGACGATGTTCGCGTGCCGCTGCACGACCTGCTCGAAGGCGTTCACCGAGGTAAGGCCGGACTGCCGCCACGGCCGCCACGAGTTCTGAGCGAGGGGCGAGGTGGTGACCCCCACTTCGAGGGCGTGGGCGGCGATCGGCGTCACCGGATACGGCGCCGGGGTATACGTGGTGGTGCGGAGGATCAGGCCGTGCTGCTGGGCCAGGAAAGCCGCCAGGAGGAGAAAGAGGACGACCGGGGCGATCGCCGCGCGCCTCATGCGATCACCTTGACCATCGGCGCCCACACGCTGAGGATGGAGATGCTCATCAGCGCTGCCAGCGCCACCACTGCGACGATCACGCCGCCTCTGACGCGCAGCGCGCGCCAGGCCCCGCTCTCGCAGGAGATCCGCCGCATCTCGAGCGTGGCGGTGGTGGCCACGAGGACGAGCCCGATGATGGCGTTGGCGAGGGCCAGCCAGTAATAGCCTCGCATCCCGGCCGCGCCCCCGGTGAGGTGGAAGGCCCACAGGGCGCCGAGGGGAAGGCCCGCCATGGCCAGACCGGGCCCGTACAGGGTGAGGGCCCGGGGCGCGGCACCGGCCACCCCCTTGGGGGTGATCATGTACGGACGCTTGATGCGGAGGACGACGTTGATGAGCGCCCACACGATCACCGGCCAGCGCGCGACCCCGAGCAGGATCCCGCGCCATGAGAGCCTGACTCCTCCGGGCTGGAACCACTTGCGCGTCTCGCACCACATCAGGCTCGAGGCGAGGAGCACGGGCAGGAAGTAGACCAGGAAGGTCGGGAGCTTGACCGAGGCGATCGGTTGCCCGCTGAGGAGCGCCACGGTGGGCAGCGCCCACAGGAGCGCCAGCGAGATCGACCACAGCGTGTACCAGCTCTGGCAGAACAGGAACTGGAGCGCCTGGCGCAGGGTGTAGCGGCGCACCAGCCTCGGGGTGTGGTGGAAGAAGATCTGGATCATCGAGTACGCCCACGCGAACTGCTGGCGCAGGTAGGTGGCGAAGGTGTCGGGGCCGTCGCCGACGGCGATCAGGTCGGGGACGAAGACCCCCGTGTAGCCGTGCGCGGCGAGGACCACGGTGTCGAGGTGGTCCTCGGCCCGCGTGGGCTGAAAGCCGCCGATCTCGCGCACCGCCGCGGTCCGGTAGGAGGTGTGCGAGCCGACGATGAAGGGCGTGCGCGTGGCCCCGTAGAACCCCATCTGCAGGGGGCCGTGGAACACGAGGTCCTGCTCGGTCAGGCCCCGCGCCGTCCATTCCTCGAGGTTGTTGGCGCCCACGCTCGGCGCCTGGACCCAGGCCACCTCGGAGTCGCGGAAATACCCGAGGGTGCGGTCGAGGTAGTCCGGTCGCGGCCGGTGGTCGACGTCGAACTGCACGAAGACCTCGAACTCGAGGCCCAGCGAGGCCACGTGATCGAGCCACGCGTTGACGTTGCCCGCCTTGGTCTTGGCTTGGAAGGGTGGCGCGGCCTGGTTCCAGAAGGCAATTCCGCGCCGGGTGAAGTAGTGCACCCCGCGTTCCTCCGCCAGCGCGCGGACATCAGCCGAGCCTCCCTCGTCGAGGATCCAGCTGTCGTGCGGGTAATTGACGCCCTGGAGAGCGTCGAGCTGCTTGCGGATCACCGACAGCGACTCCTGGGCGGGGACGCATAGCGTGATCAGGGCCACCCCCACCCCGGCCGGCGGCTCGATCTCGACGGGCCGGCGCATCTGCCCCACGAAGCTCCAGTAGACGGTCGGCAGCACCGTGGTCTGGTAGAAGAGCATCGCCGTCTGCAGCCAGTAGAGGACCGGCGTGCTGTGCGCGGCGTGGCGGAGCCACCACACCCAGAAGGTGACGGTGACGATCCCCCAGATGAGGGCGAGCCCCCAGTAGCGGGCGCGCTGCAGGTGCGAGAGCGCGCTCACGCTCTGGTGCCGGAACCCCGGCTCGGTGATCGACGCGACCTCGGCCACGGGCGCGACCTGGGTCAGCTGACTCATGCGCGTCGCACGTTCTGTCCGCCGCCGGAGTAGGTTTCCGTCCCGCCGGCGCAGGCGCGGCTCATCAGCGCCGTCTCCGACGCGGAAGCTCGCCGTGCGCGGGGAGACGTTGCCGCCCGCGGAGATGCCGGCCGCGGCCAGGGCCTCGGAGGCGTCGAGTGTCTCGTGCTCGACGAGGGCGTGGGCCAGCATGTCGAGCCGCACGCGGTTCTCGCGCAGGATCGTCACCGCCCAGGCGAGGCACTCCTCGATAACCCGATCGATCTCATCCCCGGACTCACCGGAGCGCGCCGGCGCGGGGATGCCGAGGCTCGGGAGCAGCGAGACCATTCCCTCGGCCTCCAGCTCACGGTGAGGGCCGATCATCTCGGTGACCAGCGCGCGGACTTCCTCGAGCTCGAACGCCGTCGCCTCGGTCACGTTGCCATAGACGATCTCCTCGGCCGCGAGCCCGCCCAGCAGCCCGATGATCCGGCCTCGGCGGTAGCTCTCGCCCGGTAGGCGCCGATGTGATGGGGAATCGTCGCGGGTCCTCTCGGAGACCCGCGCGCTCGGGAAGATGGAGACCTTCGTGAGCTCGTCGGCTCCGGGCTGGAGCATCCCCAGGAGCGCGTGGCCGGTCTCGTGGTAGGCGAGCCGCGACGACTCCTCGTCGGTGAGGACCCGCCCCTCGAGGTCAAGCATGGACCGCTGCGTCGTTGCGTCACCCGACACATCCTGTGTCCGGGCGGGTAGGGATCCCCGCCACGGCGTGCTTAGTCTCAATTCCAATCCTTCCATGGTTGAAATGCGCACGAACGCGCATGAGATTTGCCCCCTATCGGCCCTTGGGCCCCTCGGTCAGGCCCGATTTACCGATGCCCGGAGTGTAAGCACAGGCGGGGGCTAATCGTCAGTACAAGCCCGCAAAACTTGTGCATTATCTGCCGAGCGACGGCCTCCTGTCGCCTGGACGAACGTCGTAGATTTGGGCGCTTCGCTAAACCTCGACGACGACCGGGAGCACCATGGGACGGCGCTTGAGGCGGTCGTAGACGAAGGCCGCGAGGTCGTCATGGAGCTCCTGCTGGAGCATGTCGATCTCGCGGATCCCGCCCTTGGCGGCGCGCAGGAGCGAAGCCTCGACCTCGTCTCGGATGTCCTCCACGAGCTCGTCGGCCTGCTCGATGAAGGGCACGCCGCGGAAGATCACCTCGGGGGGCACGACCGACTCGCCGCTCTGCTCGGAGACGGTGGCGACGACGATGAAGATGCCGTCGCCCGAGAGCATGCGCCGGTCGCGCAGGGCGACGTCGGCGGGGTCGCCGATGTCGACGCCGTCGACGAAGATCATCCCCGACTGCTCCGGCTCGCCGAAGCGGGCGCCGCGCGCGTCGATCTCCAGCGGCAGGCCGTTCTCGCCCTTGAAGATGTCGTCGGGGTCGATCCCGACCGCCTGGGCGAGCTTAGCGTGCAGCTGGATGCGCTTGAAGTCGCCGTGAGCGGGAAGCACGTAGCGCGGGCGCACGAGGTTGAGCATGAGCTTGAGCTCCTCTTGGTATCCATGGCCCGAGGCATGGATCGGCGCCTCGCGGGGCGTGATCACGTCGCAGCCGATGTGGTAGAGGCGGTCGATGGTCTCGTTCACGGCGCGCTCGTTGCCGGGGATCGGGGTGGCGGAGAAGACCACCGTGTCCCCCTGGTGGAGCTTGATCATCCGGTGGTCGTTGTGGGCCATCCGCCGCAGCGCCGAGAGCGGCTCCCCCTGGGAGCCGGTCGAGATCACCACCACCCGGTCGTCGGGCCAGTCCTCGACCTCCTGGGGCTGGATGAGGATGCCGCTGGGCAGGTCGATGTGACCGAGCGAGCGGCCGATGTTGACGTTCTTGCGCATCGAGCGCCCAACCAGGGCAACCTTGCGGTCGAGCGCCGCCGCCGCGTCGACGACCTGCTGGACCCGATGGATGTTGGACGCGAAGCTGGTGACGATGATCCGTCCCTCGGCGTGGGCGAAGACCTCCTCGAGGTGGGGTCCCACCTCGGCCTCGCTGGGCGAGAACCCGGGGCGGTCGGCATTGGTCGAGTCCCCGCACAGGAGCAGGACGCCCTCGCGGCCGAGCTCGGCCAGGCGGGAGACGTCGGCCGGGGCGCCGTCGACGGGGGTCTGGTCGAACTTGTAGTCCCCGGTCACGAGCACGGTGCCGAGCTCGGTTCCGATCGCCACCGCGCACGAGTCGGGAATCGAGTGGGTCATGTGCACGAGCTCGACCGAGAAGGGGCCGAGCGAGAGCTCCTCGCCGGGGTCGAGGTCCTCGAGCCTGGCATCCCGGAGCTTGTGCTCATCGAGCTTCGAACGGGCCATGGCGATCGTGAGCCGGCCCCCGTAGACGGTGGGGGCGTGCTCATCCCCGAGCTCGCGCAGGACCCACGGCAGGGCCCCGAGATGGTCCTCGTGACCGTGGGTGATGACGATCGCCTCAATGTCCGCCGCTCGCTCGCGCAGATAGCTGAAGTCGGGGAGCACGAGGTCGATCCCCAGCATCTCCGCGGTCGGGAAGCGCAGCCCGGTGTCGACGACGACGATCCGGCCGCCGTACTCGACGACCGTCATGTTCTTGCCGATCTCGCCCAGTCCTCCGAGCGGCAGTACGCGCAGGGCGTCGCTCACGCCTGCACGGATGCCTGGCTAAGAAGGCCGTGGCGCTCGAGCATCGCGCGCAGGAGCTCGAGCTCCCGCTCGTCGGGCGGTACGTAGGGAAGCCGCGGCTCTCCGACGCCCATGCCCAGGAGAGCGAGCGAGGCCTTGACCGAGACGGCGAGCGGGACCACGGACATATCGCGGTAGAGATCGAGCAGCGACGCCTCGACCTCGCGGCGGCGCTCGGGTTCGTCGACCATCCGGCGCATCTCGTCGCCGACAAGGTGGCTGGCCACGAGGATCCCCCCGGGTTCGCCGAGGTCGAGGACGTCGGCCAGCATGTCGTCGTTGCCCGCATAGATCATCATCCCGTCGATCTTGGCCAGGTTGGCGGGATTGGCCTGCTTGACGCCGACGATCCCGTCGATCTGCGCGAGCTCGGCCAGAAGGTCGTTGGGCATGTCGCTGCCCGTGCGCTGGGGGATGTTGTAGAGGAGGATCGGCCTGTCGGTGGCCTTGGCCACCTCCTCGTAGTGGCGGACGATCCCCCGCCGGCTGGGACGGTTGTAGTACGGGTTGACCGACAGGAGCGCATCGGCCCCCAGCTCGGTGGCGCGCTCGGTCAGGTGGACCGCATGCCGGGTGTCGTTGGACCCCACCCCGGCGACGATCGTGCACCGCCCGCGCATCTCCCCCACCGCGAGCTCGATCATCCCCAGGTGCTCGTCGTCGGTCAGCGTCGAGGCCTCGCCCGTGGTGCCGCAGATCACCAGGCCGTCGGAGCCGTGGGCGACGAGATGGTTCATGAGCGCGACGGCCGCCTCCTCGTCGACGGCGAAATCGGCGTCGAACGGCGTGACCATCGCGGTCAGGATTGAGCCCAGGCCTGGCATCCACGCGATTATCGCAAGCGCGGGCGATACGAAG
>DASZMD010000125.1:0-10838 GCA_035551955.1 Solirubrobacteraceae bacterium | reverse complement strand
AGCTCCGGCCCGCCCCGCCGCCCGACCACGCGGCGGCGATGAAGGCGGTCCTCACCACCGAGCGCTTCGACGACCCCAACTGGATCTACGAACGCAAGCTCGACGGCATCCGCTGCATCGCCGTTCGCTCCGGCCCCCACACCCGGCTCCTGTCGCGCAACGACCTCTCGTTGAACGCTCGCTACCCCGAGATCGCCGAGGCGCTCGACGCCGAGCCGTGCGAGCGCTTCGCCGTCGACGGAGAGGTCGTCGCCTTCGAGGGCGCCCGCACGAGCTTCGCCCGGCTCGCCCAGCGCGGCCAGCGGCCCGTCGCCGTCTTCTACTACGTCTTCGACATCGTCTGGCTCGACGGGTACGACGTCCGCGCCCTTCCCTTGCTGTCGCGCAAGCGCCTGCTGCGCTCGGCGCTCACCTTCAAGGACGGCGTCCGGCTCACCCCGCACCGCAACGAGCACGGCCGCGCCCTGTTCGAGGAAGCGTGCCGCAAGGGCTGGGAGGGGCTGATCGCCAAGCGCGCCGACAGCCAGTACACCGCCTCGCGCTCGCGCAACTGGCTCAAGTTCAAGTGCGAGCAGGGCCAGGAGTTCGTCATCGGCGGCTACACCGCTCCCCGGGGCTCGCGCACCTGGTTCGGGGCCCTGCTCCTCGGCTACTACGAGGACGGCAGGCTTCGGTACGCGGGCAAGGTCGGCACCGGCTTCGACGAGGCGACCCTGCGCGACCTGGGCACGCAGATGCAGGAGCGCCGGCGCTCGGAGCCGCCTTTCGCGGATGCGTCTCAGATCCGCGAGCGCGGGGTGACGTGGCTCGAGCCCGAGCTCGTCGCCGAGGTCGGCTTCAGCGAATGGACGCAGGCGGGGCGGTTGCGCCACCCGCGCTTCCTCGGCCTGCGCGACGACAAGTCCGCCCGCGAGGTGGTGCGCGAGGCATGACCGAGAAGATCCGCGTCGGGCGCCACACGATCGAGATCACTCACGCCGACAAGGCTTTGTTCCCCGATCCGCCCGTCACCAAGCTCGACCTCGCGCGCCACTACGAGGCGGTGGCCTCGGCGATGATCCCCCATGTCCGCGATCGCCCGCTCGCGCTCCAGGTCTTCCCGCAGGGCATCGAGCGCCACGGCTTCTTCATGAAGGAGGTGCCCAGCTACTTCCCCGACTGGATCGCCACCGCCAAGGTGCCCAAGAAGGGCGGGACGCTGACCCAGGTCCTCGCCCAGAACGCCGCCACCCTCGTCTACCTCGCGGGGCAGAACGCGATCACCCCCCACGTGTGGCTCTCCCGCGCCGATGAGCCGCGCGGGCCCGACCGCCTGATCCTCGACTTCGATCCCTCTCCGGGCATCGGCTTCGCCGCCGTCCGGGCCGCCGCCCGCGAGGCGGGCGCGCGCCTGCGCGACGCCGGCCTCGTCCCCTACACGATGGTCACCGGCTCGCGCGGCGTCCACGTCGTCTGCCCGCTTCGCCGCGGGCCCTCGTTCTCCGAGGTCCACGCCTACGCGCGCGCGCTGGCCGAGCGGATGGTGGCCGACGACCCCAAGCGCCTCACCCTCCAGTGGCGGCGCTCGGACCGCGGCGCGCGCATCTACGTGGACGTCAACCGCATCAACTACGCCCAGCACGCCGTCGCCCCCTACGGCGTGCGCGCCCGTCCCAGCGCCCCCGTGGCGATGCCGATCGAGTGGGACGAGCTCTCAGACCCGAAGCTCAAGCCCGATCGCTGGACGGTGGCGACGGCGGCCAAGCGTGTCGCCTCCCGCGGCGACGTGTGGAAGGGGATGGAGAGCCGGGCGCGCAAGCTTCCGGCCTAAGGCTGCACTACCGCGAGCGCGAAGCCGTCGTAGCCCTTGCTCCCGACCGTCTGGATCAGCGTCGCGCTCACCCGCGGATCGGCCCCGAGCAGCTCGGTGAAGCGACGGCTGCCGGCGACGCTCGGATCGTCCGCCGCGGGGTCGATGACCGCGCCGCCGCGGACCAGGTTGTCGGCGACGAGCACCGTTCCCGGCGCCGAGAGCTCGAGCGCCCACGGCAGGTAGTGCGGATAGCCGGCCTTGTCGGCGTCGATGAAGATGAGGTCGAAGGGACCGGCGCCCTCGGCGGCGAGCACGGGCAGCGTCTCGATCGCCGGGCCGATCCGCTGCTCGACGAGGTGGCCGAGGCCGGCGCGGGCGATGTTGGCGCGGGCGACCTCGGCGTAGGAGGGATTGAGCTCGAGGGTGACGAGGCGGCCGTCGGAGGGGAGGCCCCGGGCGAGCCAGATCGTGCTGTAGCCGCCGAGGGTGCCGAGCTCGAGGACCTTCCGTGCGCCCCGGATCCGGACGAGGAGCTCGAGCAGCTTGCCCTGGGTCGGGGAGACGCCGATAGCCGGCAATCCCGCCTCGGCGCTCGCGCCCAGCGCGGCCTCGAGGGCGTCGTCCTCGGGCAGCAGGAGCCGCTCGATGTAATGGTCGACCGCGGTCCATTGCTCGTTCGTCATTCGGCCTCGCTTGCTCTCGGGAGACCTCAGGGTAGCCGCCCACGGCCCTCGCAAGCCAATCGCGATCTCCTCCGTTTGCAGGATTTATTGCACGCCTCGATGAGCGGCCCGGAACGCGACGCGGCTTGTTAGGGTGCCGCCAGCTTCTCTCCACTGCCGCCGGAGGCTGGCTCTAGATCGCGACGGGATGGCCATGCGGGACTGGCCGTCCGGCGCGTTGGCGCGCGTGCGCTCGAGCCGGCCCCTACCCCATCCATGCCCCTTCGCCACCGCCACCCCTGGGTCCTCCGCGCTGCCGGCGCGGCGGGGGCGGCGGCGGCCACCGTGGCGGTGCTGGCGAGCGGCCCGGCGGGAAGCGGCGCCGCCAGCCTCCAGGACCAGATCCAGGCCGCCCAGTCGGCCAAGGCCTCGCTCCAGCAGGCGATCGCCGCCGACAGCGCGAAGATCAGCCAGACCACGGGCGGCCTGCGCGCCGCCCAGGCCCGCCTCGCCGGGCTCCAGGCCGACCTGGCCCGGCGCGAGGCCGAGCTCGGCGCCGTCCAGACCCACCTCCTCGACGCCCGCACTCGCCTGCTCGACCTCGAGAACCTGCTCCAGCGCGCCGCTCGGGCGCTGGCGGCGAACCTGGTCGCCAACTACGAGGGCTCGCAGCCCAACCTGGTCAGCGTCGTCCTGGAATCGCACGGATTCTCCGATCTCCTCGAGCGCCTCTCCTTCCTGAGGACGATCGGCAACCACGACGCGGAGATCGTCGACACCACCCGCATCGCGCGCGCCGAGGTGGCGCGTCAGGCCGATGCCCTGGGCAAGCTCGAGCGGCGCGACCAGCGGCTCACCGCCATCGTCCTCTCGCAGCGAAACGAGGTCGCCGCGCTCCAGGACGCGCTCCTGCGCCAGCGCATCAGCGAGCTTGGAAACCGCGCCAGCAACGCCTCGAGGCTCGGCTCGCTCAACGCCCACCTCAGCGACCTCGAGAAGAAGGCCGCCGCCCAGGCCGCCGCCGCCGCCGCCACGGGCAACGCCGGCGTCGGGGGAATCGCCGTCAACACCGGCGGGATGGTGCAGCCACCCCCGGGAGCGCCCCCGGCCGTGGCCCGGGTGATCGCCGCCGGCAACGCCATCGCCACCCTCCCCTACATCTGGGGCGGCGGGCACGGCTCCTTCCAGGCCAACGGCTATGACTGCTCGGGATCGGTCAGCTACGCGCTGGCGGCGGCGGGTCTCGTGAGCTCGCCGATGGTCTCGGGCGCCTTCGAGTCGTGGGGCGTGCCCGGCCCCGGCCGCTGGATCACCGTCTACGCCAACGCCGGCCACGTGTGGATGCAGGTGGGGGGGTGGCGCTTTGACACCGTCGCGCTGGCCACGGGCGGCACGCGCTGGGCCCAGGGCGGCGGCGAGTTCTCGGGGTTCGTGGTGCGGCACCCGGCGGGGCTGTAAGCGCCATCTGACGCGAGGCGGCCCCTCCCGCCTCACGGCTAGGCTCGTCCCGTGCTCGAGCTCGATACTCCCCATGGACCCGCGCGGGTCCACGTGCATGGCGTCGAGCGGCCGGTCGCCGCGCTCGTGCTCGGGCACGGCGCGGGCGGCGGCGTGGGGGCGCCCGACCTCGTCGCGGTGACGGCGGCGGCGCGCGAGCTCGAGCTCGCCGTCGCCCTCGTCGAGCAGCCCTACCGGGTGGCGGGCCGGCGCTCGCCGGCCCCCGCGCCTCAGCTCGACGCCGCCTGGGTCGCCGTGCTCGGGGCGCTGCGCGAGGACGCTTGGCCCGGACTCGAGGTGATCGCCGGCGGGCGCTCCTCGGGGGCGCGCGTGGCCTGCCGGACGGCGGCCGAGGTGGGCGCGGCCGCGGTGCTGTGCCTGGCCTTCCCGGTGCACCCACCGGGGCGGGGCGATGACCCGGCCAAGAGCCGGCTCTTCGAGCTCGATGCCGTGCCGGTGCCGACCCTGGTCATCCAGGGCGCGAGCGATCCCTTCGGGATGCCTCCGGACGGCCCCCGCCGCACGGTGATCACCGTGCCCGGCAATCACGGCCTGCGGAGCACGGCGGCAGTGGCCGCCGCCGCGTCCGAGTGGCTCGCCGCCCGCGTCGCCCGGCTCGCGGGCTAGATGTTGGCCCCGGCGGGGGGAGCGACGGGTGCGGCCGTGCCCGAGGACTGGCTCGAACTCGAACTCGAGCCTGAGCCCATGTTCGGGCAGTGGTGGGAGCTCGGGTCCGCGCCCGAGCGGGGCGCGTAGCGGCGCTCGGTATGGGTCCGCGGCGCCGCCGGCGTCGTTGAGGTTGTCGTCTTCGAGCCGGTGGCGGCGGCGGCAGCGCCGGCACCCGCCGAGACGGCGGCCGTGGCCCCGAGCAGCGAGAGTACGTACTTGCGACTGCGCATCGAGATCCTTCCCTCGGTTCTGGTCGCACCGATGAAACCGCCGCTCTGTGAGAAAAGCGCAAGAGGAATGTAAGAGCGCGGGCCTCAGAGGCCGGCGGTGCGGGAGGAGAGGTACGACGTCGCCGTGGGCGGCCCCGGGGCCGCAGTGATCGGCGTGTAGGTGAGCGTGAACCCGGTGCCGGCGCTGGTGAGCGCCGACGGCGAGGACTCACCCTCGCTCGCTCCGTTGCTCGCGTTCCGCGTTCCGTTGCTGCCGGGGTTGAGGGTGATCACCTCGGTCCGCCACAGCGCGCTGGCGATCGCCCCCGTTTGCCCCTTGGCTGTCTGCGCGTTCGCCCGGGCGAAAGTCTGGGTTCCGTAGTTGGCCAGCGTCAGCGGTTGGCACTGGAAGCCGTTGCCCGTGCACTGGGAGGGAGCCTCGACGATCCAGTCGGCGGAGGTCACGTCGACGGTCGACACGGACACCGTCTTGGTGTAGGTCTTGTGCCGGGTGCGGTCGGTGAGCATCAGCGTCACCTTGTTGCCCACCACGGACACGTGGCCCGCCATCACGTCGCCGGGGCGGACGATCATGCCCAGGCCCCGGGAGGGGGCGGGGACGAGCTCGTACCACGCGGTCGAGACCTGCCTTCCCGAGCCGGTGCAGTCGGCCTCGGTCCCGATCTGCTCGAGTGCCTTGGAGCTGAGGTTGTAGCCGCCGAGCCCGACCCATGCGGCCGAGTAGCTCTGCGTGCCGGGCGTGCACGTCAGGGTCGGCTGCGTCCACAGCGCCGACGCGCTGCGGAACTTCACGCCGTGGGCGACGTAGCCCGACCAGTTCGTGCTCGTGCTCGCCTCGGCGGTGGCGACGGGGGCGCCGAAGAGCGCGAGGGCGCCGGCCACGAGCACGGATCTGAGGATGAGTGACCTGGACACCATCACCGCAGTCATCGGACCGTCCGTAGCATCGATAAATCCCTTCGTGTCAGCTCGAGATGGCGGGCGCCCGGCCCTGGCAGTCATACAGTGTCACGCTTGCGCCGCCGGTGGTGGAAACGGAGTCAGCCCGGCACGCCTTTTCGACCGCCGAGATCGCCGCCTGGCTGCCCGTGCGCGTATCTCCGGGGGCGGCGAACCCGCCACTGCTGCTCGCCACCACCCAGCGCAGATGGCCCGAGGCGACCTCCATGGCCAGCCAGCTCGCGGTCACCGAGCTCTCGCGACCCGAGAAGCCGCCGATGCCCGCCACGTTGGCGTTCGAGGAGATGATCGCCGTGGCGGCCGAGCTCTGGCTCTCGACCGCGATCGTTCCGCCACCGTGAGTCTTGGCGTAGGTGACGGCGGCCTGGAGCGAGGCGGAGCTGCCGCCGAAGCCGCCGCCGCCGGCTGCGCCGCCGAAGCCCCGGCCGCCTGGGGCGCCGAAGCCGCCGCCCGCCCCGCCGGGTCCGCCACCGCCGGGGGGTCCGGCGAAGCCACCGCCGGCGGGCGGGGTGAACGTGCCGCCGCCGCCCGGCCTGCCGCCGCCAAAGAACCCACGTCCACCGCCGCCGAACCCGCGTGCGCCTGGTCCGCCGGGACCACCCGCCTGGAGGGCGGCGGCGGGACCACCGGTCGGGAACGTCCCGTTGGTGGCGTGGCCGAGCGTCTCGGCCGCCCACGTCGCGGGGGCGGCCAGCAGCGCCGCCAGCGCCGCGCCGAGCACCACCGTGCGCACGCGCGCGTCGCCGACGCCGAGGGCGAGGACAAGTGCCGCCGCGCCCCCGACAGCGATGACCACGGGGAGGGCCCAGCTCAGCTGGCCGCTCCACTCGTGGAGGACGATCGCCTCGGTGATCGCGCCAGCGGCGATGGCGAGCGGGGCGATGATGCGCGCGCTGCGACCGCCGGCGAGGATCATCCCCACGCCGGCGCCGATCAGCGCGGCGGTGAAGGGAGCGAGCATCGAAACGTAGTAGGGGTGGAAGATCCCGCTCGCGAAGCTGAACACCACCGTGGTGACGGCGAAGGCCCCGCCGACGGCGATCAGCCATCCCGTGTTGGGGTCGCGGCGGCGCAGCCGCGAGCTGACGAGGAGCGCCACTCCGGACACAATCGCGAACCCCAGCAACCACCCGGCCTGATCCCCCATCGCTGAATTGAGGAGGCGCAAGGGCCCCGTCGAGGAGCCGAACATGGCCCCGCCGCCAATCGCCCCCGGGCCTCCGGTCTGGCCGGTCAGGCGCCCGACGCCGTTATAGCCGAAGATCAGCGACCAGATGCTGTTGTCCGAGGTGCCGGAGATCCACGGCCGGTCGGCCGCCGGCGTCAGGGTCACGAGCACCGGCCACGCCAGCCCGGCCACGAGCATCGTCGCCCCGCCCGCGAGGAGCTGGCGAGTGGCGGCGAGGCGCCCGCGCGGCGCGATCCAGAACCAGGCCAGGGCGATGCCGGGCACGACGGCGAGGGCCACGAGCATCTTCGTCTCGAAGGCAAGTCCCACGCACAGGCCGGTGAGGACGAGCCAGCGCGTGCGCCCGTCCTCGAGCGCGCGCACGAAGAACCACAGGCCGGCCACGCATAGGAGGACGAGGAGGGCGTCGGGGTTGTTGTGCCGGGAGATCGCCACCGTGATCGGCGTCGTCGCGAGCGCCAGGCCGGCGACGAAGCCGGCGACGCGGCCGAAGCGGCGGCGCACGAGGTCGTAGAGGAGCCCGACCGCGAGCACCCCCATGAGCGCCTCGGGCACGAGCACGCTCACCGGGTGGTAGCCGAAGATCCGCGCCGACAGCGCCTGCACCCACAGGGCGAGCGGCGGCTTGTCGACCGTCATCAGCCCCGACTTGTCCATCGAGGCGAAGAGGAAGTCATGCCAGTTCGTGCTCATCGAGCGCACGGCGGCGGCGTAGTAGGTATTCGCCCAGCCGTTGATGCTGAGCCCCCACAGGTTGAGGACGCCCGCTACGGCGAGGACGCCGATGAGCTCGGGACGCGCGAGCACCCGCTGGGCGGCGCGGGCGAGCAGGCGCGTGGGCCGCCGCCCCCTGAAGAACAGGCGGCCGGCCCAGGGCGCGGGAAACGAGTCAGTCGACATGGCGGAGGATCAGCTTCAGGAAGAAAGCTCAGAGCAAGCTAAGAAAGCGCCTAATCCGTCACTGCGGGCTTATGCGGAGCAAACACCCAGAAGCGCAGCCCGAGGTAGCGGACGACGGTGGCGAGCGTGCTCGCGACGACGAGTACGCCGACCTCGAGCGCCCGCGCGGGCCGGCGATCGACCGCGTCGAGGACGAGCAGAGCCCCGCTGGTGATGGCCACGGTGGCGAGAAAGACGAAGGCGCCCTGAGCCTGGTGGCGGAGCGCCCCACCCCGGCCCGAGTGCCCGAAGGTGATGCGCCGGTTGGCGGCCGTGTTCGCGACCGCGGTGAGGGCCAGGGCCACAACATTCGCCGCCCCCGCGGGCAGCGGCCCGTGCAGCAGCAGATAGAGGACGCCGTAGGCCACCGTCGAGGCGACCCCGATGGCGGCGAAGCGGGCGATCCGGCTCGCACACAGCAGGCGACCGACGCCGCGGAGGTCGGCGGCCGCGGTGGAGGCGATGGCCACGCGCGAGTCGGGATCCTCGACCCAGTCGACGGGAACCTCGTGGATCCGCAGGCCCTCGCGCTGGGCGAGCACGAGCAGTTCGGTGTCGAAGAACCACTCCTGGTCGCGCACGCGGGGGAGCAGTTCGCGCGCGACATCGGCGCGGATCGCCTTGAAGCCGCACTGCGCGTCGCTGAAGCGGGCGCCGAGGGCGAGGCGGAGTATGGCGTTATAGGCGCGGGAGATGATCTCGCGCTTGGGGCTGCGGGTGACCCGGGCGCCGCGGCCGAGGCGGGTGCCGATGGCCACGTCGCTGTGCCCGGAGATGAGGGGCGCGAGGAGGGGGAGAAGCGCCTTCAGGTCGGTCGAGAGATCGACGTCCATGTAGCAGAGGACGTCGGCGTCGCTGGCGCTCCAGGCGGCGCGCAGAGCCCGGCCGCGACCGCGCTCGGGCAGGTGCATGACGGTGACGCCGTCGAGCTCCAGAGCGAGCCCGCGGGCGATCTCGAGCGTCCGATCGGTGCTCGAATTGTCCGCGATCACTGTCTGCCAGGAGAAAGGAAGATTGTCATACAGAAAACCAACGAGCTGGCGCACCGAAACATCGAGCGTGCATTCTTCGTTGCACACGGGTACCACGATCGAGACGTGGGGGCGCGTTCCCGCACGGATGCCACGGACGGGGCGCAGGCGGGGGGCCTGCGCCCCGTCCGGCCGATGGCGCGTTGGCTTGCTCAGCGCGCTCACGAAGCTACGGCTGGTCGGGGACGCGGACGGCTTCGCTGTAGAGACCGGCGGCGGCCACGAGGCCAAACACGCCGGCCGCACCGATTGCCAGAAGGCCGAAGGCGCGTCGTTTCGGGGTGGGTGATTCAGGCATGGCGGGGATCATCAGGCGCCGGGTTAAGACGGGCGGAAGATGTCTGTAAGGCGGAAGTAGGAGGGTCGGGCCGGGGCGCCGGCGGCCGCGCGAGGCACCGAGGGGAAACCCCATGCGATAGTCGCCCCGTGACCATCAGCTTCGAAGGCAAGGTCGCCCTCGTCACCGGCGGCGCCAGCGGCCTCGGCCGCGCCACCTGCCGCGCCCTGGCGAACGCCGGCGCGCGCGTCGTCGTCGCCGATATCGACGAGCAGGGGGGCCGCGAGGTCGCGGCCAGGCTGGACGGCCACTTCGTCCTCTGCGACGCCTCGAGCCTCGACGACAATCGAGTCGCCGTCGAGACCGCCCTCGCCCTCCACGGCACCCTCGACCTCGTCCACCTGAACGCCGGCGTCGTCACCGGCTGCGGCATCGGCGAGGATTTCGATCCCGAGCTCTACCGGCGCATCGTGGGCGTCAACCTCGACGGGGTTGTGTTCGGAACCCACGCCGCGCTTGCCGCCCTCAGGGCCAGCCGTGGCGCCATCGTCGCCACCGCCTCCCTCGCCGGGCTCACCGCCACCCCGCCCGACCCCTTTTACGCCGCCACCAAGCACGCCGTCGTCGGGCTCGCGCGCTCGCTCGGCCCCGCGCTCGCCCCCAAGGTCCGCTTCAACGCCGTCTGCCCGAGCTTCGCCGACACCAACATCATCGCGGGCGTGCGCGACCAGCTCGAGGCGGGCGGTATCCCCATCCTCGCCGCCGAAACGGTCGCCGAGGCGGTGCTCGAGGTATTTGCGGGCGCGGGCACCGGTGAGTGCTGGTTCGTCCAGTACGGCCGGGCGGCGGCGCCATTCGAGTTCCGGGGGATTCCCGGGGCCCGGAGCTAGGCCGCCTCTCGCTCGAGCCGGCCCCTGGCCCTCAGGAGCTGGCGCTCGACGGTCCGCAGGGTGTCGCCGGTGCGCTCGGCGATTTCGACATAGGTAAGCCCGGCGGCGTGCATCCACACCAGACGCTGCTGGCGCTCGCCGAGCTGCCCGAGCTCGGCCAGGCGGTCTCGGAGCTCGACGAGCTCGGCCGGCCCCGGGGCCGGCGAGGCGAACGGCAGCTCGCCCGCGCGCTCGAGCTCGGCGTCGAGCGAGAGCTCCCGCCGGTCGCGCCGGGAGAGCCTGAACGCCTCGCGCACCGCCGTGGTCACGAGCCAGGAGAGGGCGGTCTCGCGGCGCACCCGCTCGGAATGGCGGATGAGCCGGCTCCACGCGATCTGGCAGGCATCCTCGATGACCGCCTCGGGCGCATGCACATCGGCGCGAACGATCTGGCGAAGCCGCGGCGAGAGCAACCGGTAGAGCTCCTCAACGTCACCGACCACACGAGCCTCCCTTCAAGAGAAACGGAACCGTGAAACCAATTGAGACTAAATTGATGCTATCTAACCTAGCAAGATGAGATTAGCATTGCTAGGCTGTTTTAGACTCAATTGGTAAACAACCCGAAGGAGCCACCGTGCCTCTCCTCTCCAGCGTCACGGCCACGCCCAACCTGACCGCCCTCCCAGGCAGCAACGTCCTTCAGCAGCTCGTCAATGGCGC
>DASZMD010000124.1:0-12898 GCA_035551955.1 Solirubrobacteraceae bacterium | reverse complement strand
GTGGCCGACACCGTCGCCCTCCTCGACGTCCTGGCGGGGTACGAGCCGGGCGACGCGAACTGGGCGCCGCCGCCGCCCGCGCCCTTCGCCGAGCTCGTGGCGCAACCTCCCCAGCGCATGCGCATCGGCCTCGCACTCAATCCCCCCCTCGAAGGCGCCACGCTTGACCCCGTGCACGAGGCCGCGGCCCGCGACGCGGCCGCGCTGCTCGAGTCCCTGGGGCACGACGTCGAGGAGATCGTCGCGCCCTGGTCGGGGCTCGACCTGCTTGGGGACTTCACCCGCGCCTTCGGCCCTTCGGTGTCGATGAGCACCCTCGTCGGCGGCCGCCTGGCCGGCCGCGAGCCCACCGAGGACGACGTCGAGCCCCTGACCTGGGCGCTGTGGGAGCGCGCCCGCAGCCAGGACACCCTCAGCCTCCTCATGGCCCAGACCCGGCTCGAGTCGGTGGCCCGTTCGCTGATCGTCTTCTTCGCCCCCTACCACGCCGTGCTCACCCCCGCGCTCGCGCAGCGGCCGCTGCCCATCGGCGAGCTCCACGGCCTCGGGCCCGATCCGTGGGGCCACTACCAGCGCTCGGGGCTCTTCACGCCCTATACGGCAATCGTCAACGTCACCGGCCAGCCCGCGATCTCCCTGCCCCTGTACCACGGCGAGGACGGGCTCCCAACCGCGGTTCAGCTCATCGGGCCGCCCGGGCGCGAGGACGTCATCCTCCGGCTCGCCGCCGAGCTCGAGCAGGCGCTGCCGTGGGCGGCGCGGCGCCCCTCCTAACCGGTGCCCAGCACCGCGCGCATCGGCTTGGGCACCACGCCGAGGCGCTCGGCGTCGGCGGTGCCATGGCGCGAAGTCATTGGGACCTCGAAGAGCTCGGCCTCATCCCAGGTGGCAAAGGCGGCCGGTCCGGTCAGGAGCTCGACGGCCTGGAGGAAGCGGCGGGTGACGCCGATGGGGACCTTGACGAGCGGGCGACGGCGGCCGAACGAGCGCATCGCCGTCTCGACGATGTCCTGGTAGGACAGCGTCTCCGGGCCCGCGAGCTCGAAGCGGGTCCCGAGGTGGGCGCCGTGGGGGAGCGCCGCCATCACGCAGTCGGCCACGTCCTCGGCCCAGATCGGCTGGTAGGCGGCCTTGCCCGATCCCGCCAGCGGGATCACCGGAAGCAGGGACATGCGCTCCAGCAGCCGCAGGTAGGGGTCGCCGGGGGAGTACGTGAGCGACGGCGCGAAGACCACGTGCTCGAGCGAGGACTCCACCACCGCGCGCTCGGCGAGCGCTTTGGCGCGCATCAGCCGCGCCCGACTGCGCGTCGAGGCCCCGAGCGCAGAGAAGAAGATGAAGCGCCGCACCCCGGCGCGCTCCGCCGCCCGCACGAGCCGCCACGTGGCCACGCCGTTGAGCTCCTCGATCGACCCGCCCGGCTGGTCGCGGATCGTCGCCGCCAGATGGACGACGGTGTCGATATCGCGCAGCGCATGGCGGAAGGACAGATGGTCGCCGAGGTCGCCGAGGGCGATCTGGACCCGGACGCGCTCGGCTCCCAGCCGCCGCGGGTCGCGCACCAGGCAGCGCACCGGCATCCCGGACGCGGTGAGGCGGCGCAGCAGGGGCAGGCCGAGGGTTCCGGTCGCGCCGGTAAGCAGGAGCACCGCGGGGAGGCTACCCATGCCGGGCGCGAGAGCGCACGAGACGGCCGGGGACGCCGTTTACCTAGAATGCCGGACAGTCCGCACCGTTGCGGACTCGTCACGTCAACGCCGACGAAGGAAATCCAGACTTATGGCCTACGTCATCGCCGAGCCCTGCATCGGCACGAAAGACAATTCGTGCGTGGAGGTCTGCCCGGTCGACTGCATCCATCCCACCCCGGACGAGCCCGACTACGACAAGGTGGAAATGCTCTACATCGATCCGGAGGAATGCATCGACTGCGACGCGTGCGTCGAGGCCTGTCCCGTCGACGCGTGCTTCGCCGAGGACCAGCTCCCCGAGGAATGGCAGAAGTACACGGTGATCAACGCCAACTACTACGCCAACGGCTAGGGCCCCGAGCTACGACCGGCGCATTTGGCTCTGCCAAATGCGCCAATGAAATTCGCCTCCGGCGAATTTCACGCCATCGGCAGCGACATCCCGACCGGCTTCGGCCCGGCCGCAGCCGCCGGGGCCTGCATGACGGGAAGCTCGATCGGGGACAGCGCGATGAGACCGCGGGCGCCGTGGCGGATCGCCTGAGCGGCGGGGTCGTCGGGATCTGAGAAGACCAGGGGCGTGCCGGCGTCGGACTGCCGGCGCAGGGGCATGGTCAGGGGCACGGCGGAGAGGAGGGGGACGTCGAGCTCGTCGGCCAGGAGCTGGCCGCCGCCCTCGCCGAAGATCTCGAAGCGCTCGCCGGTCGGGGTCACGAAGCTCGACATGTTCTCGATCACGCCGATGATGTCGAGCTTGACCTTGGTGGCCATCTCGGCGGCGCGCTTGGCCACCTTCTGGGCGACGGGCTGCGGGGTGGTGACGAGCACGAACTCGGCCTGGGGGAGGAGCTGGGCCAGCGTCATCGAGACGTCGCCGGTGCCCGGCGGGAGGTCGATGAGCAGGTAGTCGAGCTCGCCCCACTCGACGTCCTCGAGGAACTGCTGGAGCGCCTTGTGGAGCATCGGCCCGCGCCATACGACGGCGGCGTCCTGCTCGATGAAGAAGCCGATCGACATCACCTTGATGCCCTCGGCGGCCTGGAGGGGGATGAGCTTGCGCTGCTCGTTGACCCGCGGCCGCTCGCCGCCCAGCCCGAGCATCCGGGGCTGGGAGTAGCCCCACACGTCGGCATCGAGGACGCCGACGAGCTTGCCCTCGGCGGCCAGGGCGGCCGCCAGGTTGGCGGTCAGGGTGGACTTGCCCACGCCGCCCTTGCCCGAGCCGATGCAGATCACGTGAGCGACCTGGGCGAGGGCGCCCTCGGGCAGCGCCCCGCGGCCGAGGCGGCGGCCGAGATCTGACTTCTCGCCGTCGGAGAGGACGTCGAAGGAGACGTTCACGCCCCCGATCCCGTCGAGCTCGCGGATCGCCTGCGCCACGCCGGTCTGGAAATGGCTGCGGATCGGGCACCCGGCCGTGGTCAGCGACACCGTCACGTCGACGACGCCGTTGGCGTGCACGTCGATCGAGCGGACCATTCCCAGCTCGACGATGTCGCGGCGAAGCTCGGGGTCGATCACCGCGCGCAGCGCCTCCATCACCTGTTCCTTGCTAGCCATGGTCTCCATTGTCGCAGACCTCGCTTGTTCGCTTAAAGACCGACGGGGCGCCACTTGCGTGACGCCCCGGCGGTTGAGGGAGGAGAGGGTGCTACGTCCGCCGGCGAGATATGGGCCGGCGAACCTTTCCCGCGGTCGACGCTCTCCTGGGCGCCGCGCGGGGGAAGTCTGTGCCTAGGACACGGAGCTGATCAGCCCCTGGGCCTCGCCGACGAGCTTCTCGACGCGCGTGGTCAGGGTCTCTGACTGCTTCTCGAAGTCCTTGCGAACCGCCCGCACCTCGCGCTCGAGCCGCCGGCGATTCTGCTTGACCGTCCGCTCCACGCTCCTGCGGCGCTGGCGCAGGTCGCGCTCGAAGCGGGTTCGGGTCTTGCGAACCTGGCGCTCGACGCGGTTACGAGCCGTCGCTCCGCGGCGCTCGTAGCGCTTGAGCTCGCGCTCGACCGCCTCGCGGGTACGGTACTTGGTGGTTAGGCCACGGACGCTTGAGACCAAGCTGTCGCGGACGATGAGGCCGGCGCCGACGGGCACGAGAACCGCCCGCTCGGCGAGCTGCTGGACCTGCTCCACCCGCGTAGAGGGCTGGGTCGAAGTCGTGGTGGAGGCGGTGGTCCGCTTCCGGGTGGTCGTGCTGGGCTTGCGCGTCGTGCTCGCGCTGGGCCCGGACTTGTTGGTGGTGGTAGCCATAGTTTGCGTTTCCGCTCCCGTGCTGAGAAAAGGATATTACTTCTAAGCCTCTGTTCGGGTGAGATATGTCACCGAACATGTGTTTGTACCCCGTCCGCGGACGGGCGTTACAGCGAGTGGTCGCGCGCGGCGCTCGTGCGCTCCAGCCACGCCGGTGGGTCGCGCAGCTCGGTCAGCGTCGGGAGCGCGTCGGGCGAGCTGAACACGTAGTGCAGCGCCCGCGTCCCGCCCGCCTCGACGATCGCGTCGCAGAAGATCTTGCCCTGCTCGTACTGGCGGAGCTTGAGCTCGAGGCCGAGCATCCGGGCGACGATGCGCGAGAGCGCCGACTGCGAGCGGCGCCGGCGGTTGAGCGAGTCGCGCAGCCGCGGGAGGGAGGGGAGGAGATCCGGCGCCACAGCGTCCATCACGTGCTCGGCGTGCCCCTCGATCACCGCCATCACCGCCTGCACGCGGTCGAGCACCGAGCGCTCGCTGGGGCTGATGACGAGCGAGATGAAATCGCCGCGGCGCAGCGCGTCTCCGACCCGGCTCATCCCCTCGCGCGTGGGCCAGTGGAGCTTGCGTGAGGTGTCGAGGCGGAGCTCGGCGCCCTGCAGGAGCTCGCGCACGAGGCCGGCCAGATGCTTCTGGAGCCAGGGCACGCCGGAGAACTGGACCGCGTGGGTGACCTCGTGGAGGGTCACCCAGGTCACGAACTCGCCCTCCTCGGCCCCGAAGGCGCGGACCGCCTCGCCGAGGTTGGGGAGCACGAAGAGCAGCCGCGGGGGCCGGTCGTCGACGGTCTCGTCGAGGAGCACGAGCTCGTACTGGCCGAGCACGCGCTGGGCCAGGTAGCCGACGACCACGCCGACCTCGGCGGTGAGAACGGCGCCGACGCCGATCTGCACGGCCGGGCGCAGGGGCCCGAGCCCGGCGCCCGCGCGCTGGAGCACGGGATCGAGCAGGGCGCGCATCGAGGTGATGTTGGTCGACACCCAGTCGCGACGCGAGATCCCCTCGGGCGCGGGCAGGGAGCCCGTCGGGGTGAGCCCGGTGTAGGCGACGACGCGGCGCTCGGACTCGGCCGCCACCGCGGTCAGGTCGGTGCTGGGCTCGCGCGCATCCCCGGTGCCCGCGAGGTACCCGGCGAGCCGCTCGGCGAGGATCCAGTCGATCATGTCGGCACGCCCTCGAGCTCGTGCACGGTCTCGAGCGAGCGAGCGGCGATCACCGGCGTGGTCGCCTCGGCGTCGAGGGGCGCGGCGAGCGGATCGTCGTAGCGGGGAAAGCTCACGTACCCGCCCCCCTCGCGGACGATGAGCTGCCCGGCGGCGCTGTCGACGCCCCGGCCGTTGCGGAGCGTGAGCATGGCGTCGAAGCGCGCGCCCGCGACCTGGCAGAGCGAGGAGGCGATCGTCCCGAGGGCGCGCAAGCGGATGGACTTCCCCACCAGGCGGTCGATCGAGGCCGCCACCCAGCGCGGGTCGGCGGACTCGATCCCGATCACCTCAAGGCGGCCGTCGCGGCCGCGGCGCTCGCCGGCGTCGCGATCGAGCTGGACGTCGTTGCACCACGCCCCCTCGCCGCGCGTGGCCCGCCACTCCTCGGCGGGCCCGAAGTCGTAGACGAAGGCGAAGACCACGTCGGCCATGGTGTCCCCGTCGGCCACGGCGATCGACAGCGCGTGGTGGGGGATGCCCCGCTTGGCGTTGAGCGAGCCGTCGATGGGGTCGATGATCACGCGCACGCTCGTGTCCCCGTAGTCGACCTCGCCCCGCTCCTCGGAGATGGCGTGGAAGCGGTAGCCCGCGGCGCTGAGGGCCTCGAGCTCGGCGAACACCACCTCCTCGGCCGCCGCGTCGATGATCAGGGTCCGGTCGCCGCCACTGCCCTGGGTTCCCGTCTCCCGAGCCCGTTCGGCGGTGCTCGGGGAGGCGGCGAGCATGCGCTCGAGCCCGGCCACGGCACGCCGGCACAGGCCGAGCCAGTCGGCATCGATCGCGGAGCGGGAAACCGTCATCACGCGCCTATGCTGTCAGAGTGAGCGTGCAGCGCACGGGACCGCTCGAGGGCCTGCTTCTCGCCCAGGCGCAAGCGGTCACCCATGACCACGGCCCGCTGGTGGTGTCCGGCCCGGCGGGGAGCGGCAAGACCCGGGTGCTCGAGGCGCGGTTTCACTGGCTGGTGGAGCGGGGCACGGCGCCCGAGCGGATCCTCGTCCTCGCGCCCTCCTCGGCGGCGGCCGACGGCATGCGCGCGCGGCTCGTCGAGCAGCTCGACCAGCCCTACGAGGAGCTCATCGCCGGGACCCCCGCGGACCTCGCGTCCCGGCTCCTCGACGATGCCGGCTTCGACCCCTTCGCGGCCGTGGTGGGCGCCGGCGACCGACTGGCCATGCTGCTCGAGCGGATCGACGACCTGCCCCTGCGCCGCCATGACTTCGGCGGCAGCCCGAGCGCGCTCCTCGGCGGCTTCGTGCGCCGGATCGACCGCCTCAAGGCCGAGCTCATCGGGGCCGAGGACTATGTGGCGTGGGCCGCCGCGCTGCGCGAGGGGGACGACGAGGGAGCGGCGCTCGAGCGCGAGTTCGCCGAGGTCTACCGCGCCCACGAGCGGATGCTCGCCGAGGCCGGGGCGCGCGACGGCGGCGACCTGATCCGTGAGGCGCTCCGCCTCGCCCGCGAGCGCCCCGAGGTCAGCGTGCGCTTCGAGCACGTGCTCGTCGACGACGCCCAGGACCTCGACCTGGCCCCGGTGAGCCTGATCACCGCGGTGGCAGGACCGGGGCTGACCGCCGCCGGCGACCGGCACGGCGCGGTGCGCCGGTTTCGCGGAGCGGGCGCCTCGCGGCTCGACGCCCTGAGCGCGGGCGCGCGGGTGATCGCGCTCGAGGAGAGCGTCCGCTGCCCCGAGCGCGTGCTCCGCGCCGCCTTCGCGGCCCTCCCCGGGGTCCAGCGCCCGGCGGCCCCGGCGGGCGGGGAGGTGGTGTTCTGGCGCTGCGCCAACGAACGGGCCCAGGCGCAGTCGGTGGCCGCCGACGTCGAGCGCCTGATCGCCCGCGAGGGGGTGCAGGCGGGCCGGATCGCCATCCTCGTCCCCTCGATTGCCCACGACGGCCAGGCCGTCGGGGTGGCCCTGGAGGAGCGCGCCGTGCCCCACCGCCTGGTGGGCGAGGCCGCCTTCTTCCACCGTGCCGAGGTGCGCGACCTGCTCGCGTGGCTGCGGCTCCTCGCCGACCCCGTCGACGCGCCCGCCGTGGTCAGGGCGCTGGCGCGACCGCCGATCGAGCTGCGCTCGGTCGACATCGCGCGGTGCACGAACATCGCCCGGCGGCGACGGCTCGACATGGTGGGCGCCCTCGCCGCCGCCACCGAGTCTCCGCAGGTCCCGCCCGAGGCGCGCGAGCGCATCCGCGTATTCCTCAAGCTCTACCGCTCGGCCATGGCCGCGCTCGACACCACCCGCCCCGACCTCTACGTCCACCGGCTCATCGAGCGGCTCGGCCTGCGCCGCCAGCAGCTGTTCGCCGCCCAGGCCGATGTCGTGCAGCGCCTGCGCGCGCTCGCGCGCTTCGGCGAGCTCGCCTCGGCCTATGTGCGCCGCGCGCCCCAGGCCACGCCCCGCGAGTTCGCGCGTCAGATCGCCGCCGTCGCCGACGCCGCCCTGCCCGAGGAGGAGGAGCCCGATGTCGTCGGGTCGCGCGACGTCCAGGTGATGACGCTCCAAGCGGCGGCCACCATCGAGGCCGATCACGTCTACGTCCTCGGCCTCCACGCCGGGGTGACGGCGGCGGCGCCCGAGCCGATCCCCGACGCCCTGCTCAACGAGGCACTGCCGGCCGACACCCCCGGGGGGCGCGAGCACGCGCTGCGCCAGCTCCTGTACGTGGCGATGACGCGCACGAGCTCGCGTCTCGTGCTCGCCCATCCGGGAGCGAGCGACCGCGGCGCCCCACTGGCCCCCTCGCCGGTTCTCGAGGACGCGCGGGCCGCGCTCGGTGGCGAGTGGGAGAGCCGCGAGGAGGAGCTCTTCGGACCCGCCGAAACCCTCCATTCCACCTACCGCATGCTCAGGGACGAGCTACTCGAGGGGATGGCACGGACGGGCGGGCGGCTCAGCGAGCTGCGCTTCGACACCGACATCGACATCTCCCACGCGGTCGTGCGCTACCTCGAGCTCCTCAAGCTCTCGGCCGTGATCGCGCGCCCCGAGGGGCAGGGGGTGGCCGAGGCGATCCGCGACGTCAACGCCCGCATCCTCCAGGCCGTCACCTCCGAGCAGCGCGAGATCTTCACCTCCTCTCCGCTCGACGACTACCTGCTCGACGCCGAGCGCGACGACCGCCGCCGCGCCCAGGCCACCGTCGCGCGCGAGGAGCCCTCGCTCGAGCCCTTCCTGCCCAAGCGCGGGGCCGGGCTCGTGCTCTCGGCCTCGGACATCGACACCTACCGCACGTGCCCGCTCAAATATAAGTTCGCCCGCGTCTTCCGGATCCCCCAGGAGCCGACCATCCACCAGCGCTTCGGCATCCTTGTCCACCAGGTCCTCGAACGCTTCCACGCCGGGCAGGGAGCGGGCTCGGAGTCAGAGCTCCTCGGGCTCCTCGACGCCGGCTGGCGCCGGGGCGGGTTCGGCGACTCCGAGGAGGAGCGCCAGCTCCGCGGCAAGGCGACCACCGCCCTCGTGCGCTACCACACGCGCTTTCAGTCCGAGGAGTCAGAGCCCATGTGGTTCGAGAAGTCCTTCGCCTTCAAGGTCGGCCCCCACCTGCTGCGGGGCCGCGTCGACCGTGTCGACCGGCTCCCAGGCGGCGAGTACGAGCTCATCGACTACAAGACCGGCCGCCCCAAGTCGGAGGCCCAGCTCGCCGAGGACGTCCAGCTCTCGCTCTACGCCGTCGGCGCGAGCGAAGCGTGGCGCCTCGACGCCTCGCGCCAGGCCTACTACTACCTCCTCGACGACCAGAAGGTGGCGCTCTCGCACGGCGAGGGCGACCGCGACTGGATCCTCGAGGTGACCGGCGAGGTCGCCGAGGGGATCCTCTCGCAGGGCTTCGAGCCCACCCCGTCGTTCGCGGCGTGCTCGGTGTGCGACTACCGGCTCGTGTGCCCGGCGGCGGAGCGGTAGCGCTCGCGGGCGCTCACTCGCCGCCCCCGCCCCGGCTGGCCGACGGAGGGGGCTCGCCTTCTGACCCGCGCTGGCGCAGGAAGCGCTGGAGGTCCTTGGCGATGGTCTCGCCCGAGGGGAGCGCGCCCGACTCCCCGGGGGGTCCCGAGCCGGCGGCCTGCTCGAGCTGCTCGACGAAGGCCTGGACGTCGGGGTCGCCCTGGACGGCGATGTTGACCTGGCGCTCGTAGTCGGCCGAGGCGGTCTCGAGCTCGGAAGCGTCGACGGCCACCCCGACGAGTCCCTCGAGCCGGCGCACGAGGGCAAGCGCCGCCTTCGGGTTGGGGGCGGCGGCGACGTAGTGGGGGACCGCCGCCCACAGGCTGGCCGACGGTATCCCCGCCTGCTGGCAGGCGGTGTGGAGGACGCCGGTGATTCCCGTCGGCCCCTCGTAGGAGGAGGCCTCGAGCCCGAGCCGCGCGACCAGCGCCGGATCCGAGGCAAGCCCGGTGATCGAAACCGCCCGCGTGTGCGGCACGTCGGCGAGCAGCGCGCCGAGGGTGACGACGAGCTGGGTCCCCAGCACCTCGGCGAGGTCGACCACGAGCTTGGAGAAGCTGCGCCAGCGGAAGGATGGCTCGGCCCCGGCGAGGAGGACGAGATCGCGCGGCGCCCGCGGCACGCGGGCCTCGTAGAGCTCGACCGCGGGCCATACGATCTCGCGCGTGCGCCCTTCGATCAGCTGGATGCGCGGCCGCGTCGCCTGGAAGTCGTAGAACTCCTCGGGGTCGATCGTCGCGAAGCGCCGCGCCTCGAGTGCCTTGCCCACGAAGGTGAGCGCCGTGGAGGCGGCATCGGCCGCGTCATTCCAGCCGGTAAAGGCGCACACCAGCGCGGGAGCGCGAAGGCCGTCGGGACGGTGTTCCCATTGCAACGGCTGCATCCGGTTCACCGTACATGATGGGGATCGTGAACTCCGAGACGATCAACGTAAGCGCACTTCGCCCGGGACAGGAGGTTTGCGCCGTATTCGCCTGCACGCGCAAGGATCGGCTCCTCACCCGCACCGGCTCTCCCTACCTCGCGCTCGAGCTCCGTGACCGCACGGGGACCCTGCCCGCGCGCGCCTTCCGTGACGCCGACGCGCTCGCGGGCGGCTTCGAGCGCGGCGATCTCGTGCGGGTGACGGGGCGCGTCGAGCGCTTCCGCGACGAGCTCGTGCTCGAGCTCGCGAGCGTCGCCCGCGCCGGGGTGGGCACCCCCGGCGCCGACCCGGCGAGCTTTCTCCCCCGCGCCTATCGCGACCTCGACGAGCTCGACGGCTTCCTCGAGCACCTGGCCGGGGAGGTGCACGACCCGCGCTTTCGCGCCTTCCTCGACGACCTGCTCGCCGATTCCGCGCTGCGCGAGCAGTGGCGCCGGGCTCCGTGCACGCGCGCCGGGCACCACGCCTATCTCGGCGGCCTGCTCGAGCACACCGTGGGGGTGGCGACCCTGGCCCACGAGCTGTGCCAGCTCCACCCCCGCCTGAGCGCCGACCTTTTCCTCACCGCCGCCCTCGTGCACGACCTCGGCAAGACGCGCGAGTTCACCTACGGCGCCGAGTTCGGGCTGAGCGAGGAGGGCCGGCTGCTCGGGCACCTGGCCATCGGGCAGCGGCTGCTCTCCGAGCGCTCAGGCGTCCTCGACGAGGAACGCCGGCTCGCGCTCCTGCACTGCGTCCTCTGCCACCACGGTGCCGAAGGGGCGCCGGGGAGGCGCTTTCAGTCCGTCGAGGCGCTCGCCCTCCACCGCGTCAACGCGCTCGAGGCCGGCGTCAAGGCCGCCATCGACCACGGCCTCGGCGCTCAGTAGGGCTGGCGCGCGGAGCCGGGCCCGAGCTGCCCGTTGGCGTTGCGGGCCAGCGCGAGGGCGTAGGCCGGGAACCAGGTGGCGTTGGGCGGGTCGCCGGGATGGCACTGCCCGTTGGAGCGCCCGGGGATGCCGATCCACATGAAGGCATCCGCGAACCGGTCGCCGGTGGCGGTGGTGGGGCGGGGCCCGAGCCCGCGGCCCGAAGGATTGCAGAGAATCTCGTTGCCGTTCTCGACCCGGTTATGAGGCCGCAGCGGGCCCCGCCCGTTGACCGAGGTGGAGACGACGAAGTGGGCGCGGAGGATCTTCGCGACCTTGTCGCCGTAGCGAAGCTCGTTGTTGGTCCAGTCGTAGTGGCTCGAGTTGAGGAAGAAGCCCCGGATGTGGCGCACGGCGGCGCGGCGCAGGAGCGAGGCCATGCGGCCGGGTGCGGGGTCACCATCGGCCGACCCCGCGTCGAGGTAGGTCACGGTGTGGGGGAGGGCGCCGAGCACGCGCGTGGCGTAATCGAGCTCGGACATGCGCACGCTGAGCCCGCTCCGGCTCAGGCACCCGGTGGTGATGAGGCCGTCCTCCTCGAGGAAGACGACGGCGCGGCGGGCGCCGATGCCGTGGGCGAAGGAGTGCATCCAGTTGCGGAAGGCGGCCACCTGCGCCGGGGTGTCGCTCGTATGCGTGCAGCCCAGGTGGGGCAGGTCGTAGGTCGAGAGGATCACCACCGCGCGGCGGCTGACGTGCTTGAAGAGCAGCCTGACGCTGGCGCGGACGTTGTGGGTGTAGACCCCGAAGTGCACCGTCTGGGGCTCGACGGCGAGCTTGGCGATGAGGTTGGCGTCGGCCGTCTCTCCGATCCGGCGGTACAGGCGCATCTGGCGCTGGGCGTCGTCACCGCGGTCGACGAAGTACCGGGCTCCGACCAGGGGATCGCCCGGCGGGGGAGCGGGGCGAATGGCGAGCGGGTTGGTGCTCGTCCGCGCCGGACTCGAGGCCGCCTGGGTGAGCGCGGCGACGGCGAGAAGAGTGAGCAGCGCGCAGGTGAACACGCGTCGCCTGAGAGGCGGGCCCCCGGTCACTAGTACGGACGGCTCGGATAGCCCGGTCCGAGCTGGCCGTTGGCCCGCGTGGCCAGGGCGAGGGCGAGGTTGAGGCCGAAGACGCCGCCCGAGGGATCGCCGGGGTGGCAGAAGCCGCTGCTCTTCCCGGGCACCGCCGTCCACTCGAAGGCGTCCGCGAGCGGGAAGCCGGTGTTGGTCGTGGGCTGGGGTCCGAGCCCACTCGAGGGCGGGTTGCACAGGTTCTCGACGCCCTGGCGTGAGGGATGGGGGTTGAGGGCCGGGCCGTGTCCGTTGTTGGCCGTGTTGACGATGAAGTGGGATCCGTGGGTGAGCTTCGAGATCCTGTTCCCGAAGGCGATCTCCTTGCTCGTCCAGTTGCGGTGGGTGGCGTTGAGGAAAAAGCCGCGGATCCGCTTGACCCCAGCGGCGTTGAGGATGCTGGCGGCGAAGCGGGCGCTGTTGGCGTCCTCGGTGCCGCCGTCCAGGTAGACGACGGCGTGGGGGATCTTGGCCAGGGCGCCGACCTCGTAGCTGAGGAGCTTCTTGCGGGCGGCGAGGCCCCGCCTGGTCAGGCACCCGGAGGTGTCGACGGCATCCTCTTCGGCGAAGATCACCGTCGGGTAGTTGGCGACGCCGTGGGCGAACTCGTCCACCCGGCGCTCGAAGGCGGCCTGCTGGCTCGGCGTTTCGGTCGGGCAGTTCCCCGTGTGGTCGATGAAGTAGGTCGAGAGGAGGGGGATGGCGTCGGGGGCCACCGTGTGCATGCGGCACAGGAACTTGTTGATCTGGCTGTAGATGGCCCCCGGGCCGCCGCCCGCGGTGTAGACGCTGAAGCGCGAGGTCTCGGGCTCGGAGGCGATCTTCGAGAGCAGCGCGACCTGGGTGGCCAGCGCGGGGTCGCTCTGGACTCTGGTGGAGAGCGGAGGCGAGGCGAGCGCGGCCGCGAACGCGGGCCAGGAAACC
>DASZMD010000123.1:0-4161 GCA_035551955.1 Solirubrobacteraceae bacterium | reverse complement strand
CAATTAATCTCTCTCCAGGATTGCCACTACGCCCAGGCCCCCGGCGGCGCACACGGAAATGACTCCGCGGCCGGAGCCGCGCTCATCGAGGAGCTTGGCGAGGTTGGCGACGATACGCCCGCCGGTCGCCCCGAACGGGTGACCGGCGCCGAGCGAGCCGCCGTTGACATTGATCTTCTCGCGCTCGATCGCCCCCAGCGGCGCGTCGAGCCCGAGGCGCTCGCGGCAGTAGGCCTCATCCTCCCACGCCTTCAGGGTGCACAGCACCTGGGCGGCGAACGCCTCGTGGATCTCGTAGAAGTCGAAGTCCTGGAGCGCCAGCCCGGCGCGCGCGAGCAGCTTCGGCATCGCGTAGGTGGGCGCCATGAGCAGGCCCTCGCGCTTGTGCACGTAATCGACGGCCGCGGTCTGGGCGCCGCTGATGTACGCCTGGACCGGAAGGCCGTGCTCGCGCGCCCACTCCTCGCTGGCCAGGAGCACGGCCGAAGCGCCGTCGGACAGGGGTGTCGAGTTGCCGGCTGTCATCGTCCCGTCCTCGCCGCCGAACACGGGCCGGAGCTTGGCGAGCTTCTCGACCGAGGAGTCGGGCCGTAGGTTCTGGTCGCGCTCGAGCCCCAGGTAGGGCGTCACCAGGTCGTCCTCGAAGCCGCGCTCGTAGGCGGCGGCGAGGGCGCGGTGGCTGTGCACGGCGAGCTCGTCCTGCTCCTCGCGCCCGATCCCCCACTCCTTGGCCATGATCGCGCAGTGCTCGCCCATCGACAGGCCGGTGCGCGGCTCGGCGTTACGGGGAATCTCGGGGACGATGTACTGCGGGCGCACCCTGGCCAGGGTCCGCAGGCGGTCGAGGGTGGACTTCGAGCGGTTGACCTCGAGGAGGATCTCGCGCAGGTCCTCGTTGAGGGCCAGGGGAGCATCCGAGGTGGTGTCGACGCCACCGGCGATCCCCACATCGATCTGGCCGAGGGCGATCTTGTTGGCGACGAGGATGGTGGCCTCGAGGCCCGTCGCGCACGCCTGCTGGACGTCGTAGGCAGGGGTCTCGGGGGCCAGGCGCGAGCCGAGGACGGACTCGCGCGTCAAGTTGAAGTCGCGGCTGTGCTTGAGCACGGCGCCGGCGGCGACCTCCCCGAGCGTCTCGCCTTCGAGCCCGAAGCGCGTCGTCACCGTGTCGAGGACGGTGGTGAGCATGTCCTGGTTGGAGGCGCGCGCGTAGGGGCCGTCCTGGCGGGCAAAGGGGATCCGGTTGCCGCCCAGCACAGCTACGCGGCGGACGTCTGGGGTCATCGGGCTACTCCTGGGCGACGAATGTTACGGTACTGTAGCTTAGCGCTTCCCGACCTGCTCCGCCTCGTCGCCGGGGCGCGTCGCCGGCGTCATCAGGCCCCCGCCCCCGGTCGCCCGCCGGATCAGTCGGGGGATGAGGATCCGGCCCGCGGCCGCCAGCCAGTAGAAGCGGGGGACGTAGCGCTCGGGCTTCCCTCCCGGCCCGGCGTCGAGGATCGCCTCGGCCACCACCTCGGGGCGCGAGACGGCCCAGCGCGTCGCTGCCTGGGCCAGGAGCTCGGACTGGGGGAAGCCTTCGGTGGCGACGAACCCGGGGAGCACGAGGCCGACGTGGACGCCATGGCGGCGCTCCTCGAGGTAGAGCGCGTCGCTCCAGCCCGCGAGCGCGAACTTGCTCGCCGAGTACGCGCCCGCGTTGGCCCGCGAGACACGCGCCGAGGTGCTCGAGACGTTGACCACGGAGACGGCGGGGGCGGAACCGCCGGCGCCGCTCGAGGCCGCCGCCGCCGTGCGGCGCAGGAGGGGGAGCAACGCCTCGGTCAGGCGCGCCTGCGCGTCGAAGTTCACCTCCATGTGGCGCTTGAGGTTCTCCCAGCCCCCTTCGTCGCCGAAGTGCCCCGGCCAGCGGGCGCCGGCGTTGTTGACGAGCAGGTGCAGCGCCCCGTGCTCGCGCTCGACCACCTCGGCGACGCGGGCGGGCGCGTCGTCGTCGGTGAGGTCGACGGCCACGACGGTGGCGCCCCCGAGCTCGTCGGCCAGCGAGCGCAGGCGCGCCTCGCGGCGGGCGACGAGGACGAGCGAGACTCCGGGCTCGCGCGCCAGGCGGCGCGCCGTGGCCTCGCCGATGCCGCTCGAGGCTCCCGTCACCACGGCGACGTAGGGAGCGGTGAGTGGGCGATCCATGGGAGGCGGCAAGCCTACCGGGATGGGTGCGGCGGCCGCCTGATGCACGTCTTGCTACAGGGGCGTAGGCTTACCCGTACCCGATGCCCGCCACCCCCCGCCGCCGCAGCATCACCAAGGCCCACGAGCGGATCGCCGAGCTCGGTTGGGAGCCCGACTACCACGACCCCGCCGTGCGCTACCCGACGCGCTACCGCTTCCCCAACCACGCCAAGGACCCGATGAAGCAGATCATGCGGGAGTACCTGCCGATGGAGCTCGAGAAGGACGAGCGTGTGTACGGCGGCCTCGACGCCGCCGTCCGCGCCAACATGCCCCACCAGGCCCACGAGCGCTGGCTCGAGATCCTCAAGCCCTTCATCACCGTCACCAACTTCGCCGAGGTGGCGGCCGGGCGCTGCATGTCCATGCTCATGAGCGCGGTGCCCAACAACGAGCTCCGCAACGGCTACCACGTGCAGTTCGTCGACGAGATCCGTCACACGGGAATGCAGATGTCACTCGCGCGCTGGTACGCCAAGAACGTCCCCGATCCCGTGGGCTGGAACCTCGGCCCGAAGGCGTTCTCGAGCTCGGTGATCACCAACCCGGGGCTGAACATGCTCTCCCACTTCATGGTCGGCGATCCCATCCAGTGTGCCTTTACGCTCCAGGTGGTGGCCGAGACCGCGTTCACCAACGTGGTGTTCGTCGCCACCCCCGATGTCGCCGCGCGCAACGGCGACTTCACCCTTCCCACCACCTACCTCTCGGTCCAGTCCGACGAGGCGCGCCACATCTCCAACGGCTACGCGACCCTCCTCACCGTGCTCCAGGACGACCACAACGCACCCCTGATCGAGCGCGACCTCCAGCAAGCCTTCTGGATCAACCACGCCTTCATCGACGTCTTCTCGGCCGTGGTCATGGAGTACTTCTCCAAGGACCGCTCCGACCCCGAGTCTCACCTGGACAAGTGGGACCGCTGGGTGCGCGACGATTGGCACCGGGCCTATGTCGTGAAGCTAGGGAAGCTCGGTCTCAACATCCCCACCGACATCTTCGAGCGCGCCCGCGAGCGCCTGGTCAACGGCATCCATCACCGCCACGCGATCCTCGCCTTCGCCGCCTGGCCGCTCGCCTTCTGGCGCTTCGATCCCCTCGACGAGCGGGACTTCGAATGGTTCGAGAACCGCTACCCGGGGTGGTACTCGAAGTACGGCGCCTTCTGGGAGGCCTTCCGCGAGGGCGCCGACCCCGCGGGCGGCTTCCTCCCCCTCGACCTCATCAACCTGGCGCCGCCGTTCTGCTGGACCTGCCAGGACCTGTGCGTGATCGAGGAGGACCGCGTCCATCGCGTCGTCGGCGACCGCACGCGCTTCTACTGCTCGCACCAGTGCCGGTGGATGGACGAGTCCAACCCGGGCCGCTACCTCGGCGACCGCAATTACCTCGACCGCTACCACGGCTGGGAGGCCTCCGAAGTCATCGCCGACCTCGGCTACGTCCGCGCCGACGGCGAGACCCTGATCGCCCAGCCCCACCTGAACGCCGAGCGGCGCTGGACGCTGTCGGACATCCGTGCCCACGATTGCGTGCTCACGAGCCCGAACATTCGCGTCGCCCAGGAGCTCGGGCTGCCGAGCGGGGACTGGTCGGCGCCTGCGCAATGAGGGTTCGCTTCGAGCCGCTGGGCGCCGAACTCGACTGCGCGCCGGGCGAGACCGTCCTCGACGCCGCCTTTCGCCACGGCTACAACCTCGTCCACGGATGCCGCGAAGGTCAGTGCTCGGCCTGCAAGTGCTTCCTCACCGAGGGCGAGGCCACGCTCAAGCGGCATTCGAGCTTCGCCCTCTCGGACTCAGAGCGCGCGGGCGGGTACGCGCTCATGTGCCGCGCCATGCCCGACACCGACCTGGTCGTCGAGCTCCTGCACTACGACTCCGAGGACTACCGGCTCGCGTTCCCGATCCGCGAGGGGGCGGCGACGGTCGA
>DASZMD010000122.1:0-2565 GCA_035551955.1 Solirubrobacteraceae bacterium | reverse complement strand
GACGCGCTCGGCGAGAAGGTGACGGCCGAGGAGCTCGGCGGCACCCGCGTGCACCAGAAGAACGGCGTCTGCCATTTCGTCGAGCCGACCTCGCTCGAGGGCGCTCTTCTCGCCCGCGACCTGCTCGGCTACCTGCCCAGCCATCGCGGCGCCACCCCGCCCAAGCGCGCCTCGCGGGGCGCGCGCGGCGGCGACCCCGGCGCCTTCGTCCCCGTGCAGGCGCGACGGGTGTACGACGTGCGCGACGTCATCGCCTGCCTCACCGACGACGGCGACATGCTCGAGGTCTCGGCCGGCTGGGCCCGGAACCTGGTGACCGGCTTCGCGCGCATCGACGGCCGGTCGGTCGGCATCATCGCCAACCAGCCGAAGTACCTCGGTGGCGTCCTCGACGCCGCCAGCTCGCAGAAGGGCGCGCGCTTCGTCTCCAAGTGCAACGCCTTCGGGATCCCCCTCGTCGTCCTCGTCGACACGCCCGGCTACATGCCCGGACGCAAGCAGGAGACAGCGGGCGTGATCCGCTTCGGCGCCTCGCTCGTCCACGCCTTCGCCGACGCGACGGTGCCGCGCATCACGGTGATCCTCCGCAAGGCCTTCGGCGGCGCCTACATCACCATGAACTCCAAGGACCTCGGCGCCGACACCGTGTACGCGTGGCCGCAGGCGGAGATCGGCGTCATGGGCGCCAAGCCCGCGGTGGGGATCGTCCACCGGCGCGAACTCGCCGCCGCCGACGATCCCGACTCGACGCGCGACCGCCTCGCCGCCGAGTACGCCCAGACACACCTGCGCTCCGAGGTCGCCGTGCGCGCCGGCTACGTCGACGAGCTGATCACCCCGATGGAGACCCGGGTCCGGCTCGCCTGGTCCCTGCGCACGCTCGGGGGAGCAGCCTGATCATGGGAGCGCGAGGCGACGTCCTGTTGACCGGAGGCACCGGGTTCGTTGGCATGGAGGTGCTGGCGCGCTATCTCGAGCGCGGAGACCGCCGGGTGGTCCTGCTCGTGCGCGCCGACGACGACACCGCCGCCCGGGCACGCGTCGACGCGACCATGCGCAACCTGTTCGGGATCGTGCGCGCGCGGCGCTACGCCGGCCGCATCGAGGCGGTGGCCGCCGAGCTCACGGCGCCCGAGCTGGGCCTCGCCCCCGCGCGCCGCGACGAGCTCGCCGAGCGGGTCACCACCATCGTCCACTCGGCGGCGTCGGTGTCCTTCACCCTCCCTCTCGACGAGGCGCGGGCCATCAACCTCGACGGCACGCGGCGGATGCTCGACTTCGCCGAGCTCGCCTGCGAGCGCGGGGGCCTCGAGCGCTACGCCCACGTGTCCACCGCCTACGTGGCGGGCACCCACGCCGGGCGCTTCGCCGAGTGCGACCTCGACGTCGGGCAGGACTTCCACAATTCCTACGAGCAATCCAAGTGCGAGTCCGAGCGCCTCGTCCACGACCGCGTCTCGGTTCCCTCCACGATCATGCGCCCGTCGATCGTCGTCGGCGATCGCCACAGCGGGTGGACCGCCGCCTTCAACGTCATGTACTGGCCGCTGCGCGCCTTCGCGCGCGGGCTGTACTCGGCCGTGCCCGCCGATCCCTCGGCGCCCCTCGACGTCGTCTCGATCGACTACGTGGCCGACGCCATTCACGCACTGTGCGAGATGCCGGGCGGGATCGGCGAGACCTACCACCTCACCGCCGGCGCCAACGCGAGCACGATCGGCGAGGTCGCCGAGCTCGCGAGCCGGTACTTCGACCGCCCCACTCCCGCGGTGCTCTCACCCGCCGACTTCGCCGTCGCCGCCCGCGACGCCACCGGGACCCAGCGGGCGGCGCTGGAGAGCAGCGTTGCCTACTTCCCCTACTTCGCGATCGGGACGACGTTCGACGACGCGAACGCGCGCGCCGCCCTCGATCCCCCCGGGATCCTCGTCTCTCCCCTGCGCGACTACCTGGTGCGCCTGCTCGATTTCGCCACCGCGAGCCGCTGGGGCAAGCGCCCGATCGGCCGCGCCGAGGCTCTGGCCGCCTGAGTCCGCTCCGTGATGCACGCGCCCGCCGACACCGCCCGCTTCCGCGCCGACGACCCTGACATCCTCGTGCGCGCCTCCCTCGCCTGTCCCCTGTGCCTGCGCAGCGACGACGTCGAGTGGCATCTTGACGCCGACGGCTACGATCCGTCGGTGCAATGTCTGTGCCGACCGTGCAACGAGCGCTGGCGGGTGTACCTCGCGCCCCAGCAGGAACTGCGCATCGGACTGATGGCCGACCACCCGGCTTAGCCCCGTCTTCACATGGGTAGTGCCGGCGTCCAGCCCGCGTCGAACATCGACGCGCTCGAGCTCTTCGTCGAGGTGCTCTCCCAGTCCGAGGAGGTGTCAACCCCCGACGCCTTCTATGGACGGCTGTGCGGAGCGGTGTGCCGCTTGGCGGCGATGCGGCGCGCGGTCATCTTCCGCTACGACGGCGCTCGCCGGATGGTGCGCGCGGCGGGCTCGCACGGGATCGACCTCGAGCAGTTCACGGGCGCCCACGTGACCGTCGAGTCCGCGCCCATCGCGGCGCGCG
>DASZMD010000121.1:0-6940 GCA_035551955.1 Solirubrobacteraceae bacterium | reverse complement strand
GGGGCGGCCTTGCCGGCGGCAGCCCTGCCGGGGTCCGCCCTGCCGGGGGCAGCCCTGCCGGCGGCCTCGGGCTCGGCGGCGCTCGCCTCCTCCCCGCCCTGATGGGCGACGATGGAATCGATGAGATCGGCGCGGCGCAGCCGGCGATAGCCGTCGATGGCCAGCTCCGAGGCGATCGCGTGCAGATCGGCGAGCGGGCTGTCCTCGAGCGCGGAACGATCGAGTACGGACATGGATGAACCTCCTTGTTTGATCGGTAGGCTCCGACCGCGTTGAGCCAGCGGCCGGCGACTCTGATCTCACACCCTAGCGGGGCAGGCCGACGACACGCGCGTGGACGCCTCAGATCGGCTCGCGGCGCAGGTCCTCGGGGAGGCGCAGATCGGGATCGAGCTCGAGCCTCCCCGCGAGGACGTCGCGGACGGCGAGAAAATCCGCCGCCTGCGCCACGTCGTGGACGCGAAGGATGTGGGCGCCGGCGTCGACGCCGTGGGCGAGGGCGGCCAGGGTCCCCGCCAGCCGCTGGCGCGGGGGGCGGAGGGTGATGGCGCCGACGAAGTCCTTGCGCGAGACGGCGAGGAGGATCGGGCGCTCGAGCTCGTGGAGGCGGTAGAGCGAGCGCAGCGCCTCCACGGTCTGGGCCGGCGACTTGGCGAAGTCGGGGCCCGGGTCGACGATGAGCTGCTCAAAGCCCACCCCGCGAGCCCGCGCCAGCTCGACGCGCTCGGCCAAGAAGGCGAGCACGTCGGCGAGCACCCCGTCCTCGTAGACGCGATCGAGGAGCTTGCGCTTGGGCGCCACGCGGGTGTGCATGAGCACGAGGGCGGCCCCGGTCTCGGCGCACACATCGGCCAGTTCGGGGTCGCGCAGGCCGCTGACGTCGTTGACGATCGCCGCGCCCGCGGCGATCGCCGCCCGGGCCACGCTGGGCTTGTAGGTGTCGACCGAGACGAGCGCGCCGAGCTCGCGGGTGACGCGCTCGATCACGGGCACGACGCGCTCGGCCTCCTCCTCGGGGTCGACCGGGGGCCTGTTGGTGACGCCCGACTCGCCGCCGATGTCGATGATGTCGGCCCCCGCCGAGAGCATCTCGGCGGCGAGCTCGAGGCGCCGCTCGAGGGTGCGAGACTCGCCGCTGTCGGAGAAGGAGTCCGGGGTGGCGTTGACGATGCCCATGAGCAGCGGCCGGTCGCCGAGCTCGAGCCGGCGGCCCGCCGCCTCGAGCGTCCGCGGCGGCGCGCTCACTTCTTCTTCTTTTTCGTTATCCGGAGCTGGTGCGAGAGCAACGTCCGGTTGCCGGCGCGGTCGGTGATGGTGATCTTCATCGTGTAGCGGCCCGCACGCAGGTAGCGATGGGTCGCGGTCTGCACCCTGATCCGGTTGCTCGTGCCGTCACCCCAGCTCACCACCACGGTGGCGACCCCGGAGCTGTCGGCGGGCGGAACGCCGGTCTGCGCGTCGGTGTAGCGCACACGCAGGTGGAGCGTCGCACCCGGTCGCGCCGTCCCCTTGAGGGTGAACTGGCCGACCGGAGGAAGGCTGTCCACGAAGAAGCTGCGCGGCGAGGCCGACGAAGTCAGGCCGTGGACGTTGACGGCGGTGACCGTGAACGAGTGCGGTCCCTGGGCCAAGGGGACGGTGGGTCTGAAGGTGGTCGCCGTGGTCGAGCCCGCCGCCACCCCGTCGATCGACACGGCGTAGGTGGGGGGACCCCACAGCTCCCGGGGCGATGACCATGAGAGCGGGGGCGTGGGCGTCGTCCGGTAGCGCGGTCCGCTGAGGATGCCGAAGGTACCGGGCGGGTACACGAGCTCGGCGACCTGGATGCTCATCGAGGAGCCGCTCCCCTGAACGTAGGCGATGGCGACGTCGCCGCCGTGATCGCCGGCCGCGAACAGCCCGGCGGCGGCGTTGGTGGGGCCGAGCGAGGGGTTCGAGGCGACCATCTCGGGCCCGAAGACGGAACTCTGGTAGAAGCGGGCGCGGATCTCGGGCGAGCCGAGCAGACCGGGATCGTGCTGCCAGGCGATCAGCCCCGAGTAGTCACCGGCGATTCCGGATGTCGGATAGGGGGCGCTCGCATTGGGGAGGCTGTCGACCTGCTGGGCGGCGCCGGGCGCACCGTTCTGGCCGAGCAGGCTGGCCCACACCTGATTGGAGCCCTGGAGGGCCGAGGTGACGAAGCCATTGCCGTACTGCATCATCGAGATCCCCGGCGAGGTGGAGCCGGGGCCGGTCGCGAACGACTGTCCGTCGGTCTGGGCAACGCCCTGGAACGCCGATCCGACCATCCGGTTCACGAGCACGCGCGAGACGGTCTGCGACCCGTTGCTGAACACCTCGTGGAAGGCCACGTCGGTGTAGGACGAGTTGTCCCCCACGCCGATGACGGGCGAATCGGCGACGACCTCGTTGAAGCCCTGCAGGGCGGGTACGTCGGCCTGGGAAACGACCGGGCTGACCATCCCGAACCACACGCGACGCGCGAAGACGTGGCCGCTCTCGCCCCAGGTGACGACCGCCTCGCCGTCGCCCGCGGCGGCCACCTTGGGTGCCCCCAGTCCCGTGCCGGCGCTGTCGGCCGGGGTGACGTTGAGCGGGCCGCTCCCGGCCGTCCACTGGCCGCCCGAGTAGTAGAAGTCGCGGACGTCGTAGCCGCTCCCGTCGGTGGCCGCGAAGGCGAGGTAGCCCTCGGAGTGGATCGAGAGCTCGATCGAGGGATTGGTGGCGCCGTTGAACAGGGCCTGGGGCGCCGAGAATGCGGCCGAGGAGGTCGTCCGCGAGACGACGAAGAGCTGGCCGCCGTTGGTGAAGGCGATGAGGAGAAGGCCGCCGTCGCCGGCCGCGATCACCGGCTGGGACGAGGGGCCGGGAAGCCCCGCATCGATCTCGGCGGGGGCACCGAAGGCCCCGGCGGTGAGCACGCTGACGGATACGTGGTTGACGCCGTTGACCGACTCGAGATACACCAGACCGCCGGTCCCGTCCCGGGACACCGACAGCCCCGACAGACCCTGGATCGCGCCATTGGGACCGTCGATGGTGGTCGGGGGCTCCAGCACCGCCGTCCCCTGCGCTCGCGCCGTCCCGCCGAGCACCAGGAGCATGAGAACGATGAGCGGTCCAAGCCGCCGCACGACAGCCAAGATCACACCTCCGCGAGAATGCCTTCGAGCTCGCCCTCGACGCGGAAGCGCTCGAGCTCGAGAGATACACGACGCTCGTCCCAGCCGAGCTCGCCGCCCAGGGCCTGGGCCACCCGCGCCAGCGCCGCTCCGTCCTGCGCGTGGAGCTCCCCGGCGGCGAGGATCCCGAGCCGAGTGCGGCGCAGGAGCACGTCCCCGACGCTGCGCGCCTGCTCGTAGCGAGCCGCGAAGGGCACCTCGGCCAGGAGATCTGGCAGCCCCGGGACGATCGGCTGGGCGAGCTCGAGCGCCGCATGCGCGCCGCCCTCCGCAGCGGTGCGCAGGACCTCGTGGGCGGCGTGGCCGTAGCGCGCCGCGAGCGCGGCGTAGGACCCTTCGGGAACCCCCTCGACTTCGGGCAGGCTGGCGGGGTCGACGGCGAGCCCGAGGGGGATCTCCTTGGTCCGGCAGGGAGCGGCGCGACCGTCGCGCTCGACGAGGCGGTCGACGGCGAGCTTGGCCATCCGGCGCCAGGTGGTGAGCTTCCCGCCCGTGATCGTGATCATCCCGCTCGAGGTCTCATAGAGCTCGGCCTTACGCGAGATGTCAACCGACTTCTTCGTGTCGCCCGTGGAGATCAGCGGCCTGACCCCGGCGTAGGCACCCGTGAGGTCACTCTCGGCCAGGGTGGTGCCGAAGAACGAGTTGGTGGCCTCGAGGAGGTAGGCAACGTCTTCGGCCGAGGGCTTGACGTGGTCGATCTCGCCGTCATAGTCGTTGTCGGTCGTGCCGATCAGGCTCCGGCCGAGCCACGGGAGCGCGAAGATCGTGCGCCCCCCGGCGGCGGGCACGATCGCGCCGGCGACGAGGGGGAGATCCTCATGGGCGACCGTGATGTGGGTGCCCCGGCTCGGGCGGATGGTGGGGACGTCGGCCTCGGAGTGGAGCTCCTCGGGACGGATGCGGTCGGCCCACACGCCGGTGGCGTTCACCACGTTGTCCGCATGGACGACAAATTCTGAATCGGTTTCCGCATCTCGAACCCTCACGCCTGATTCCCTGCCGTCTTCCCGTACCAGCTCCACGACCTCGAGCCGGTTCGCGCAGATGGCGCCGAAGCGCTCGGCCTCTCCAAGCACGGTGAGCACCAGCCGCGCGTCGTCGGTCTGACAGTCATAGAACAGGTAACCGCCCGTAGGGTTGCGGCCCGCGAGCGCCGGAAGCAGGTCGACCACCTCCTCGCCGGAAATCATCCGGTGGCGCTCAGGGCTCCAGTCCCCGTCGGGATCCGCCCCCGCCTCCACCGCCGCACGACGCGCGCTGCGGCGCCCGCGCAGGCGGGGCGTCGCCATCACGTCGTACATGTTGAGCCCGATTCCCACGAGGAGGTCTGGGCGGTCGCCGTCGAAGGCGGGCACGACCAGCTTCAGCGGCCGGACGAGGTGCGGGGCCAGCTTGACCAGCAGCTGGCGCTCGAGCAGCGCCTCGCGGACGAGCCCGAGGTCGAAGTTCTGGAGGTAGCGCAGCCCTCCGTGGACGAGCTTGCTCGAGCGGCTGCTCGTGCCCGCGGCGAAGTCGGTCTTCTCGAGCAGGGCGACGCTGTAGCCGCGGGTGGCGGCGTCGAGGGCGACGCCCGCGCCGGTGATCCCGCCACCGATCACGACGACGTCGAACCGATGACCGGCGAGCGACTCGATCGCGTGCTCGCGGGCGATCATCACCCGCACCTCCCGCCCGAGCGGGGGCGTAGATCTCCTGCGCGGGGCACCAGCGCAGGGTACTGAGGCGGGCTGTCGACTCGCGGCAGCCCGGCCCGGAGGAGGCGCCGCTTCACTGGGCCGGCTGACCGATGCCTTCGATGATGAGCTGCGAGAAGAACCGTTCGATGAGCGACTGGAGATCGAGCGAGGGCGCGAGCTCCGAGGTCACGGCGTCGATCGTGAGCACGACCTTCACGTAGAGGATGACGGCGGGATCGATGACCATCCGATGGCCGCGCGCGGCCGAGAGCAGATCGATCTGGTACCGGGCGAGGATCTCCCGCCGTCCCGAGGTCGCGTTCGAGAGGTCGTCGAGGAAGCGCTCGGTGAGCGCGGTCATCTCGCGCCGGGCGGCGGCGAGGTTCGTGCTCCGCGAGGGCCGCAGCCATTTCAGGAAGTCGTCGATGGCGGCCTGGGCCTCGCCCCCGAACAGGCGCATCGCGTAGCGGCCGAGCAGCTCGTGCACCGCCTCGGGGAGGCGGCCGATGATCCCGAAGTCGACGTAGCCGATCCGGTTGGCCTCCAGGAGGAGCAGGTTGGCGGGATGCAGGTCACCGTGGAAGATCCCGGTCGCGTACGCCTGGGAGAGGAAGTTCCAGACGACGTTGGCGGCGGCCTGGTCGAGGTCGTACCCGGCGCCCTGCAGCCGGCGCGTGTAGCCCTCCCGGTCGCGCCGCAGCTCGCGGATGATCTCCACGAGCAGGAGCCCATCGAGGCGCTCGGCGGTCAGCACGCGACGCGAGGTGTAGTCGGGGAAGACCTCGGGGTCGTACTCGGTGCTGCTGTCACGCACCGCGGCGCGCATGGTGGCGGCGTTCGCGGCCTCGACGCGGTAATCGAGCTCCTCGCGCGTCCAACGTGAGAGCTCGTCGATGACGTCGCGGCTGCGCGTGCCGCCGAGCAGGTGGGCCCAGTCGACGAGGCGAGAGACGCGGTACATCAGCCCGATGTCGCACATGAGCAGGGCATCGATCCCCGGGCGCTGCACCTTCACGGCCACCCGGCGGCCATCGTGGAGGACCGCACCGTGCACCTGTCCGATCGAGGCGCTGCCGAAGGGATCGTGCTCGAAGGAGGCGAAGAGCTCCTCGACCCCGCATCCGAGCTCGTCGCGGATGATCCGCCGCACCTGCGCGTAGGGGAAGGGCGGGACGTGATTGAGGAGGTTGAAGAGCTCGACGCAATAGGCCGCAGGGAGCAGGTCGAAGCGCAGGGCGAGGAGCTGACCGAGCTTGATCCACCCGCCCCCCAGCCGCTCGAGGGCGCGCCGTAGCCGTACCGGGCCGGGCAAGCGCCGCCAGCGACGCGGCATGAGGAGCGGCAACCCATAGAGCACGACGACTCCGGCGAGGGCGAGCACGCGGCGCGCGGTGCTCGCCCGGGGCACGGCATGGACGGACGCGGCCGGGTCGGATGCGCTCGCGCCGTCGCCGTTGGCTGCGCCGGCGCCGGCGCCGGCGCCGCCCGTGTCGTCGGGGGCGAGCTTGGGCTGGTGGATGCTCATCACCTCGAAGGCTAGGCGACGCGCGACGAATCCGAGCCTTAGCCGGGCGGTGCCGCCGGGTCGGCAACCCCAGCCTGCTGGCGCTCGGCGATGATGTCCTTGATCCGGTCTACGGTGTCATCGGACATGCGCGCCACCTCCCAGTGGGTGAGCTTGATGACACGCATCGGCGAGGTGGCGATCACCGAGGCGGTGCGCAGGTCACGCGAGAGCAAACCCATCTCGCCGATCAGGTCCCCGGCGCCCACCGAGGCGATCCTCTCTCCGTCCCTGACCACGTCGGCCGTCCCTTCCTCGATCGCGATCAAATCGGTCGAGTAATCCCCCTGCTTCATCAGGATCTGACCGTCGGCGACGCTCGTCTCGGTCGCGAAGGTCGCGAGCTTGCGGGCCTCAGCGTCAGAGAGGGATGAGAACAGCGGAATGGCACGCAGGCGACTGGGATCCATGGGCGGGCGCTCCTGGCCGGTTAAACCTATAGGGCTTGGACCTCAGCTGTGATTTCGCTGACCGAGGCCTTGGCGTCGCCGAACAGGAGGCTGGTCTTGGGG
>DASZMD010000120.1:0-8207 GCA_035551955.1 Solirubrobacteraceae bacterium | reverse complement strand
GGGCATCAGCTGCTCTGCCAAGCCGTCGGCCTGCAGACCTACAAGCTCCGGTTCGGCCACCACGGCGCCAACCATCCGGTCAAGGACCTGACCACGGGCCGGGTCGAGATCACGAGTCAGAATCACGGCTTCGCGGTCCTCGGCCCCGACGGGGAGCGCACCATCGCCGGGGACGAGCCCGTGCGCTGGGAGACCGACTTCGGGACCGCCGAGCTCACCCACATCAATCTCTACGACCGCACCGTCGAGGGGCTCGCGCTGCGCGACGTTCAGGGGTCGACGGTCCAGTACCACCCCGAGGCCGGACCGGGCCCGCACGACTCCCTGTACCTGTTCGACCGGTTCGTCGCCGAGATCGCGCGATCGGCCGGCGCCGATCGCATCGGAGAATCGTCCAGCGGGCGATTCTCCGGGGGGCACTGACGATGCCGCGCCGCGACGACATCCAAAAGATCCTCCTCATCGGCTCGGGGCCGATCGTCATCGGTCAGGCGGCGGAGTTCGACTACTCGGGCACCCAGGCATGCAAGGTGCTGCGCGAGGAGGGCTACGAGGTCGTGCTCGTCAACTCCAACCCGGCGACGATCATGACCGATCCCGAGGTCGCCACCACCACCTATGTCGAGCCGTTGCTCCCCGGCCCGCTCGCCCAGGTCATCGAGCGCGAGCGCCCCGACGCCCTACTCCCCACCATGGGCGGCCAGACGGCGCTCAACCTCGCCAAGGCCCTGCACGAGAACGGCACCCTGGCGCGCTACGGGGTCGAGATCATCGGCGCCAACTACGAGGCCATCGACTGCGCCGAGGATCGCGAGCGCTTTCGCGACACGATGACCGCGGCCGGCCTCAGGGTTCCGCTCAGCGTGATCGCCCACAGCGTTTCCGACGCGCGCGCGGCGGTCCTCGCCCTCGGCGTTCCCTTCATCGTCCGCCCCGCCTTCACCCTCGGAGGGTCGGGAGGCGGAGTGGTGCGCAACGAGGCAGAGCTCGAGGCCGTGGTTGCGCGCGGGCTCTCGGCCTCACCCATCGGCCAGGTCCTGCTCGAGGAGTCCGTGCTCGGATGGGGCGAGTTCGAGCTCGAGGTGATGCGCGACCACGCGGACAACGTGGTCATCATCTGCTCGATCGAGAACCTCGATCCGATGGGGGTGCATACCGGCGACAGCGTGTGCGTGGCGCCGCAGCAGAGCCTTACCGACCGTCAGTACCAGGCGCTGCGCGACCAGGCGATCACGGTGATCCGCGCCGTGGGGGTGGAGACCGGCGGCTCCAACGTGCAGTTCGCGGTCAATCGCGAGACGGACGAGATCGTCGTCATCGAGATGAATCCCCGCGTGTCGCGCTCGAGCGCGCTCGCGAGCAAGGCGACCGGGTTCCCGATCGCCAAGATCGCCGCCCGCCTCGCCGTCGGCTACACGCTCCAGGAGATCCCCAACGACATCACGCGCGCCACGCCGGCGAGCTTCGAGCCGGCGATCGACTACTGCGTGGTCAAGTGGCCGCGCTTCGCCTTCGAGAAGTTCCCCGGCGCCGAGGAGGGGCTGACCACGCACATGAAGTCGGTGGGGGAGGCGATGGCCATCGGCCGCACCTTCAAGCAGGCCTTCGCCAAGGCGCTGCGCTCGCGCGAGCTCGACCTCACCCCACGGCCCCCGGCGCAGGAGCGCGAGCTCCTCGCCGCTGTCGAGCGCGCGGGACCCGAGCGCTTCGACCATCTGCTCGAGGCGCTCAGGCGCGGGGTGTCGGTCGGCGAGCTCGAGCGCCTGACGAGCATCGATCCGTGGTTCCTGCACGAGCTCTCAGAGCTGGCGGCAGATCCGCAGGCTCCCTTCGCCGGCGAGCGCGTGTTCCGGGCGGTGGATACGTGTGCGGCTGAGTTTGCTGCCCGCACCCCGTACTTCTATTCGGGGTGGGAGCGTCCGGGACCAGGGGGCCGGCACGAGGTGGAGCGCGGCGAGCGCTCGAGCGTGGTCATCCTCGGCTCGGGGCCGAACCGGATCGGGCAGGGGATCGAGTTCGACTACTGCTGCGTCCACGCCGCCCAGACGGTGCGCGAGTCGGGCCGCGACGCGGTGATGATCAACTGCAACCCCGAGACCGTCTCGACCGACTACGACACGTCGGACCGCCTGTACTTCGAGCCGCTGACGCTGGAGGACGTGGTCGCGGTGTGCGAGGTGGAGAACGGGGAGCCGCTCGGCCCGCGCGGCGCCTCAGGCGGCTCGACCGGGTCCCTCGAAGGCGTGGTCGTCCAGTTCGGCGGCCAGACCCCGCTCAAGCTCGCCGCCGGCCTCGCGGCCGCCGGCATCCCCATCCTGGGGACGAGCGTCGACGCGATCGACCTGGCCGAGGACCGCTCGCGCTTCGGGAAGCTGCTCGACCGGCTCGGTTACCGTGGGCCGCCCTACGCGACCGCGCATTCGGCGGCCGAAGCGCTCGAGCGCGCCCCCGACGTCGGCTTCCCTCTGCTCGTGCGCCCGAGCTACGTGCTCGGCGGGCGGGCGATGGAGATCGTCTATGACCTCGACGGCCTCGCCGACTACCTGGAGCGGTCCGGCCACACCGAGGCCCCGAAGGGGCCCATCTATCTCGACCACTTCCTCGAGGACTCGATCGAGCTCGACGTCGACGCCCTGTGCGACGGCGGCACCGACGCCGAAGGCGGCGGTCAGGTGTGGATCGCGGGCATCATGCAGCACGTCGAGGAGGCGGGAATCCACTCCGGCGATTCGGCCTGCGTGCTCCCGCCCCATGCCCTCGGCCCCGACATGCTTCGCCAGGTCTCCGAGCAGACGGCGGGGATCGCCCGCGGCCTGGGCGTCGTCGGGCTCCTCAACGTCCAGTACGCGATCCACAACGAGGAGCTCTACGTGATCGAGGCGAACCCGCGCGCCTCGCGGACGGTGCCCTTCGTGTCAAAGGCAATCGGACTCCCGGTCGCCAAGCTCGCGTGCCGGATCATGCTCGGCGAGCGCCTCGCCGACCTCGACCTGCCCCCCGACACCAATAACGGTCACGTGTGCGTAAAGGAGGCCGTGCTCCCCTTCGATCGCTTCGCCGGAGCCGACTCGCTGCTCGGACCGGAGATGCGCTCCACCGGCGAGGTTATGGGCATCGCCCTCGACTTCCCCACCGCCTTCGCCAAGGCCCAGGCGGCCGCCGGCTCAAAGCTCCCCGACGACGGGACGGTGTTCATCACCGTCGCCGACCGTGACAAGCCCGCGGCCACGGGCGTGGCGATGATGCTCCACGACCTGGGGTTCGAGATCATCGCCACCCGGGGTACGGCGCAGGCAATCCGCCGCAGCGGGATACCGGTGGAGACGATCAACAAGCTCGGCGAGGGCTCCCCGCATGTCGTTGACTGGATCGAGCGCGGCGACGTCGAGCTCGTCATCAACACTCCGGTGGGCACCGGCGCGCGCGCCGACGGCTACGAGATCCGCGCCGCCGCCATCGCCCGCCGCATCCCCTGCATCACCACCATGGCGGGCGGGATGGCCGCCGCGCGGGCCATCGCCGCCGCGCGCGGAGGTGAGCCGGAGGTCATGTCGCTCCAGGAGATCCACGCCCGCGCGAGCGGCATCCGATGAGCTCGGCGACGGCGCCGCAGCGCGTGCTCGCCCCCTTCGGCCGCCGGGCCGCCCGGATCATCGAGCGGCGCGTATATGGCGCCTACGTGGTCCTGCGCTGCGCCGATCCCGATGGCCCGCGTCCCGCGGCCGGTCAGTTCTACATGCTCGCCACCGCAGGCTGGGGCGGGGGAGAGGGCGAACGCCCCTTCCTCCCGCGTGCCTTCAGCGTCCTGCGCGTCCCGGCCGGGCACGGGCTCGAGTTCCTGATCGAGGACGTCGGCCCCGGCACCCACCGCCTGTGCGAGCTCCAGCCCGGTGAGGACCTCCTGCTCGTGGGTCCCCTGGGGATCGGCTTCGCGCCCCCGTCCGAAGCCCGCCGACCGCTCCTCGTGGGCGGCGGGGTGGGAATCGCGCCCCTGGCCATCTGGCAGGACGAGCTCGGCGGCGCCCCGGCTCTCCTCGGCTTCCGCGACGCCCCCCGCGCCGAGGGGGCGCGCCTGCTCGCCGACGCGCGCGTCGCCACCGACGACGGCAGCGTTGGTCACCACGGGCTCGTCACCGACCTCGTGCGCGAGGAGCTCGATCGCGACGGCCACGCCGTCGTCTATGCGTGCGGACCGCCCGCCATGCTCGAAGCGGTGCGCGCGCTCTGCTCCGCGCGCGCCACGCCGGCGCAGCTCGCGCTCGAGTCCGGGATGGCGTGTGGCTTCGGTGCCTGCTTCGGGTGTGTGGTGCCGACGCGCCGCGGCTACGTGCGCCTGTGCGTTGACGGCCCCGTGCTCGACTCGGCGGAGCTCGAGACGGCGCTGGTGGCTGGAGCGGGGCACTAGGTGAGCGCTCCGGCGGAGCTCGAGACGGCGCTGGTGGCGGGGACCGGGCATTGAGCGCGAGCTCGCCGGCCATGCGCACCGAGCTGTGCGGGATCGAGCTCGCCCACCCGATCATCAACGCCTCGGGCACCTTCGACGCCATCGCGGCCCGGCGCGTGTTCGGCGACGCGCTCCTCGAGCGCTTCCCGTTTGCTGCCTATATCTCCAAGACGGTGACACTGGCGCCGCGCGAGGGCAATCCGCCGCCCCGGCTGTGGGAGACCCCGGCGGGGCTGATCAACTCGATCGGGCTCCCCAACAAGGGCCTCGCGCGCTACCTGGCCGAGGACCTCCCGCAGCTCGCGGAGCTACCCGTGCCCCTGATCGTCAACGTCATGGGCTTCACCGGCGAGGAGGTGGCCGAGCTTGTGGGCGCCTTCTCCGAGCGGGAGGAGGTCGCCGCGCTCGAGCTCAACGTGTCCTGCCCTAACGTCGAGACGGGTCTGGTGATGGGCGCCGACCCCGGCGAGACCGCCGCGCTCCTGCACCGGGTGCGCCCGATCACCGACAAGCCCCTGATCGTCAAGCTCACACCCAACGCCACCGATGTCGTCGCGGTGGCGCGCGCCGCGCAGGACGCGGGCGCGAGTGCCGTCTCGCTGATTAACACGATCAGGGGCATGGCGCTCGATCCGCGCTCGGGGCGCCCGTGGCTCGGGGGGACGACAGGCGGCGTCTCGGGGCCGGCGGTACGCGCCGTCGCCCTGGCCCAGGTTCACGCCGTCGCCGCGGCGCTCGACATCCCGACCGTCGCCATGGGCGGCGTTCAGCGCGGATCCCACGCCCTCGACCTGATCCGCGCCGGGGCCGCGGTGGTCGCCGTGGGGACGGAGAGCTTCCGGGATCCGGCCGCGGGGGCGCGAATCTCCGACGAGCTAGCGGCCCTCGCTGCAAACAGCGGCAATTCGCTGACGGAGAAGCCGCTTAATTGCTAACAACGTATAAAACCCCCTGCAAAGCAAATGGATTACCGTAACCAGGCTCGATATGTGTCAACCTCAGGTTGAGGTCGACTCGAATGTGGAGAACAGCCCTTGAACGCCTGCGCCCAAGATGTAGACTCGCCGCCCATGCCGCCGGTCAGCGACTCCGCCACGAAGCACATCGCTGCACCGGAACGGTCGCTGCTGCAAAGGATGGACGCCCTCCAGCGCGCCAACGATGTGCGCACCCGACGGGCCAAGCTCAAGCGCGATCTCAAGGCCGGACGCCAGCCGATCCACGAGCTCCTGCTCGAGCCGCCGGAGTATCTCGAGACCGCCAAGGTGTTCGACCTCCTGCTCGCCGTGCCCAAGTACGGTCGAGTCAAGGTCAACAAGATTCTCACGCAGTGCCGGATCTCGCCGAGCAAGACCATCGGCGGGCTCTCGCAGCGCCAGCGCGCCGAGCTGGTGGCGCTGATGCGGCGCTAGCCCACGCGTGACGAACGCCAAGGTCTTCGTGATCACCGGGCCCTCCGGGGTCGGCAAGGGCACGCTGATCAGGGGGCTGCTCGAGCGCGTCCCCGAGCTCGAGCTCTCGGTCTCGGCGACCACCCGAGCCCCGCGCCCGGGCGAGCGCAACGGCGTCGAGTACCACTTCATGACGCCTGACGAGTTCGAGGGCCGCGCCGCCACCGGGAGCTTCGTCGAGCATGCCTCGTACTCGGGGAATCGTTACGGGACCCTGCGCTCAGAGCTCGAGCGGCGGCTCGAGGCCGGCGCGCCGGTGGTGCTCGAGATCGAGGTTCAGGGCGCCCGCCAGGTCCGCGAGGCGATGCCCGACGCCGTTGCCGTGTTCATCGCCCCGCCCTCGCGCGAGGCCCTCCGCGCCCGGCTCGTGGGCCGCGGGACCGACGCCCCCGAGCAGGTCGACGAGCGCCTGCGCACTGCCGACCGCGAGCTCGAGGCTCAGCCCGAGTTCGGGCACGTGGTCGTCAACGACCGGCTCGAGGAGGCGACCGACCAGCTCGTGGGCATCGTCCAGGGCGCGCTCGGCAAGCTCGGCGGCTGACGCCGCGGTCGCGCGCCTGCAGGCTTTCGCCTTCTGGACCCCCGGTCGCTACCCTTATCTCGCCCCCTATGAGAAGGAACGCCAACCCTTGATCTCTCCCCGCATCGACAAGCTCATCGAGCACGCGGACTCCGACTACGCGAGCGTGATCATCGCCGCCAAGCGCGCGCGTCAGATCAACTCGTATTACCACAACCTCGGGGAGGGCACGTTCGACGAGTTCCCGCCCCCGATGGTCGACACCCGCTCGAAGAACTACCTCACCATCGCTCTCGAGGAAGTGGCTCAGGGCAAGCTGAAGTACCACTACCGGTAGGAGCACGCGCGTGGCCCGGGTGCTCCTCGGAGTGAGCGGCGGGATCGCGGCATACAAGGCGCTCGAGACCGCCCGCCTCGCCGTCCGAGGCGGGCACACGGTGCGGGTCATCCAGACCGAGGCGAGCACCCGCTTCGTCGGCACCGCCTCCTTCCAGGCGATCACCGGCGCGCCGGTCCTCCTCGACGAGTTCGAAGCCGACCCCGCCCGGGGCGCGTATCCCGGCGAGCCGGTGCCCGACCGGGCGCCGATCAGCCACCTCGCTCTGGTGGAGCGGGCCGACGTCTACCTGATCGCCCCCGCGAGCGCCAACACCCTCGCCAAGCTCGCCCACGGCCACGCCGGCAACCTCCTGACCACCGCCGCCCTCGCGGCCGCCTGCCCGGTGGTGGTGGCGCCGGCGATGAACGCCCGCATGTACGAGCACCCGGCCACCCAGGCCAACCTGCGCGTGCTCGCCGAGCGCGGCGTGACCGTGATCGCGCCCGGCGAGGGCGAGCTTGCCTCCCATGGCGAGCACGGGATCGGCCGCCTCCCCGAGCCCGCCGAGCTCCTCGCCGCCTGCGAGTCTGCTGTGGCCCGCACCTCGGCCTCGGCGTCGCTGCTCGGTGTCCGCGTCCTCGTCACCGCCGGGGGAACCCGCGAGCCGATCGACAGCGTGCGCTACATCGGCAACCGCTCGTCGGGGCGCATGGGCTTCGCGCTCGCCGCCGAAGCGCGGCGCCGCGGCGCCGAGGTCACCCTGATCGAAGCCAACGTGGCACTCGAGCCGCCTTCGAACGTGCGCCTCGTCGCGGTCCGCACCGCCGCCGAGCTCCTCGCCGCGTGCGAGCGCGAGTTCGAGTCCACCGACCTCCTGCTCATGGCCGCCGCCGTGGCCGACTTCCGTCCCGCGGCACCGGTGGCCCACAAGCTCAAGAAGGACGCCCCCGGGGCGGGGACGAGAGCGATCGAGGTCGAGCCCACCGAGGACATCCTCAGCGCCCTCGCCGGGCGGCGGCGCCCGGGGCAGCTCGTCGTCGGGTTCGCCGCCGAGCATGTGGCGCAGGCGCCTTCCCCGAGCGCGCTCGCCTACGCGCGCGAGAAGCTCGAACGCAAGCGCCTCGATGCGGTGGTGGTCAACGACATCTCCCGCTCGGACATCGGGTTCGACGTGCCCGAGAACGAGGTGACGATCGTCACCGCCGGGGGAGAGCGCCTGGTGGCGCGCGCGAGCAAGGCGCAGGTGGCGGCGGCCGTGCTCGACGAGGTGGAGCGCCTCAGGACGGCCGCGACGCGAGCCGGCGACCCCAGGGAGGAAGCGGATGGAGCCGTTGGAGCTACCGCCGGTCGCGCCGCACGAGTCTGAGGCGGCGGCCGGCGTCGTCGGGCGCATCGCAGCCAACATCCAGCGCGCCGTCCATGTGCGCGAGGACATCCTCGGGCACCTGCTCGTCACCCTCATGGCCCAGGGCC
>DASZMD010000119.1:0-3928 GCA_035551955.1 Solirubrobacteraceae bacterium | reverse complement strand
TCCCGACCGTGCTCTGGCACGGGCTCAGGGACGCCTTCCTGATGGCGTGGGAGGTGTGGTGGGCGCTCGCCCTCGGGTTCGCGATCTCGGCCCTCGTGCAGGCGTGGGTGCCGCGCCGGCGGATCGAGCGCGCCCTGTCGGGCTCGGGGCCGCGGCCCATCGCCCTCGCCACCGCCCTCGGCGCCGCGTCGTCCTCGTGCTCCTATGCCGCGGTGGCGATCGCCAAGTCCCTGTTCGAGAAGGGTGCCTCCGCGGCCAGCGCCCTCGCCTTCCAGTTCTCCTCCACCAACCTCGTGTGGGAGCTCGGTCTCGTGCTCTGGGTCATCATCGGCTGGCAGTTCACCCTCGCCGAGTACCTCGGCGGCATCGCGATGATCGTCCTCATGACGGTACTGCTCAGGAAGTTCGTCTCCCCCGCCCTCGAGGCACACGCCCGCGAGCACGCGGCGCGTGCCGCCACCGGCCACCAACATCACATGGCCGACACCGACGTGCCCTGGCGCCGGCGCCTGAGGAGCCCCGCGGCGTGGTCGCCCGTCGCCCACAATTTCCGCAACGACTGGCAGATGGTCTACCGCGAGGTGATCATCGGCTTTCTCCTCGCCGGCTTCATCGCCCAGTTCGGCAACGGCTTCTTCGCCTCGCTCTTCATCCGGCACGCCCCGCAGCCCCTGCCCACGATCGAGAACGTGATCGTCGGCCCGCTCGTCGCCGTCGCCAGCTTCGTCTGCTCGGTCGGCAACGTCCCGCTCGCCGCCGTCCTGTGGTCGGGCGGGATCTCCTTCGCCGGCGTGCTCGCCTTCCTCTTCGCCGACCTCATCGTCCTCCCCATCATCATCATCTACCGCAAGTACTACGGCGGCCGCTTCACCGTCCGCATCGTCGCCCTCATGCTCGTGACCATGATCGTCGCTGCTCTGATCATCAACGGCCTGTTCGGGCTCGCCGGCCTCGTGCCCACGGGGGCCCGTCCCACCCGCGCCGATGTCTTCGGCCACCTGGCCGTCGACTACAAGCTCGTGCTCAACGTCCTCGGCTCGATCATCTTCGTCTCCCTCTTCGCGCTGACCATGCGCCGCGGGGCGACCGATCCGGAGTGCGGGATGACGGTCGACCGGGCCGCCGCGCTCCGCGCCCACGTCAACGGCCGCACCTTCCACTTCTGCTCGGCCGGATGCCTGAACGCCTTCGAGGCTCGGGGCGGGCTCGCGTCAGCCGCGCCACACGGCGAGCAGAACGGCGCACACCACCACCTCGGCGAGTGCCACCGTGGCCCCGAGCGTGTCGCCGGTGCGACCGCCGAGGGTGACCCGGACGTGCATCACCGATAGCGCGGCGACGGCCGCGGCCGCCGCCACGGCCGCGAGCCCGGGCCCGATCCCGCACAGCGCGAGCGCGATGCCCACCGCAACGATGCTCGCCAGCGCCAGTGCCGTGCGCCCGACGGTGAAGCCGGCCCCGAGCCCCTCGGCTCGCGCCGGGGGCGCCCCGCGCGCGTGGACGAGGGCCGCCCAGCGCCCGAGGGCAGCGGCCGCGATCAAAGCCTCGAGCGCCCGGGCCACACTCAGCCGGTCGAGCACGGCGACGAAGAGCAGCGCCCAGCCGATCAGGGCGAGGGCCCCGAAGACGCCGATCGACGAGTCGCGCATGACCGCGAGCCGGCGTCCGCGGTCGCCGCGCACACCGAGCCCGTCGACGGTGTCGGCAAGACCGTCCTGGTGGAGGGCGCCGGTGACGACGACGAGCGCGGCGAGGGCGAGGATGGTGGCGGGGGCGGCGCCGAGGAGAGGTTGTAGCCCGGCCCGCACCCCGCCCGCGAGCGCGCCCACGGCCGCGCCCACGACGGGGAACCAGCCGGCGGCGCGGCGCATGTCTCCGCCCCCGCGAAGCGGGACGATGGTGAGGAAGGTGATCGCCCCCGCGAGTCCGGACCAGGCCGCCCGGATCGCCCCCTGAGGCTCAGCCGGCGCTTCGAGCAACGCCGGACTCCTCGAACGTCGCCATCCCGGCCTGGAGCGCCCCCGCGGCCTCGATGACAGGGAGGGCGATGAGCGCCCCGGACGCCTCCCCCAGGCGCAGGCGGAGGTCGAGCAGCGGCTCGAGCCCGAGCTCGTCGAGGGCCAGCGCGTGCCCGGGCTCCGCCGAGCGATGGCTGGCGATCAGCACCTCGCCGGCGGCGGCGTCGAGCCGGACGGCGGCGAGCGCGGCCACCGTCACCGCGTAACCGTCGAGGAGGACGGGCAGGCGCAGGCGCACCGCCTCGAGCGCCGCGCCCGTGAGCGCCGCGAGCTCGAGGCCGCCCACCGCGCGCATCGCCTCGCGCGCCGGCAAGCCGGTCCCGTGCTCGGCGAGCGCGGCCGCCACCACGGCGCGCTTGCGTTCGAGTCCGGCGGCGTCGAGCCCCGTGCCCCGCCCGACGGTGAGCTCCGGCGAGGCGCCGGTGAGCACGCCGGCGAGCGCCGCCGTGGTAGCGGTGTTGCCGATCCCGATCTCGCCGAGCACGAGGCAGTCGACGCCCGTGTGGGCGAGCTCGCGCGCGAGCTCCGCCCCGCGCTCCAGCGCGGCCTCGAGCTCGTCCGCTCGCAGCGCCGGGCCCCGCGTCATGTCCGCGCTCCCGGCGGCGACCTTGACGTCCCTGACCCCGGCGGGCGTCGGGCCGGCGAGGCCGAGGTCGGCGACGATGAGCTCGTGGCCCCCGCGGCGGGCGAGGACGCCGATCGCCGTCTCCCCGCGCGCCGCCGCCGCCGCCACCTGCGCCGTCACCGCGGCGTCGAACAGGCTCGTGCCGTGGGTCACGTGACCGTGATCTCCCGCGCACACGAGCACCCCGGCCCGCACGCGCGCCGGGGGCGGGGCGCCGGTGATCTGCGCCCAGCGCTCGATCAGCGGCTCGAGCGCGCCGAGGCTGCCGGCCGGCTTGACGAGCCGGTCGAGACGATCGCGCGCGGCAATCGCCGCGGCGCGATCGGGGGCTCGCGGGGAGGCGGCGGGCGGCGCGGAGGCGGCGGGCGCGGCGGCTTTGGCGGGCGCGGCGGCGTCCGGCGCGCCGGCAGCGGGCGCCCCCGCGACCTCAGCCCCCCCCGCGGCCTCCGCCATCCCCCCGCCTTCAGCCGCCCCCGCGCCTTCCTCCCCACGCCAGCGCTCCTCCATGACCACGTCGCTCAGCGGCATGCGCGCCGACCAGCCCGCCGACTCGAGGCCCGGCCGGGCGGGGCGCTCGTCCGGCCACCCCACGCACAGGTAGGCGACCGGATCGACCGCGGCCGGGATTCCGAGCACGGCGCGCAGGTCATCCTCTCGGTAGAAGCTGACCCAGCCCACGCCGAGGCCCTCGGCGCGCGCGGCGAGCCACAGGTTCTCGATCGCACATGCCGTGCTGTACACGTCGGTATGGGGGATCGTCGCGCGCCCGAGCACCTCGACGTCGGGGTCGCCGTGGTCGCAGCACACGCACACGCCGAGGGGCGCCTCGACGATGCCCTCGATCTTCTGGTCGAGGAACTGACGCGCTCGCGCGTCGAAGCGCTCGGCCTGGCGCAGGCGCTCGCGCTGGGCGAGGCGGCGCACGGCGATCCGCGTCTGGAGTGAGCGGACGACGATCAGGCGCCACGGCTGCATGAGTCCCACCGAGGGCGCCTGGTGGGCGGCCGCGAGGACGCGGTCGAGCACGTCGGCGGGGATCTCGTCGGGCCGGAAGCGGCGGATGTCACGGCGCTCGGCGATCACACGGTGCACCGCCTCGCGCGCCGCGTCAGGGTAGCTCCACCCGCGAGGGTCGGCGGCGCGCTCCGCCGCCCGCGAGCGGTCGAAACCGGGCGGGGTGGGCGGGCGCTGGAAGCCACTCTCGATCGTCATGTGGCCAGCAACACTAGAACGAACCAGCGGTGGCCGGGGCGCCGGAGTAGGATCCGCCGATCAGCGTGGCGGC
>DASZMD010000118.1:0-1503 GCA_035551955.1 Solirubrobacteraceae bacterium | reverse complement strand
CAGCTCTCACTCCGGACCGGCATCGGGTCGAGGGTGGGGAGGCGGCGCTTGGCGTAAGCCGAGTGGAGGGCGATGATCGCTTCGTCGACCTCGAGCGTGCGCTCGTCGGGATCGAGCGCGGACTGCTCGCGCCAGAACTGGCCGATCTTGACGCCGCTTCCCGGGGTCTCGCTGGGCACCACGTACGCGTACCAGCCCGGCTGGTCCAGCGACTGCTCGATCACCGCGGGGACCTGGTCGGGCTCGCCGGGCGCGGCCGCGTAGTAGGCGACGTGGGTCGAGGACGGTGCCACACCCACGCCGATTCCCAGATCCTGGAGGAAGCGGGTGGCCCAGCCTCCGACGGCGAGGACGGCGACGTCGCCATGCACGGGCCCCGCCGCAGTGTGCACGACGACCCCGTCGCCGTCTCGCGCGATCCGCTCCACCCGAGCCTGCTCGCGGATCTCGACGCCCTTGGCCCGGGTCAGCCGGGCGCACGCCGCGAGCGTCCGGGCCGAGAGGCAGATGCCCGCGTCCGCGTGGTACATGATCTGGTCGTCGGGCTCGAAGCGCACCGCCGGGAAGGCTGAGGAGGCGGCCGCTGGTTCCAGCCGCTCGTAAGCTATCCCCGCCTCGCGCATCGCTTCGGCGCAGTCCTTGACATGCGCGCCGATGTCGACGGCGCCCGTGTAACGCAGCAGTCTCTCGCCCGACGCGGCCTCGAGCTCGCCCCACAGGGAAAGCGCACCGCTCATGAGCCGCACGTAGTCCGGGTCGGCGTAGGCGTGGCGGAAGATCCGGGTGGGGCCACGCGAGGATCCGCGATCGTGACCGACGGCAAACTGTTCGAGCAGCACGGCATCGACCCCACGCTCCGCCAGCCGCCATGCCGTGGCCGATCCCATCGCCCCGCCCCCGATCACGATCACCTCGTAGGCGTGCGTCGTGGTCATCACGCCACCCTAGAGCCACCACCGGCGGCTCGGGTTAACTACCCTTACCCCATGGACACCCTCCTTGCCATCACCAGCCGGCGCGAAGTGCGTGACTACGCTGATCGCCCGATACCCGAGGACGAGGTCCGGACGATCCTCGAGGCGGGCCGCATCTCCGGGAGCTCCAAGAACCGCCAGCCGTGGCGCTTCCTCGTCGTCGAGGACCCCGAGGTGCGCGATAAGGTCGCCGCGTCCGTCTACGCGCCCGAGAACGTCCACGGCGCCGCCCTGGTGATTGCCATCACCGTCACGGGGAAGGGGCCGACGAGCCTCGACGCCGGCCGCGCCGCGCAGAACATGATGCTGGCGGCGTGGAACGACGGCATCGGCGCGTGCCCCAACGGCGTCGCCGACTCCGAGGCGATGGCGGGCGCGCTCGGGGTGTCCGCGGGCGAGCAGCCGGTGAACGTGCTGACCTTCGGCTATCCCGCGCGGCCGCGTGACCCGGCCCGCCGCTCGCCCGAGGAGTGGCTCGCGCGCGCCGATCGCAAGCCGCTGGACGAGGTCGTCGAGCGGCTGTAGAGAG
>DASZMD010000117.1:0-12705 GCA_035551955.1 Solirubrobacteraceae bacterium | reverse complement strand
CGCTCTCGCTGAGCTCCGCGCCGGGGCCGGGGTCGCCGCTGGGCGCCCGGTGAGGAACAGTGCGGCGATCGTCCCTGCGCCTAGGAAGAAGGCGATGATGAGCACTACCGCGTGGCGGTAGCCGGGGAGCGGATCGACGGGCGAGAGGTGGGCGAGGACGGCCACGAGCCCGGCCACGCCGAGGACGGTTCCCACTTGGCGGGCCATGTTGAGGATCCCGCTCCCGGTGCCAAGCGGGCGGGGGCGAGCGAGCCGCTGCCCGCGCCGAGGAGCGAGGGGATGGTGAGGCCGCCTGAGCCGGACTGAGCGACGCAACGCCGCTCTCCGCGGGCGGCGTTCGGCGACCTCGGCGCTTTTCGCTGCCGTCAGCCGTCCTACTTACCCGGAAGTGAACGGTGATCCGGCAACGATGTCGATCGAGGTCGACGCGCCCGAGGATCTTGCGCCGACTGAGGGGGTGGTGATTCGCGAACGGTTCGCGAGCCTCGAGCGCGATGCAGATGAGCCAATCGAGGATCTACGCCTCAGCCTCCGGCTCCCGGCGACGAGGAACGCCCGCCCGCGATGGGTGGCCGACGCATCGCTGGTCTTCAACGGCCGGCAGTTGGCTGCGCACGCCACCGGGGCCGACGCACTCGAGGCGGCGACTGAAGCCGCCGACCGCCTGGAGCGCCAGATGCGCCGCGGAGCGGACCCTCAGATGGCGCCGCGCAACGACCGGCGTGCGCTTCAGAGGGCGCTTGCCCACCTCGCCCATGAGCCCAAGCACCGCCCGCGGCCGAGCTTCAAGCGCCCGGACCTGCGCGACATCATCCCGCAGCGGACCGCGTATCCGTTCCCAGAGTCGACGCTCGATGCGGTCGCGGACCTGCTCGACTTGGATCTCGAGTTCCTGCTCTTTCGCCATGCGCGGACGGGAGAGGATGTCGTCGTGTACCGACGCGATGACGGGCGCATCGGCTTGCTCCACCCGCCCGGGAGTCCGCTGGCGGATGAGAACGACATCGTCGTGACAGAGCCGAGTCGCTATCCGGAGCCAATCCCGCTCACCATCGCGCGGGACGAGATGGACGTGCTCAACCACCGCTTCCTCTACTTCATCGATGCGGCCGACGGTCGCGGGAAGGTGCTCTATTTGCGCCACGACGGGGACTATGGGCTGGTGGAACCGCCGCCGTCGGGCGCAGATCGCCTGGCCTGACCGAAGCAGCGACCCGATCATGCGCGATCATTTGCGCGGTGAACGCCGTCGAGCGATTCCTCGCCGCCTCCCGGGCTCGCGATGCTGACGCTGCTGCCGTGGAGCTGGCTCCTGACGTCGTCATGCTCAACCCCGCGAGCGATGATCCCGTGATCGGGAGAGACGCGGTCGCGGCTGCTCTCCGTGCTGTGGAAGGGGCGTGCGACGCATTTCGCCACACCCACCTTCTCGTCGAGACGGACGGCGTCGGTGAGACGCCGCTGTTCGGCCTCGTGTTCGAAGCGAAGGTCGGGCAGGCAACCCTGCGTGGCGTTGACCTCATTGAGCTCGACGGGAACGACCGCATCAGCACCTTTACCGTCGCGGTGCGCCCGGTAGGCGCTCTGATGGCGCTGGGCGCGCGGATGTCCGGCGCCGCGCAGCAGTAACCGGCGGGCCTAGTGTCTAGTGGCCCGCGGTCACCGCTCTCAACTCGTCGAGCGAGGCGCGAATGAGGTGGGGCAGGTCGTGCTCGTCGGCGTCGTTGACCCACCGATCGAACGCGACCCTGAAGACGGCGATCGCGGCCTCGGCGGTGAGGCTGGCGGCGGGGTCGGGGACGCCGCGTCGCCGCAACTCGCGGGCGGTCGACGAGGCGAGTAAGGAGAGCTTGACCAGCTCACGTTCCTGGAGCTCCACGCTCGTGGCGATGATCCTCGCGCGCAGGCGCGGAAGGTCTCCTCCCTCCTGAATCGCGGCGCCGGCCGCCTCGACACCGGCGATCGCGGCGTCGATCGGCGCCGCGCCATCGGGGGCGTTGGCGACGGCGGCGACGAGCAGCTCCTCCAGAGAGGTCATCCCCGCGAAGAGAACCTCGCGCTTGTCGGCGAAGTGCCGAAAGAACGTCCGCTCGGTGAGCCCGGCCCGCTTGGCGATCTCCACCACGGTGGTCTGCTCGTACCCGCGCTCGCCGTAGAGCTCGATCGCTGCCTTCATAAGCCGGCCGCGTGCGTCTGGTTGCCATCGACCCATGCCCCGATCCTAACCGACGACAGCCACTGACATCGATGTGCTAGCCTGACGACAGTAACTGACATCAGGCCGTTGCGCACGTACAAGTGCGAGCACGACGGTCACCACCTGGAGGTCCTCTCATGCGCGTATTCGTCACCGGCGCGTCCGGCTGGATCGGCTCGGCCGTCGTTCCCGAATTGATCGGCGCAGGCCATGACGTCATCGGCCTTGCCCGCTCCGATGCCTCGGCCGCCGCTCTCACGGCCGCCGGAGCGCAGGTACACCGCGGGACGCTCGACGACCTCGACAGCCTCCGGAATGCCGCCGCCGCGTCCGAAGGAGTGATCCACCTCGCGTTCAAGCACGACCTCGCTTTCTCCGGGAACTTCGAGGGCGCCGCCGACGCCGACCGTCGCGCCGTCGAAACATTCGGCGAGGCGCTGGCCGGCTCGGACCGGCCGTTGATCGTCGCCTCGGGAACCCTCGGGGTCGCACCGGGACGCGTGGCCACCGAGCGGGACGGACACGAGCCCGACCCGGCTCGCGCCGCGTGGGGCGCCGGTCCCCAGGCGCGTTGGGCCACCAGCGAGTTCGTGCTTTCCCTGGCCTCGCGCCGGGTCCGCTCGTCGATCATGCGACTTCCGCCGACGAACCACGGCGACGGCGATAACGGGTTCATGGCGACGCTCGTCGGGATCGCCCGCCAGAAGGGCGTTTCCGGCCACATCGGCGACGGCGCCAACCGCTGGCCCGCCGTGCACCGCCTCGATTCGGCCCGGCTGTTCCGGCTCGCGCTCGAGCATGCCCCGGCCGGATCGACGCTGCATGCGGTCGCCGACGAGGGTGTGCCGATCCGCGACATCGCCGAGGTGATCGGGCGCCGTCTCGACGTGCCGGTGGTCTCCGTCTCTCCCGAGGACGCAGCCGAGCACTTCACCTGGATGGCCGGCTTCATCGGCAGTGACAGCCCGGCGTCAAGTGCGCTGACCCGCGAGCTGCTGCACTGGCAACCAACCCATCCCGGGCTGATCGCAGACCTCGAACAGGGACACTACTTCCGGTCGGCAGCTTCGGCAGCTGCCTGACCTCAGCGCACCGTCAACGTCGCCGATCCGAACGGCCGATAGGGCTGCCCGCGTCGACCCAGCACCGAGATGCTGACACGGTAGGCGCCGGGACACTTGATGACGCCCACGGGACCGCCGGCGAGGTAGGTGTCGCCGCGGACCGTGGGCTCATCGCCGGGGCGGAGGATCTCTCCGTAGCCCGGTCCGCTCGAGGCCTGCGGATTTGCGGAGACGCAGCCGGGGCGCGGTCCGCCGCTCAAGCGAAGGAAGTAACCGCGGTGGTTGAGCAACACGGTGAAGAAGAGCCGGGGGCCCGGGCCGAGCCTGACCGACCTGAGCGTCACGAGACTGGGAACCAGGACGAGGCGGTTGGGTGTCGCCGGATTGCGCTCCGCGCGACGTGACAGGGCTGTCTGGGGTCCGGGGATCTGCCCGTCCCAGGTCGTCCCCAGGTAGACCGCAGGGCTGTTGCTCGGGTCGGTGAGACGCGCGAGCACGCTGCCATCGAGCGCGTAGCGCACGACCATCTCGGGAGCGATCTGCTCGACCGAGGCGAAACGCGCCGGCGCGAGGGCGACGGCCACGTTGTCGTGCACGCCAGCGGCGATCGTCACCTTGGGGTCGTAGGAAAGTGCGTGCGAGTCGAACTCGCGCGGCCAGCTCCAGCTCACACGGGCGACGCCGTCCGGTTCGATCGCGACGATCCGACCACGAGGACCAGGGAGCGAGGCCGTGGCCACGCCCCACAAGGCGCCGGTTTGCGCTGTGAATCGGCCCCCGCGTCCCCCGCCGACCGTAGGACCGGGGGCGATCAGGCGAGGACGGCCGGAAGCGCCGACGCGCGCCCACAGCGAGTAGCCGGCGCGTGAATTTGCCATGCGCTGAAGCACGAGCAGGCGCTGGCGCGTGATCTGGCGCGCCGCGCCTTTGGGGTCGTTGCCCGTGACGGTCGCCTTGGGAAGCGTCCGGGACGGCGTGAGGCGCTCGACGAACAGCGAGACGGTCACCCCGTCGGCGTGGATGACCCGGGTGAGGCCAGGCACGCCGTGGTAGCGAGGTAACCCTGTGATCCGCACCCGGTAGTGCAGGGTTCCACCCCCGCGCCGGCCACCGCTCGCGCCGAAGCCCATGTCCTGACTCAGGCTCGGAGGTGAGCCGGCCTCGGCGCGGTCAGCCGCCGTCTGAGGGCGGCGCAGAACCGAGTACTGCGCCAGAAGTGACGCCTCGCTTACCCCCGCGGTGACCGGAGCGCGGTGATGAGCCGGGCGAAGAAAGAGCACCGCGGCCAGCGCGATCGCGACTGTCACACCCACAGCCGCCGTCGCGGCGAGAATCGCGGGAAGGCGGCCGAGGAAGCGAGGAACCGACGAACGCTGTGGCCGATCGCGACGAGCACCGGAGGCTCGTTCGGCCAGTTCGACGAATTGCTGCTCGAGCTCGGGAAAGATCGTCATTGCTCGACCTCCAGGCGGTCACGGATCCGGGCAAGCCCGCGCTTGACCCGCTGACGAACGACGCTCTCCGAGCAGGCGAGCGCGCCGGCGAGCTCGCGATACTCCCGCTCTTCGAGCACGCGTCCGGACACCGCCTCGCGGAGAAGGTCCGGCAGGCCGGTGAGCGCCGCGAGCGATGAGCCATCCATCGAGGCGAGCGCCTCGACGCGTTCCAGCGCATCGTCATCGATCACCAGGGCCGACATGCCCAGCCGACGGCGCGTCTCGTCCTCCACACGGCCGCGCCGGATGCTCCGGGCGAGGATGTTGTGCGCAATCCCGAACAACCACGCTCGCGGCTCGCCGCGCTCGGGCTCGTACCTCGCCAGCGACGCAAAGGCTGCGGCGAACGTCTCGGCCATCAGGTCGGCCGCCACCTCCGGTGACCGACACCAGTGGAGAAAGAACGCGAGCACGACTCGCTCATGACGGCGGTAGAGCTCGCCGAACGCCTGAGGATCGTCAGGCGTGGCGGCGATCAGCTCCCCGTCGGACCTCGGCCGAAGTCGTCTCATCATGCTTTCTTCACAGGACAGCCGAGACTGTGACATTCAGGCCCGGGGCGTTACACGCCACGCCAGGTTGTCCTATAGTTGTCTGCACGATGGGAGACGCTTCCCGTGGAGGCTCCGGTGGCGGCGTTGACCGCTCGCGACTTCAGGGCATGCGGATGCTCCGGCGCCTGGCCGACATCCCCGACAAGAAGCAGCGCGAGGCGGTCGAGCGGGGGCTCGAACTCGGTCTCGAGGCCGCCCCCTCGGTCAACGACCGGACGATCTCGACCTTCGCCCGCGGCGGCCAGCCCGCCTTCGCCGGCATCAACACCTTCCTGCGCGCGCCCTACTGCGAGAACATCCACGAGGTCTCCAAGTACGAGGTCGCGATCGTCGGGGCGCCCTTTGACATGGGCACCACCTACCGTGCCGGCGCCCGCTTCGGCCCGCAGGCGGTGAGGCGGATCTCGGCGCTCTACGACGGCTACAGCCTTGACATGGGGTGTGACCTCGTCGAGGAGCTCGACGTGTGCGACGTGGGCGACGTGTTCGTCATCCCCTCCAACATCGAGAAGTCCTTCGACCAGGTCGACCGAGCCGTTTCGCACGTGCTCGAGGCCGGAGTGTTCCCGATCATCATCGGCGGCGACCACTCGCTCGGCTATCCCGACGTCCGGGCGATGGCCAAGTACGTGGACGGCAACGTGGGGATCATCCACCTCGACCGCCACATCGACATCCAGGAACGCGACATGGATGAGCGGATGCACACCACGCCGTGGTTCCACGCCACCAACATCCCCAACGCCCCGCCGAGCAACCTCGTGCAGATGGGGATCGGAGGCTGGTACGGATCGCGGCCCGGGCTCAAGGTCGCCCGCGAGCGCGGGACCACGGCGATCACCATCCACGACGTCGAGGAGATCGGCGTCGAGAAGGCGGTGGAGATTGCGCTCGAGGTCGCGTGGAAGGACGCCAAGGCGGTGTTCCTGTCCTTTGACATCGACTCGATCGACGCCGGCTTCGTCCCCGGGACGGGCTCCCCGGAGCCGGGCGGTTTGCTGCCCCGTGAGGCGCTCAAGGCGCTGCGGATGATCGCGCGCGAGGGGATCTGCGGGATGGAGGTGGTGGAGATCGCTCCGCCCTACGACGTGAGCGACATGACCGCTCAGCTCGGCTGCCGCGCGATCATGGACGTGCTCGGCACGCTGGTGACCGAGGGGCGGATCGGGCATCGGGCCCTTCCGTCCACCGACGGCCCCTCCCCTGAGGAGGATTCCGGTGCGTCGGACAAGCCAGACGGCTAAGACAATGGCCACGCAAATTGGCCACGGGGCCAATGAGCGTCCGCCGGTGCGGCGGACATACTGTTTGGTATGACCACGCGGGTCGCCGAGGTTCAGTTTCCGGGTCGTGCGCCGGCGGTACCCCTCGACGATCAGGCCCGCTTCCTCCTCATTCTGAGCGAGACCCACGCCGCGATGCTCGACGCCGTGCTCGACGGCGAGGGCCTCGAGCGGGTGGCCGAGCTGGCCAGCACGGCCGCGGGTGGGCCGGTCGCGGTGCTCATCCCGCGGCTCGGTGTCGCCTGCGCGCCCCGCGGCGTTCGCTCCCCGGGCACGCTCGTGGCGCTCGAGCGGTGGGTCGAGGAACGCGTACGCGGGCGGCCGTCGGCGGTGCCCGTCGAGGTGGTGGCCGAGGCGCCGATCCGCTTCCGCGACGAGATCGTCGGCGTGGTCGCGCTGCTGCGCGCCGAGGCCGCGCCTCGGCTCGAGGCGTCGGAGTTCCTCCGCGCCGCCGCCGCCGCCGCGCTCACCGCGCTGGCGGTCGAGGACGCCAAGGAGGAGACCGAACACAACCTCCGCGGCTCGCTGCTCGAGGAGCTTCGCTCCCGCACCGACCTCACCGGCCCCGAGATCGTGCGCCGCGCCGCGCGCCTGCGCTGCGACCTCTCGGGCGGGGCGGTGATCCTGTGCGCCGAGCTCACCGTCGACCGGCCCCGGCTCGTGGTGGCGATGATCACCGCCGAGCATCCGGGCGCGCTGGCGCAGGAGCTCGACGGCGCCGGTCCCGACGCCCGTCCCCGCGTGTACGCGGCCTTGCCGGCGATGAGCGCCGGCGACGGCGCGGTGAGCGCGGGGGAATCGAGCATGGCCCTCGCCCGGCGCCTGGCGGCCCGGCTGCAGCGCTATGGCATGGTGGGGATGTCGAGCTTCCATGCCGATCCGGCCGAGCTCGGCTGTGCGGTCCGCGAGGCCGAGCTCGTGCTCGAGGCGCTCCAGCACTCGGGCACGGTGATCACCCACGAGATCGGGCGCGGCATCTACAAGCTCCTCTTCCGAGTGCTCGCCTCCCACCCCGACGAGGTGCACGAGTTCTACGAGACCACGGTCGCCTCGGTCGTCCGCTACGACGACCTCAACCAGACCGAGCTCGTCCACACCCTGTGGGCCTACCTCGACTCCAACTGCAACATGAACGCCACGGCGGCGGCCATCTTCACCCACCGCCACACGGTCATGCACCGCCTCGAGCGCATCCACGAGCTCACCGGCCTCGACCCCACCGTGTGCGGGGATCGCGAGCAGCTCGGGCTCGGGCTCAAGGTCCACCGCCTGCTCGCACCTGCGTTGGCGCGCTAGCGCTGCGCGCTAAGCCACCTCGGTCTCCTCGGGCAGCTCGTACCAGCGCACGCGCTCGCCGACGCGGGCGCGGAGCTTGAAGCGCCGGGACTTGGGCGCGGCCTGGATCACGTCGCCGAGCTGGCGGCAGCGATCGGCGACCGCCGGATAGAGCTCGGACAGGCGGTGGAGCGTCGCCGTGACCGTCCGCCACAGGCCCCAGTCGTCGCCGGTCAGGCGCGCCACGTAGGCGCCGTCGATGTGGTCACCGTCGCCGGCCTCGATCGGATGCTCGGAGAGCAGGACCGAGGCGTCGTGGGCATCCTTGGCGTTGAGCTCGACGATCTGGAGCTTGGTGAGCAGGAGGTCGGTCGCGGTCAGGGCCGGGAAGTCGAGCGCGAGCCGGTCGTTGAAGTCCAGCGCGTGGCACATGGTGAAGGAGCCGACGAACACGTCGAGCTTGCCCTCCGGTCCGTGGAAGATCATCCGCGTGTCGCCGTGCAGGGCGTTGAAGCGCCTCTCAGCCTCGTAGCCGCGGCCCTCGAGGAAGGCGGTGAGCTTACGCGCGTCGCGCCTCGGTACGGCGACGTCGATGTCGGCGATTTCGCGGTGGGGCTGTCCCGCCAGCACGTGCGGGCAGTGAGCCACCACCCCGACGCCGCCGAGCAGGCGCACCTGCAGCCCCTCGGCCTCGGCGGCCTGGGCCAGCTGCATGCCTTCGTCGATGAGCATCGTCATCCCTGGGTGATCTGCCAGCGTTTCACGGTGCCGTCCTCGGCGAGGTCGACGATCGCCCCGCGGAGGATGCCCTCACCGTATTCCGAGCCCGGGTTCACGCACATGGTGGTGCCGATCATCTGCCCGGCGGGCGACTCGTGCACGTGCCCGTGGAGCCCGAGGGCGGCGCCCGACTCTTCGATTGCGCTGCGCACCGCGGCGGCACCCACCGACATGACGGCGAAGCCGCCGGCGGTGACGACCGGTCGCAGGTTCTCGTCGAGCTGCGGTGCCTGGTCGAGGTTGGTGTCGCGGGGCGGGCAGTGCAGGTTCATCACCGCCGCCTCGGGACGCTCGAGACCACGGGCAAGCGCGCCGATGCGCCGCGCGAGCTCCTCCTCCGAGCACTCGCGGGGCGTGTTCCACGGCGTCGGCGTCGAGTACCCGAGCGACACCATCTCGTGCCCGCCGGGGAGCTCGACGATCCCGTCCTCGGCGTAGGTGAGCGACTGCGAGGTCCGGAGGATGTCCGCGAGCTCCTCGTCGTCGTCGTTGCCGAGCATGGCGAAGGCGGCAATGCCGCTGTCCTTGAGGCGCTCGTCGGCCAGCGCCACCCACTGCTCGACGCGCTCGCGGATCGCCTCGTCGAACGCCCGCTCGAAGGCGGCGGGGTCGCGTGCGAGCTCCTCGCGCTCCTCCGGCGAGCTCAGCCGCGCGTAGGCGCCACGGTCGGCGATCTGCCGGCACAGGGCCTGGAGCTCCTCGTCGTCGCGGGCCTGCACCTGGCGGCCGCCGACCTCTCCCTGCCAGGTCTCGCCGTCGACGCGGCACAGCGGCTTCAGCGACTTGCCGGTGATGTCGCCTCCGAGGACCATGACGTTGGCGTCGTAGACGCGGCCGGCGTTGAGCCACTTGCGGAAGCAGCGCTCCGAGCCGTGGATGTCGGTGGCGAAGAAGATCCGCGTGAGCGGCGCCCCGCCACCTCCGCCTCCGTTGCGGCGCAGGAACCCCACGCTACTCGGGGGGCAGCTCCCGCGACGCGAGCGAGATGTCGACCCCGCGCCGCTTGTTGAGCAGATAGACGACCGGGTAGGCGACCGCGCCGAGGGCGACGAAGAGGACGAGAGCGATGATGCCGGTGGTCGTGGTGGCGCCGAGCGCCTTGGTCGAGGCGATCGAGTACGCGAAGAGGATGTACACGACCAGAGATGCCGCCCCCACGAGAGTCATGAGCGGGACCCCACCGACTGAGCGCTCGATGGCAGAGCCCTTGTAGATCGAGGCGCGGCGGTAGGGGAAGGTGATGGCCGCCACCGACACGACGATGAAGGTCAGGCACAGTCCGAGGATCTCGGTGCCCGCGACCCCGGCGACCAGCGAGGTGGGGCCGAAGGTGACCACCGCGAGCATCACCACGGCGACGGCGGCGGCGATCAGATTGGCGCGCAAGGGGGCGCGGGTGCGCGCGTTGACCTCGCTCACACGCTCAGGGATGAAGCGGTCAAAGGACCAGGCGAAGAGGGCGCGGCTCGAGATCAGGAAGGCGGGGATGGCCACGGCGATGGCGGAGGCCATGAAGGTGATACCGAGGATGACCGCGACGACCGTCGAGCCGGATAGGAGATCGATGTAGAAGAAGAGGTTGGAGGGGGCGCTGAACGGATACTGGGGGCTGACGCTGTTGGAGAGCAGCGTCGCGCCGCCGAGGAACGTCTTGCCGATCACGTGGCTCGAGAGCGCGAAGATGATCGTGATCGCGATCCCGCCGAGGAGGAGCGAGTAGAGCTTCCCCCGGGTGGCCACGTCCTTGCCCCCGCGGATCTCCCCGCCCACGTAGGCGGTGGCGATTCCGAAGCCGAGCGCGTAGAAGGGCACCGAGGAGGAGAGGATCGACTGGCCGAGGCTGAAGCCCGCGGGCTTATAGCCGGCCTTGAGCGAGTCGGCGACGATCTTGTGGTAGTTGCCGCCCGCGTGGGCGACGGCGGACACGAAGTCAGAGCGCGAGCTGACGAGGAGGACGATCGCCGCCACGCCCGTGCCCGCGGCGACGACGTAGAACAGCCACCGGGTGATCTTCAGGGTCAGCGGCAGGCGCACGCACACGGTGGCGAGGATCAGCGCGGTCACCACCAGCCCGAGCCCGAACGTCCAGCCGTGCTTGAGCACGTCGGCCGAGGCGGTGACGAGCCCGTGGTTTCCCGAGATCGTCCCCACCGAGGCGAGCGTCGCCGAGAGCGCGAACTGGATCGTCGAGAACGACGCGTAGGTGATCGCGAACGTGTACCAGAGGGTTCCGTTCACCGAGGTGGCGAGGCCGGCCCACGGGTGCAGCGCCCGGCTGGCGAACACATAGTCGCCGCCCGAGCGCGGCATCGCCTTCGAGAAGAACGAGTACATGATGTACGGGGGCACACAGAACAGCGTGCAGATCACGGCGCTGAGGGCGATGCTCGCGCCGGGGAAGGCCAGCGGCACCTGGGTGGCCCCGATGACCCCGTAGACAATGCTGATGAAGGAGAGGTTGAGCGCGACCGCAGAGGCGATAGAGATCTCGCGCACGAGCCCGCTGGACTGCCGTGCGAAGAGAGCCCCTGAGGTCCCGGCAGGGGCGGCCGGAGGCGCGTCGGCCGGTGTTGTATCCATCCGCCGGATCAAAGTACTGCTGAAGGTGCATGCGCAACACCGACCGCCGGTCCAACTGACGAGGACCTCCGGTCGACCGGGTGGCTCGGTGCCGGGCCTGCCGGGGGACCGGCGGTCGAGGCGCGGGCGCCGGACCCCTGGACCGCGTGTCCATAGCCGTGATCGCCGAGCCGTCGCAGACTACCGCTCCGTGACCGATCCGCCGCAGACTGCCGATGAGACGATGTGGGCCAGCGTGCTCCACGCTGGCCTGGCCGGCTCGTTCCTGCGCCTCCCGTACCTCGCCCCCGAAGCCGAGCTGCTGCGCGCTCGGGGAGCAGGGGCGGCCATCTACGGGATCCCGTGGGACTCGATGGCGGTCGGGCGCAGCGGCGCCAGCTACGGGCCGCGCGGGATCCGCGAGATCTCATCCACCCAGTTCCTCTCCTACAACGCCACCTGGGACTTCGATCTCGTCGAAGCGCTCGCCCCCGTCGACTGTGGCGACGCCCACATCATTCCCGGCAACCCCGAGCGGAGCTTCGAGATCGCCCAGGCCGCGCTCAGCCAGATCCTCGCCGCGGGCGCGGTGCCGGTGACCCTGGGGGGAGATCACTCGGTCACGATCCCCGCCGTCCGCGCCGTCGCCGAGCACGTTTCCGACGCGGGCCTCATCCTCATCGACACCCACCTCGACACGGCCCTCGACGTCGGCGGCGAGACCCTGTCCAACTGCTGCCCGATCACGCGGGCCATCGAGGCGGGCTTCGCGCCCTCGCGAACGGTGCTCATCGGAATCTCGGGCTGGATGAACCCGCGCACCGAGCTCGCCTACTGTCGAGAGCACGGGATCACCGTAATCTGGCTCGAGGACATCTGGGAGGCCGGGGTGGCGGCCGCGCTCGAGCGCGCCCTGGCGATCGCCGGCGGCGGCCCGGGCATCTACCTGACCGTAGACGTCGACAGCCTCGACGCCGCCTACGGCGCGGGCACCTCGGTGCCCACCGCCGCCGGCCTCACCGCCCGCGAGCTCCTCGAGCTCGTGCGGGGGATCGGTCGCTCGGGTCTCGTCGGCCTCGACGTGGTCGAGACCGCCCCCAGCCTCGAGGCGACGAGCGCCACCGCGGGCATGGCCACCCGAGTGGTCATGGACGGCCTCGCCGCCCACGCCGGAGCGCTGGGGCGGGCGTGAGCGCGACGCCGATCCCGGCGCGGACGGGGTGGAGCGGGCGGCTGCGGGCGGGTGAGTCATTCCGGGTGATCGACGTCGACGGCGGCCAGTGCGCCGATCTGTGGGTGTTCTCCGCCGGGGACCCGGCCGAGTCGCTGAGCGCCCAGCACTCGCGCGTGCACATGGCCGCGATCTACCCGGAGGTGGGCTGGACGTTCCTCACCGCGCGCCGGCGCCCGATCCTGCGCTTCGTCGAGGACACCTCACCGGGGCGGCACGACTGCCTGGTGGCGGCGTGCGACAGCGCGCGCTACCAGCAGCTGGGC
>DASZMD010000116.1:0-3441 GCA_035551955.1 Solirubrobacteraceae bacterium | reverse complement strand
GGAAAAGAGTGGTCATACCGTGCTCGTGGAATCGGCGCCAGCCGATTCCAGCTCGCCCTCGAGGGCCAGGTAGCGCTCGCGGATGGCGGCGAGGGTGTCGGAGGCGGGCGCACCCCACATGCCGCGGTCGGCCGCCTCGAGTAGGCGCTCGGCGATGGCGCGCGCCGCCCAGGGGTTCGAGCGGCCCATGAACGCGGCCACGTCGGGCTCGAGCAGGTAGCGCTGGGCGACCTGCTCGTACATCCAGTCCTCGGCCACCCCGGCGGTGGCGTCGTAGCCGAACAGGTAGTCGACGGTGGCCGAGAGCTCGGCGGCACCCTTGTAGCCGTGGCGGATCATCGAGGCGATCCAGCGCGGGTTCGCGACGCGGGCGCGGAAGACGCGACGGGTCTCCTCGCCCAGGGTCCGGGACACAACCCTCGACGGGTCCGAGCTGTCCCCCAGATACGCCGCGGGATCGCGTCCGGTGAGCGCCCGCACCGTCGCGACCATGCCGCCGTGGTACTGGTAGTAGTCGTCGGAGTCGAGGATGTCGTGCTCGCGCGAGTCGACGTTCTTGACCGCGACCTCGATGCGGGCGTAGCACTCGCGCATCGAGCCGCGCGCCGGCTCGCCGTCGAGTCCGCGGCCGTAGGCGTAGCCGCCCCACGCCTCGTAGACCTCGGCGAGGTCGGCGCCGTCGCGCCAATCCCGGGCGTCGAGGAGCTGGAGGAGGCCGGCGCCGTAGGTCCCGGGCTTGGAGCCGAAGACGCGGGTGGTGGCGCGCCGCCAGGCGGTCGCGCCGTCCGGAATCGAAGCCGCGAGGCGCTCGGCGTCGGCGCGCGCGTGGGCGGCGACGTGGTTCTCCTCCGCCGGCTCGTCGAGGCCGGCGACCATGCCCACGGCGTCATCGAGGAGCGCGACGAGGTGCGGGAAGGCGTCGCGGAAGAAGCCCGAGATCCGCACCGTGACGTCGATGCGCGGGCGCCCCAGCTCCTCGAGCGCGATGACCTCGAGCCCGGTCACGCGCTGGGACTCGGGGTGCCAAACCGGGCGCACCCCGAGCAGGGCGAGGATCTCGGCGACGTCGTCGCCCTGGGTGCGCATGGCCGACGTCCCCCAGGCGACGAGGCCGACCATCTTCGGGAGCTCGCCCGTCTCCCGGCGGTGGCGCTCGAGCAGCGCGTCGGCCAGGCGCTGCCCGACTTCCCAGGAGAGCTCGGAGGGGAGGGCGCGGGGGTCGACGGAGTAGAAATTGCGTCCGGTGGGGAGCACGTCGACGCGCCCGCGGGTGGGGCTCCCCGAAGGCCCGGCGGGGACGTGGCGGCCGTGCAGGGCGGCGACCACGCGGTCGAGCTCGTCGCTGGTCTGGCGGATCCGGGGGACGACCTGCCTGGCCGCGAAGCTCAGAGCGAGTTCGACCCCCCCATGACCACGTCCGAGCACTCGCTCGCACACCGAGGAAACCGCGTCCGGGTTCCAGTCTTCGGACGCGAGGGCATCGAGGAGGGACATCTGCGCCGCCTCGAGGCGGTCGACGAGGTCGCCGGCGCTGGCGGCGGGGCCGCGGAAGCGCTCGACGAGTTCGGGAGGCGCGGCCGTGGGCGCGCCCGGTGCCGCCACGAGGTCCGGCTCGTCGAGGCCGAAGGCCGCCCCCACGGCTCGCCGCAGCCCGGGCACCTCGCCCGACCCGAGCCGGAGCATGGCGGCGGTGAGGCCGCGAAGCTGGTCGCCGGTGGGCGGGGCGCCGAGGACGTGGAGCCCGTCCTTGACCTGGATGTCCTTGACCTCGCACAGGTAGCCGTCGATGTGCTGGACGAGGGCGCCGGTGTCCTCGGGGCGCTCCTGCACCCCGAGGTCGGACTGGAGGTTGGCGCGCTCGATCGCCGACCAGATGCGCGCCGCGAGGGCGGGAAGCTTGGGCGGGTCGAGGACCTCGAGGCGGGCGTACTCGTCGAGCAGGGTCTCGAGCTCGGCGAGCTCGTCGTAGGTGTCGGCGCGCATCATCGGCGGCACCAGGTGGTCGACGATGACCGCGTGGGCGCGGCGCTTGGCCTGCACGCCCTCGCCGGGGTCGTTGACGACGAACGGGTAGACGAGGGGGATGTCGCCGAGGGCGGCGTCGGGGGCGCAGGCGGGGGAGAGGGCGAGCATCTTCCCGGGCAGCCATTCCAGGGTGCCGTGCTTGCCGAGGTGGACGATGGCGTCGGCGCCCCAGTGGCTGTCGATCCACCGGTAGCAGGCGAGGTAGTGGTGGGTGGGGGGGAGCTCGGGGTCGTGGTAGATGCCGACCGGATCCTCGCCGTAGCCGCGCGGGGGCTGGATGGCGACGAGCACGTTGCCGAGCTCGAGGCCGGCGATGACGAAGTCCTCGCCGTCGAGGTAGCGGTCACCGGGGGGTTGGCCCCAGCGCTCCTCGATCGCCTCGCGGAGCGATGCCGGGAGGGTCTCGTACCAGGCCAGGTAGTCGGTGACGGGCAAGCGCAGCCGGGAGGCGGCGAGGTGCTCGTCGGTGAGGAACTCCGCGTCGTGGGCACCGGTGGCGATGAGGGCGTGCACGAGCTCGTCGCCGTGGGTGAAGTCGTGGTCGACCTGCATGCCATCGTGTTGGAATGCGTCCAGCAGCGCCAGGGCGCTGGCCGGGGTGTCGAGGCCGACGGCCATGCCGATCTTGGCGTGCTTGGTGGGGAAGCTCGTCAGGAGCATGGCCACGCGGCGGCGCTCGGCGGGCGTGTGGCGCAGGCGGGCGCTGCGGACGGCCAGGCGGGCGACGCGGGCGCAGCGCTCGAGGTCCGGGACGTAGCGCGGGACGGGGACGCCGACGGGAGAGTCGGCGCCGTCGCGCTCCTTGAAGGAGATCACCCCGCCGAGGATGCGGCCGTCGAACTCGGGGATCGCCACCTGGGTGGCGGCGTCGAGCGGCGCCAGGCCGTTGCTCGACTCCTCCCACGAGGCGCGCGAGCCGGTGGCGCACACGGCCTGGATGACGGGGACATCGAGCTCTGCCAGTGCGGCGGCGTCCCACTCCTGCCATTGCTCGCCCACGCCGATCCCCGCCCCCCGCTCGGTGCCGGTGTCGGCGGCCCCGGATCCCCCGGTCGCGAGCATGGTGACGATGAGCGCGTCGACGTGGCCGTCGAGGAGGGCGAGGGCGGGGACGTGGCCGCCGGCGTCGCGGCGCAGCGTGTAGCTCCACACGGCCACGGGGTTGGCGCCGGCGTCGGAGATGGCCGTGCACAGGGCGTCGACGAAGGCCGTGTTACCGGTGAGGCGGTGCGAGCGGTAGAAGCAGATGCCGATGGTGGGGCGGCCGTTGCCGGCGAGCGCCTTCGACAACGGCACGTCGCCCACCCCCGGCACGTACACGCCGAGGTCGCCGACCTCGTGCGGGGGCTCGAACCCGTGGCCCTCGAGCAGGAAGGTGTCGGCCAGGAAGCGGAGCATGTGCTCGACGTTCTCGAC
>DASZMD010000115.1:0-12216 GCA_035551955.1 Solirubrobacteraceae bacterium | reverse complement strand
ACGTCGGTGTTGTAGAAGTTCGCGAAGAAGTCGTCGAAGTACGCGTAGCGGTCGGCGACGATCGCCTCCTTGATGCCCTCGAACACTTCGCCGGGCACGCCCTTGGGATTGTCGTCGGCCTTGAGGAGGAAGGGCGGGATGACGCCGAACAGGGCTGCCTTGCTCACCCCCGCCGATCCGTAGGTGCCGAGGTACCTGGTCACCTCTCCCGTGCCCATCGAGAAGCCGGCGAGCACGACGTCCCGGTCGAGGGCGAGGTGGTCGAGCAGGGCCTTGAGGTCGGCCGCGAAGGTGTCGTAGTCATAGCCGCCGACAGGCTGACTCGAGCGGCCGAACCCGCGGCGGTCGTAGCTGATGCAGCGGTAGCCGGCCGCGAGCAGCACGCGCTCCTGTCGCTCCCACGAATTGCCGTCGAGCGGATAGCCGTGGATGAGCACGATGGGGTCGCCATCACCGTGATCGTTGTAGTGGATGGCGATGTCCGCGCCATTTTCGGTACCGACGTTCACGAACGGCATGCGGTCCCCTTGTCTCGGTGCGTTAACGGTTCACTGACGATACCGAGGGCGTTCATAAGCATCCTCTCATAATCTCTCGGCCCCGCGCCCGGCCGTGTTGGGTACGATCGCCCCTGCGGGTCTGGATAGGCTCCGCGACAGGTCGTAGGGCTTCGCCGGAGGGGAACGGCGGGGGCTCGAAAGCTTCGGGGTGAGGAGGTTCGCTCGCCCAGATCGGTCGGGGGACTGCGCCCCCACTCCTCCGGCCCACCGGGGGGCCCAGATGGATCTGGGCCCCCCGGGCTACCAACCTCGCGCGCGGGTTACGGCGCCGGCTGGTTCCACACGAAGGTGCCCGTCGCGCGCGCCGCCAGCGTGTAGCTGAAGTACTGGGCGTCGTCCTTGACGCCGAAGGCGATCGGGGCTCGGGATCCGTTGTAGGCGACCAGCACCCGGCTGCCATCGGGGTTCTGGAAAGCGACGTCGTCGAGGCCGGGAGTGGCCATGGCCCGGTGCTTGGTCGGATGGACATAGGAGACGAAGTGGTTCGAGCCGATGCGCACCGCGCCGGGAAGCACGAACTTCGAGACCTGACCGAGCTGGTAGTAGTCGCGGGTGAAGGTGACCTGGTGGGTGGCCTCGTCGACGGTGACGATGGCGGTGCAGCGGGGGCAGGCGAGGTTGGGCGGCTGCACGGGGCCGCCGGACGGGTCGAGGGCGAGGTTCCACAGGGCCAGGGCCGAGGCCCAGTTGCGCATCGAGCCGATCGCCACCTCCGAGGTGGAGGCGGGCATGATGCCGGGCGAGCATTCGGCGACGATCTCCTCGAGGCGCGGCGCCTCCGCGTGCAGGGCCGAGATCGCCGTCGGGTCGCCCCGGTAGCAGTGGGTGGAGATGCCGGCCAGCGAGGCCGCCGCCCGGCTGCGCGCGAGCGCCGAGGCGAAGCGCATCTGGGGCCCCGACCAGCCCCAGTCGTAGCCGTAGACCCTGGTGTCGAGCTTCGCCGCCCGGAGCGCCGGGACGAGGTCATCGCGCACGAACGCGGCTTCGGTTGCCTCGCCCATGTTCATACCCGGATAGATGCTCGCCTGGCCGGGCTCGTTCTGCGGGGTGACGGCGTCGACGTGGATGCCGAGGGCGGCGTAGGCCTGCAGGAAGCGGACGAAGTAGTGGGCGAGGGGGCCGAGCGAGGACGGCTTCAGGTCACCGGTGTCGTTGCGGTTGCTCAGCGCCTCGTTGGTCTTCATCCACCCGGGCGGGCTCCACGGGTTGGCGAGCACGAACAGGCCCGGGTTTATCGCTCGTGCCTGCGCGAGAGCGGGGATGGCGTAACGGGTGTCGTGGGCGATCGAGAACCGGGCGAGACGGGGATCGGCCCGCCCCCGAGGCAGGTCGTCGTAGGAGAAGGGCCGGCGCGCCGCGGTGAAGTCGGAGGCGCCCATGGGGAGGCGGAGGAAGCCGAGGTCGATCCCGCTCGGAGCGAAGAGGGCGTTCATCAGCGTGCTTCGGGTGCTCGCGCTGAGCTGATCGCCGATGAGCCAGGCCGAGGTGTCGGTCAGCGCCCCGCCGAACCCCCGGATGCGCTGAAAGCTTGCGCTCTCGTTGACGTGGACGATGGGGCCGCCGGGATCGATGCTCGACAAGGTCAGGTCCGGCATTCGCGTCAGCGCCTGGCTGAGGTCGGCGCTCGTGACCACGACCTCCACGGTGGAGCCCGCGGCCGCGCCCGCGCGCGAGACCGCTGCCCCTGGGCGCGTGAGCAAGGAGAACCCGGCGAGCGTGGCGAACAGCACAACTGCGGCGACCGGAAGCCTGCGGGCGGCGAGCGCGGGGGGCATCGAACCTCGCACGATACGGCTCGCAGGGTCTACCGTTTGCGCTCAGCTGGCCTACCGTTGTCAGTAACCAAGCAAGGAGACGGGAGCGATGCCGACATATAACGATCTCGGGTATGCGCCCGGCGGGACGATCGCGCGTGACGACACGCGGACGGTGTTCGGGCAGGTTATGGGACTCGTCGCCCTCACGGTCGGGTGTGCCGCCCTCGGCGCCTACATCGGCCGCAACCTCACCGGTGGCGCCGGCATCCTGTTCTTCATCGGCGCCTTGGCGTGCGTGTTCGGCCTCCAGTTCGCCACCTCCCGGGGGAACGAGCAGCTCGCTACTGGGCTGTTGTTCGGATTGGGGCTGCTGATCGGGCTCGGGGTCGCGCCCGTGATCGCCTATTACGCCAAGACCAACCCTGCCGCCGTGTGGCAGGCCGCCGGCGCGACGGGAGCGGGTGTCCTCGCCCTCGGCTCGTTCGGCTACGCCACCCGGCGCGACCTCTCGTCATGGGCGCGGACGCTGTTCTGGGCGCTGCTGGCACTGATCGTGTTCGGACTTGTCGCCCTCTTCGTTTCGATCCCCCACGCCAACGTCATCTATTGCGTGCTCGGGCTGGTGATCTTCGGGGGCTTCACGATCGTCGACTTCAACCGTCTGCGCCGCGCGAACATGGGGAGCGCCGTCCCCATCGCCGCCAGCATCTTCCTCGACATCTTCAACATCTTCCTGCTCTTGCTCAGGCTGTTCGGCGGCGGCGGGAACCGGAACTAGGGGTGACGATCCCCGTCTCATAAGCAAGGACCACGGCCTGGACACGGTCCCGCACTCCGAGCTTCATGAGGATGCGCGTGACGTGGGTCTTGACCGTCGTCTCGCCGACGATCAGCTCTGAGGCGATCTCGGCGTTGGTCCGGCCGGAGGCCAGGAGCTTGAACACCTCGAGCTCGCGGGGCGTGAGCTCGCCGAGCCCGGCCGGTGGGTCGCTCGGCGTTCGCGAGGCGGCGAACTCCTCGATCAGGCGCCGGGTGATGCTGGGGGCGAGCAGAGCGTCCCCCTCACCCACGGTGCGGATTCCCGCGGCGAGCTGGTGCGCGGGCACGTCCTTGAGGAGGAACCCGCTCGCCCCGGCGTGCAGCGCGTCGTAGACGTACTCGTCGAGGTCGAAGGTGGTGAGAATGAGCACGCTCGTCTTCGTCTCGCGCTTCTGGCCGAGGATCCGGCGCGTCGCCTCGATGCCGTCGAGCTCGGGCATGCGGATGTCCATGAGCACGACATCGGGATCGAGCTCGCGAGCGAGCCGGACGGCCTCGACTCCGTTGCTCGCTTCGCCGACCACCTCGATCTCGGGTTCGGCGGCGAGGATCATGCGAAAGCCGGCCCGGATCAGCTGCTGGTCGTCGGCGATGACGACGCGGACGCTCACGCCAGCGCTCCCTGGGCTCCGCGGGGCATACGCGCGATGAAGTCCCAGCCGCCACCGACGCCGGCCGACTCGAGCTCGCCGCCGCACAGGGCGATCCGCTCGCGCATCGCCTCGGTGGGCCAGCCACTCGGCCCCTGGCAGGAACCGGTGAGGTGGAGCTCGAGGTAATCCTCGCCGAAGCGCAGGGTGACGCTCACCGCCTCCGCCGGGCGCACCGCTTCCAGCGCGTCCTCGAGAATCCGGTAGAGCCCGAGGTTGACCCCCGCGGGGAGGGTGCCCGGCTCGCCGTCCACGTTCAGCTCGATGAGCTGCCCGCGCGCACGCCCGCGTTCGATGAGGGCGTAGATCTGATCCACGCCGGGCTGGGGCTCCCGCTCGCCGCCGCGGTGGCGAAGGACGCCGAGGATCCGGCGCATCTCCGCGAGCGCGTCGCGCCCGGTGTCCTCGATCGCGCCCATCGTCGCGTCCGCGCGCGGGGGATCGGCGCCGAGGAGGCTCTGGGCCGCCTCGGCCTGGACGACCATGGCGGCAACCGCGCCGGCCACGACGGCATGCAGCTCACGGGCGATCCGCGAGCGCTCCCCGGCCACGGCCAGCCGCTCGCGATCCTCGCGCTCGGCCGCCAGCCGCGCCGAGGTCCGCCGGAGCTCGGCGATCAGCGCGCGCCGGGAGCGGATGGCGCGGCCCACCGCCCACACAGCGGTGCCCGAGAGGGTGGCACCGAGGAAGTCGAAGGCACTGCCCTGCCCGAGGATGCCGTCGAGCGCGGCGCCGCAGATCCAGATCGCCAGTCCCGCCGCGGCACGCCGGCGGTCTTCCCACGCCGCCACCGTGTAGGGCAGCACGAGCACCGTGTAGCTCCCCGCCACGGTCAGCGAGTGCAGCGAGGTGAGTCCCCCGCTGAGCGCGTCGACGATGGCCCCGGAGGCGAGGAGGAAGAGCAGTGGCCGGCGCCGACGCCAGGTGATGACGAGGGCCAATGCGGCCAGCGCAAGCAAGTTGAGGACGAGCGCGCCCCGGCGGTAGCTGCTGGTCACGGCCTCGATCTCGAAGGCCACGAGGAAGACGCCAACGAGCGCGGGGTCAAGCCAAGGCCAGGGCAGGCCGCCGGCCGCGGGAGCCGCAACGGGGCGCTCAGGTGGCTCGGGCGAGATCCGCGACCGCGTGTTGGCGCCTTCGAGCGGGATCCGGGCCCGAACCTCGAAGCCACCGCCGGCGCGGGGAGCGGCGTGCAGCTCACCGCCGTAGAGCGTGACCCGCTCGCGCATCCCTACGAGACCGTGTCCCGCTCCGGTGCCGTTCGCGCCCGCCGGTGCCGCGCCCAAGCCGGTGTCGGCGATGGCGAGCTCGAGCTCGCGCGGACCAATGCTCACGGTGACCTCGGCGCGGGCCGTACCCGCGTGCTTGATCGCGTTCGTGAGGGCCTCCTGCACGACCCGGTAGGCGACACGGTCGAGGCCCGGTGTCAGTCCATCGCGCGACCCCTCGACGTGGAGCTCGACCGGGAGCCCCGCGGCTCGCGCCCGCTCCACGAGGGGATCGATCTGCCAGAGGCCGAAGCCGGCGAGCTCGTCGCTGCCGTGTCGGAGTACGCCAACGATTCGCCTGAGCTCGACCAGGGCTTCGCGCCCTGAGCTCTCGACCACGTGCAACGCGTCGCGCGCGGCCTCGAGATCGACGGCGACGACGCGGCGGGCGGCGCTCGTCTGGACCACCATGACGCTGACGCAATGGGCGATCACGTCGTGCAGCTCGCGCGCCATGCGACCGCGCTCCTCCCCGGCGGCACGGCGAGCGCGCAGTTCCTGCTCGTCCTTCAGCCGCGCCGCGGCCGCCTCGAGCTCCCGCGTGAGCTCGGTGCGCGTCCCGAGCGTGCGCCCGACCGAGAACAGCGCTACCACGGGTATCCAGCGCACGAGCACGTCGACCACCGAGGCGCTGTGGGCCGTCGCGGAGATGGCCGCGAACGCCCCGAGGACGTAGGCGAGCAAGGCTCCGGCGGCGAGCAGGCCGTCGCGGCCCCGCGCCCGGCGCCCGAGCAGATAGAAGTTGAGCATCACCGCGACATCGGCGAGGGCGAGGGCGGTGCCGTTGACCAGCTCGCGCCGGCCGACGCCGAGAAACCCGAGCAGCGCGGTCACGGCGACGAGGGTGGTGACGGTCGGGCGGCGCCGGCGCCAGGCGACGCTGCCCGCGGCGACCAGACACGACACGATCGCCAGCCCCGGCCGCGGGTGGGCGTCGAGGAGGGTGCCGTCGGCGACGGCGCCGATCGCGAGCAGTGCGGCAATGGCCCAATCGATCGCCACGAGATCGAAGCCCCGTACTCGCGACATCAGCCGGTCCCTGGTGCCCACGTCATCGGACGCTAGCGCCGCTGGGACGGTTACGCATCCTGCGCGGGGTGGACTGGGGTCCTACCTGAGGACGACGCGGATCACCCGGGGGGCCACCTCAGATCATGCTCCCGCACGACGACAACGGGGTGAGGGGTTGGAACAGTTGCCTCCGTCAATCGGCAACACCGAGGAGGAAGCAAGATGAACGACCGTTGGAAACGTCTCGCACCACTGACCGGGGTGGCCCTCGTGGTGCTGCTGGTCGCCGGCGGCGGGCTGATCGGCTCCGAGCCGAAGAGCGGCGCCGGGGCCGCGAAGGTGATCTCGTTCTACCACTCGCACCGCACCCGGGTCGAACTCTCAGCCTACGTGACCGCCCTCAGCGCGTTCTTCGGCCTGTTCTTCTACGGGATCCTGCGCGACCGTCTCGCGCAGGCCGAGGGCGCTGAGGGGCTCGCGAGCACCGCCTTCGCGGGCGCCGTGATCTTCGCCGGCGCCGGCGTCCTCTCGGCCGGAACGCAGCTCGCGCTGGCCGACGTGCCCGGCGCGCTCAGCCCCAGTGCAGCGCAAGCGCTGAACCTGCTCGAGAACGACCTCACGCTGTTCGCTCTCGGGACGGGCATCGCCGTGCTCATGATGGCGGCGGGGCTGGCGATCCTTCGCGGCCGGCAGCTGCCCGCCTGGCTGGGGTGGTCGGCGATCGCCTTTGCCGTCGTTGCCCTGATCCCCGTCCGCTTCGTCAGCCTCCCGCTCGCCGCGCTGTGGACGGTGGCCGCGAGCGTGGTGCTCTACCGCCGCGGCGCCGCCCGTATCCCCGATCCCCGTCCGGCCGGAGCTCGCCCGATGGCGAGCGCGGCCGGCTGAAGCTGAAAGGACTCCGCATGAAACGATTCATCATCGCCCTGTCGTGCCTGCTCGCCCTCGGGGCGGCCTCGGGGGCGCTCGCCGCCGGCACGCTGAGCGGGACCTACAGGACGAAGATCCACACCAGCGCCCTCGGCGGTGCCGTCAACGGGACGTGGACGCTGGCCTTCAAGAGCGGCGCCTATACGGTCACCGATAACGGCGCCGTGGTCATCCACGGCAGGTACACGATCACGGGCGACAAGATCACCCTCCGCGACAAGAGCGGCAAGGACGCCTGCCCGGGCTCCGGGACCTACAAGTTCGCCCTCACCGCCAACAAGCTGAAGTTCACTCGGGTCAGGGACCCGAAGCCCGCCTGCGTCGGCCGCGTGACGGTTCTCGCCGGGAAGTTCACCAAGGTCGCCTGAGCTTGACAGTCCATACCGTGGGTATTAACGTACCCACGGTATGGCACGCCGTCCCACGATCAAGCTGTACATGTTCCCGGGGTCCAACTCCGCCCTCATCGCCCAATTGATGCTCGACCACAAGGGCGCCGACTACCGGCTCGTCAAGCTCCCGCCCGGCCTGCACGCCTTCATCATGCTCGGGCTGGGATTCGAGACCATGGGCGTCCCGGGGATCAAGTGGGGTAACCGTCGCGTGCAGGGAAGCCGGCCGATCTCGCGCGTCCTCGACGAGATCGTCCCCGAGCGGCCGCTGTTTCCCTCCGATCCCGCCGGCCGCAAGGCCGTCGAGGACGCCGAGCGCTGGGGCGAGGGACTCCAGAACGCCACTCGGCGGATCTTCTACGCCGCGGCCCGCCGCGACCGCAGGGCGTTCAGGACTCACATGTGCACCGGGCGGGGGCTGCCCATGCGCGTGTTCCTCCGTGTCGGCGCGGGTCTCATCATCCGCCTGGCCACGGGCGCGCACCGGGCCAGCGAGGACGCTGCCCGCGAGGACGTGGGTCTGCTCCCCGAGCGCCTCGATCAGGTCGACGCGTGGATCGCCGAGGGGCGGATCGGCGGCGCGGAGCTGAACGCGGCCGACTTCCAGATCGGCGTCAACGTCGCCCTGCTCGCGCGCATCGACGACCTCGCGCCCCTCATCGCCGGGCGCCCGGCGGCGGCCCTGGGGCGACGCGTCCTTCCCGACCAAAGCACTCACATCGGGCACGTGTTTCCTGCCGAGTGGCTGCCGGAGATCGAGGCGAGCGCCGACGCGCAAACGGCTCCCGCCTCCGATCCCACGGCCGCCTTCCTGCGCTCGGTCGGCATCGACGAGGCGAAGATCTCGCAGCTCGTCGGCCGCTAGCGGCGATCCGTACCATGAGGGCTTCCCGTCGTAGGAGGCTACGCAATGTCCCGACTCATCCGGATGGATCAGACTGGCCATACGACGCTGGCGCACTGGAGCGCTCACGATCCGGCCTCGGTGGAGGCTGCGGTCGCGGCGTTTCGCGCTGAGCTCGATCGAGGCTACTTCGCCGTCGTCTCAGAGGGCGAGGGTCAGGCCGTGCAGGTGCGGGAGCTGCCCGTGGACGCACCGCTGGTGATCCTTCGTCGTCCCATCGCCGGGGGCTAGCCACGGCGACCGAGGCGGCGGAACTCGAGGGGCTCCCCGAGCTCGCGAGCGTCTATTGGCGCCCGCGCGCGAGCGAGCGGACGCTCACGCACTCGGGCTGGGTGTGGACCCTGTGGACGGTCGCCCATTCCGTCCCCTTCGTCGCCGCGGCCGCGCTGCTCATCGCCCTCAATCCGGTGACGATCCCGGTGGCCCTCGCCGCCCTCGCGCACGCGTGGATCATTCCCGAGCTCCACGCCGCCCGCGGCGCCAACGTCATCCGTCCCCGGGCTCCGGCCAAGCGTCGCGATGCAGAGCTCGGCTCGCTCGGGCTCCTCGGTGACCTGCTCGGCCACGACGCGCGGGCGCTCCAGGCTCGCACCGGCCTCGTGCTCGAGAAGGGGCGGTTCGGCGTCTGGCTGGTCGGCGAAGCCGGCGCCCTCCTCATCCGTCCCGGGGGTCGCAGGGTGCACTGCTACTGCGTCAAGGCGACCGACCCCAATCTGCCCTCGGGCGACCGCATCGCCCATCTCCTGCTCGCGCTGAGGACGGATGAGAGCGGGTTCACCACCGTCGCCAACCTAGCCTTCGCGGGGGCGCGCCGGCGCGTCCAGCGCAGGCTGGCCAAGCGGGCGCGTGCCGCCCTGGAAAGCGCCGGGGGCGCCGCGCGAGCGATGGCCGAGTAGCTTTCGGCGATGCCTGCGGACCTCATGCTCGCCCGCCGGGTGGTGGGCTCGGGCACGCTCACGCTCGCGCTTGCGCTGGGAGCGGCCGGGTGCGGGAGCTCGGGCGGAGCAGCGAAGTCGACGGGGTCGACGGGCGGCCCGGTTCGGCCGCCCGCGCCCACGGCCGAGGTCGAGAACGCGCTCCTGGTCAGGATCAAGACGGCGCGCTCGTGCCTGGTCAAGGACGGCCTGCCGGTATCGGGCGGACCCGTGTACCCGCTGCAGAGCCCGAGCAGCCCCGATGGCGAGCTGATCGTCGGCAGCGCCCGAGCCGGGGCGTTCATCGCCTTCTACACCACTGCCACGCGCGCGGCCCAGCTCGAGCCTCTTGTCGCCCGGAACGCGGGGGGAGCCGCCGGGCAGCTCGAGCGGCGCGGTACCGTGACCGTGCTGTGGATCCGCGATCCCACCGAGCGCGTGCGTCACGCCGTGTTGACGTGTGCATTCGCCTAGTTTCTGTACCACCGGACCTGGGTAACCCGAAGACACTGAGCCCGCGACGATCAGCGGTGGCCTCGGAGACCCCGGAAGCCATCGCTGATGGCTGGGAAGGTGATGGCAATCGCATGATCGCTCTAGGCGTATTCCTACTCATCCTTGCGCTGCTCGTCCACAAGCTCGCGCTCCTGTGGGGAGTGGGCGTGATTCTGCTGCTCGTCGGCATCGTCCTCGAGGTGCTCGGGGCGATGGGACGCGCAGTCGGGGGCCGGCGCCACTATTACTGACTCGGGGTCGGGAAACGGTCGCGCCACCGCCGGCCGTGGGACGGCGGGTCGCGGCGGGACGACGCCGGGAATCGGGGAGCTGCCGAAGGCGATGGCGGGCCGCTACGAGCTCGCCGAGGTCATCGGCCGGGGCGGGATGGGCACGGTGTACCGCGCCGTCGACCTCGTCCTCGGGCGCTCGGTGGCGGTCAAGACGCTGCCGTGGCTGATCGCCGATCAGAACCCCAACAGCGTCGCGCGCTTCGAGCGCGAGGCCCGCGCCGCCGCCGCCCTCAGCCATCCTGCGGTGGTGGCCGTCTACGACACGGGCGTCGACGCGTCCACCCACTTCATCGTCATGGAGCTCGCGGCGGGCCGCAGCCTCGAGGCGATCCTTCGCCAGGAGGGCGCGCTCGATCCCGAGCGGGCGGTGGGCATCGCGGCAGGCGTCGCCGACGCGCTCGCCGCCGCGCACCGGGCCGGCATCGTCCATCGCGACATCAAGCCCGCCAACGTCATGGTCGCCGACGACGGCTCGGTCAAGGTCCTCGACTTCGGCATCGCCCGCTCCCGCGGCGCCGCCACCCTCACCGAGAACGCCGCCGTCCTCGGGACCGCTGCCTACATGGCCCCCGAGCAGGCGATGGGCCAGCCCGCCGACGAGCGCTCGGACATCTACGCGCTCGGCTGCGTCCTCTACGCGATGCTCAGCGGCCACCCGCCGTTCGCCGGCGACGGCTTCGCGGCCATCATGCACCAGCAGGCGAACGCCGACCCGCGCCCGCTGCGCTCCGAGAACCCACGCGTGCCTTCGGCCCTGAGCGGTCTGGTCATGCAGATGCTCGCCAAGGCGCCAGGGGATCGGCCCCAGAGTGCCGGCGAGGTCCGCAACCGGCTCGCGGCCGTGTCTCACGGTGCCCTTGCGGGCGTGGCGGATACCGAGCCGACCGCGCGGATGCGGGCGGGCGGGGTGGGGCCGGCGGTGGTGGGGGCGGCCGGCTCCGGAGGGTTGGGTGGCACCGGGGGTTCTGGTGCTTCTGGGCGGCGGGGCGGGGCCGCCGCGGCCGTCCCGGCCCAGCTGCTCGCGGATGAGCGGCCGGCGCGTCGGCGCATCGCCGCGGCGGGCGCCATCGCCGCGGTCGTCCTGGTGATCGCGCTCGTCGCGCTCGCCTCCGGCTCGGGCTCGCCCCGGCGTACGGCGGCCACCGGCAAGAGCCGGACGGCGTCGGCGACCGCCTCGACCGCGACACGGGCGCGGGCGCGGGCGAAGGCTCCGACGCACGCGCCGAGAGCGACCGCGCCGGCCGCGGCGAGCACCCCGGACCCGGCCACCACAAGCGCGAGCACGGCGACGGTGAGTGACACCGCACCCCCGCATTCGGTCTCGGAGGCTGCCGGCGCGCTGAGCTCCCTGATCACCCGGGACTTGCAGTCGGGGGCGATCACCCCCAAGGCAGCGCATGAGATCGGCACCGCCCTCGTGGGCGTGATTGCCTCCTGGCAGCACGGCGACGCGGCGGGCGCTCAGCAGCAGCTCGCCGCCGTCACCCAGCAGCTCGCCGCACTCGCCCAGCACGGCGAGATAAGCGCCGCCGCCGCGCCCGCCCTGACCAGCGCCGTCGCCGACCTTCGCAACGCCCTGGCCAGCACCTCACCGCCGCAGACCGCGCCTCCGGATCCGGCCAAGGGTGGGCACCCGCCGGGCCACGGGGCGGACCCCGGCCATGGCGGCCCTCCGCCGGGCCACGCCAAGAAGCACGACGGCGGCCTCAAGGGCGGGGATTAGGGGGGCGGCGGGCGCCGCCCGTCCCGCCCGGCGCGCCCGGCCCGGACCGTCCGGCCCCGCCCCCACGCTTAGATACCTAACCCTTAGACGTCGATGGGTTGTGTTATTGTGACGGGATCGATCCCTCCGGCACGGGGGCGCAGAGAGGAGTAAGCCATGTCCACATCCAACCGTCAGCGGCGACCGCTCTTGCGGCGCATCCAGGCCAAGGTGATGCGGGTCATCAATGTCCCCATGCGCTTGGTGTTGGGACTTCCGTTTCCCACGCCGCTCGGCCGGCGGCTGATGCTCGTGTATCTCACGGGACGGAGGACGGGCCGGCACTACCGCCAGCCTGTGAGCTACGTCCGCGATGGTGACACGCTGCTCACCCCGGGCGGCGGCAACTGGAAGCTCAACCTAGCGGAGGACCACCCCGTCCGCATCCGTCTCGCGGGTCGCGACATCGTCGCTCGCCCTGAACTGATCGGCGACGTCGACGAGGTCGAGCGGCTGCTCGAGCT
>DASZMD010000114.1:0-55057 GCA_035551955.1 Solirubrobacteraceae bacterium | reverse complement strand
CCGCCCGCAGTCCTCGCAGCAGCCCCTCGCCGGGCGCCGGGCAGATCGCCACCACCGCGCGGGCTCGGGCCGCCGGGGCGGCGACGATGGCGAAGTAGCCGCCCATGCTCGATCCGCGCAGCGCGATCGGCAGGTCGCGATCGCCGGTCGCGGAGCCGAGCAGCGCGGCCATCTGGGCGACGTCGTCGATGGCGCGGCCGTCCATCGACCCGTCGCTGGCGCCGTGCCCGCGCTGGTCGAAGGTGACGGCGGCGAAGCCGGCGGCGAGCACCACGCGCGCGTAGTCGTGATGGTTCTCCTTGACCGAACCGGCGCCGTGGAGGATGACCACGCCCCCGCGCGGGCTCGAGTCGGGGAGCCAGAGGCAGTAGGCGAGACCGTCGCGGCGGCCGATCTGGGCGGGGAGCGCAGCGGTGACGGTCCGCGTGCGGGGCACGCGCCGATCATGCCACGCCGGCGCGCGCATGGCATGATCGAGCCCCTCGTGGTCCTCACCAGCTCACAGCTGTCCGCCGTCTACCCGCTCGGCGCGCGAGTGAACGAGCGCGGCCGGCTCGAGATCGGGGGATGCGACGCCATCGAGCTGGCGCGCGAGTTCGGCACTCCCGCCTTCGTCGTCGCCGAGGATGACCTCCGCGCCCGCGCCCGGTCGTTCGTCGACGCGATCGCCGCCCGGCACGCCGACTTCGACGTCCTCTTCGCCTCGAAGGCGTTCCCGTGCACCGCCGTGTACCGGGTCCTGGCCGAGGAGGGGCTGGCCTGCGACGTCGCCTCGGGCGGTGAGCTCGCGCTCGCGCTCGGCGGCGGGTTCGACGCGGCGCGCATCTACCTGCACGGCAACGCCAAGTCGGAGACCGAGCTGCGGGAGGCGCTGGCCGCGCGAGTGGGCCACATCGTGCTGGACTCGCTGGACGACGTGGACCGGCTCGAGGCGGTGGCGGCCGATCTCGCCCGCCACCAGGACGTGCTCATCCGGATCACGCCCGGCGTGGCCGGGACGACCCACGCGGCCATCTCCACCGGTCAAGCGGACTCCAAGTTCGGCTTCGCGCTCGACCAGGCCCCGGCGGCGATCGAGCGCGTCAACGCCAGCCCGCACCTGGACCTCGTGGGCGTTCACTTCCACATCGGCTCCCAGCTCCTCGAGCTCGAGCCCTTCCGCGCCGCGGTGCGGGCGATCGCCGGTCTCGGCGACTTCCCCGTCTACAACCTCGGCGGCGGCCTCGGCATCCCCTACACGGCCGGACAACGGGCGCCGATGATCGCCGACTACGTCGAGGCGCTAGTCGGCGCCGCCCACGACGCACTGGGCGAGGGCAAGCGGCTGCTGCTCGAGCCGGGGCGCGCCCTGGTGGCCAACAGCACGGTCACGCTGTACACGGTGCAGACCGTCAAGCGCAATGTCTCGAGCTGGGTCGCCGTCGACGGCGGCATGTCCGACAACCTGCGGCCCATGCTCTACGGCTCGGTCTACGAAGCGGTGATCGCCGACCGCATGACCGCGCCCGCGACCGAGCGCTTCCATGTCGCGGGCAAGCACTGCGAGTCCGGCGACGTGATCGTGCGCGACGTGCCCCTCGCCGACCCGCGGCCGGGCGACGTCCTCGTCACGCCCGCCACCGGCGCCTACGGCCACGCGCTGGCCAACAACTACAACGCCGTCCCCCGCCCGCCCGTCATCTTCTGCCGGGGAGGCACGGCGCGCGTCGTCGTGCGCCGCGAGAGCTACGAGGACCTGATGCGACGTGACGTCGCGCCCTGACGACGGCGCCGAGGCCGCCGCGCCGGGGGGCGGGGCGCCGTTTCGGATCGGGCTGCTCGGCAACGGAACGGTCGGGTCGGCGCTCGCCACGCTGATCCCCGCGCAGGCCGACCGGATCGAGGCGGTCACCGGCCTGCGTCCCGAGCTCTCCGGGGTGCTCACGCGCACCCAGGGCGACTTCGAGGACATCCTCGCGAACTGCGATCTCATCGTCGAGCTCATCGGCGGGATCGAGCCGGCCTACGACTACGTGATGCGGGCCATGCGCGCCGGCCGGCACGTGGTCACCGCCAACAAGCAGCTGCTTTCCCAGTACGGCGAGGAGCTGTGGGACGCGGCCCGCGAGCACGGCGTCCAGCTCCGGTTCGAGGGCGCGGTCGCGGGAGTCGTGCCCATCATCCGCGTGCTCCAGGAGTCGCTGGCGGGGGCATCGATCGATCGCGTGCACGGGATCGTCAACGGGACGACCAACTTCATCCTCACCGAGATGGCGAGGACGGGCGCGACCTACGGCGATGCCCTCGCCGAGGCCCAGCGGCTCGGCTACGCCGAGGCCGACCCCTCGCAGGACGTCGACGGGCGCGATGCCGCCGCCAAGATGGCGATCCTCGCGCGCCTGGCCTTCGACACCCCCGTCCACCTCGACCAGGTCCGCTACGAGGGGATCGAGCAGATCCAGCCCGACGATCTCGAGTACGCCCGCGAGCTCGGCCTCGGGCTCAAGCTCATCGGCACGGCCGAGCGCCTCGAGGAGGGACTCTCGGTCCGCGTGCATCCGGCGTTCCTGTACCCGGGCCATCCCTTGGCCTCGGTGGGCGGCCCCTTCAACGCCGTCACCGTCGAGTCCGAGACGATCACCGAGATCACCATGTCCGGCCCCGGGGCCGGGGGGCCGCAGACTGCGAGCGCGGTCCTCGGCGACGTGATCAGCGCGATGATCCCGCCCGCCTCGACCCCGGCGGCGATCCAGCGCCTCCCCATCGTCGAGGACGTGGTCTCGGCCTTCTACCTGCACCTCGAGGTGGCCGACGAATCCGGCGTGCTCGCCCAGGTGGCCCAGCTCCTCGCCCTCCAGGACGTGTCGGTCAAGTCGGTCGTCCAGAAGGGCCTGCGCGACCAGGCCCGGCTCGTGATGGTCGTCCACCCGGTGCTCGAGTCGCGCTTCTTCGCGGCGATGGAGCTGATCTCCCGCCTCGACGCGCTCAGGGCCCCGCCGCGGGCGATCCGCGTGCTCGAGCAGGAGTTCGGATAAGTGGTCACCGTCGCAGATACGCTCGCATTCGAGGCACCCCTGGCGGCGCCCGCGCGGGCCTGCGGCCCGCTCGGCATCCTGCCTCGCCTGATCGGGCCGCGTCCGCGTCGTCCGGCTGTCCTCGTCGCCTCGTGCAGCGCTGCTGCCTCGCGGGCGGCCCGCTCGGCATCCAGCCTCGCCGGCAACCGGGCCGCCCCCGAGTCGTCCGGCTGGCTCCTGCGTCCTTGCCAGGCATCCGCCAGTGGCACCTCTCGGTGCGACCGTACCCACGACGGGGACCACGCGTGATGCCCGGCCTCATCGAGCGCTACCGCGACCGCCTGCCCTTTGGACCCGATGACCCGGTCGTCTCCCTCGACGAGGGCTCGACGCCGCTGGTGGCCGCCCCGCGGGTGTCCGAGCGGGCCGGGACTGAGGTGTGGCTCAAGCTCGAGGGCGCCAATCCCACCGGGTCGTTCAAGGACCGGGGGATGACCTGTGCGGTCTCGGCGGCGGTGCGCGAAGGCGCCGACGCCGTCATCTGCGCCTCGACCGGGAACACGGCGGCGAGCGCCGCGGCCTATGCCGCGCGGGCCGGCCTGCGGGGCGCGGTGATCGTTCCCGAGGGGAAGATCGCCACCGGGAAGCTCGCGCAGGCGCTCATGCACGGCGCCCGGGTGATCGCCCTGCGCGGCAACTTCGACGTCGCCCTGGCGCTCGTGCGCGAGCTCGCCGCGCGCCACCCGGTGGCGCTCGTGAACTCGGTCAACGACTTCCGCATCGAGGGGCAGAAGACGGCGGCCTTCGAGATCGTCGAGGAGCTCGGCGAGCTCGACGCGCTGTGCATTCCCGTCGGCAACGCAGGCAACATCACCTCCTACTGGAAGGGCTTCCAGGAGGTCGGGCAGCGCCCGCGGATGCTCGGCTTCCAGGCGACGGGAGCGGCTCCGCTCGTGCTCGGCGCCCCCGTCGAGCACCCGGAGACGGTGGCGAGCGCGATCCGGATCGGCAACCCGGCGCGGTGGGAGGACGCGATGAACGCGATGACCGCCTCGGACGGCGCCATTCAGGCAGTCACCGACGCGCAGATCCTCGACGCCTACCGGTTCCTGGCCGAGAACGAGGGCGTGTTCTGCGAGCCCGCCTCGGCGGCGAGTGTGGCCGGCCTCCTCGCCCACGGCGCGCGCGGCGCCGAGCGGGTGGTGTGCGTGCTCACCGGTCACGGGCTCAAGGATCCCCAGACCGCGCTCGAGCGGGCGGGCGGGGTGGTGCCCTGCGACCCGGAGCTCGCCGCCATCGAGCGGGCGATCCTGGGATGACCCTGGGCCGCCGTCGGCTCGTGCGCGTGCCCGCCTCGACGGCGAACCTCGGTCCCGGATTCGACGTGATGGCGGCGTCGCTCGCCCTCCACCTCGAGCTCGAGGTGGTCGAGACGGGAACGTTCGCGGTCGAGACGACCCTCGCCGTCCCGCGGGATCGCACCAACCTGGTCGTGCGCGCCTTCGAGCGCCTGCACCCGAGCGACGGGTTCGCCTTCAGGATCGAGTCCCGCATCCCCACCTCGGGCGGCCTCGGTTCGAGCGCGGCGGCCATCGTCGCCGGGCTGATGGCCGCCGACCACCTGTTCGAGCTCGACGCCGACCTCGAGGCGCTCGCCACCGAGCTCGAGGGCCACCCCGACAACGTGGCCGCCGCCCTCGCCGGCGGGTTCGTGATCACGGCCGCCGGGCGCACGCGGCGCATCGACGTCCCCCTCGGCCTCGAGGCGGTGCTCGTCGTCCCCGGCGAGCCCGTCCGCACCGCGCAGGCCCGCGCCGCCCTTCCCGAGCTCGTTCCCCTGGCCGACGCGGTGTTCAACGTCGGCCAGGCGTCGCTCCTCACCCTCGGCCTGGCCACGGGCGACTGGGAGACCGTCGCCGCTGGCCTCCACGACCGCCTGCACCAGCCCTACCGCGCCGAGCTGTACCCGCGGTCGGCGGGGCTGGTCGAGCGCGCCACCGACCTCGGAGCCCTGGGCGCGACGATCTCCGGGGCGGGACCGACCGTGCTTCTGTGGTCGCACTTCGAGCAGACCGGGGGGCTGGTCGAGCGCCTCGGCCGCGAGACCGGCGACTGGGCTCGGGTGCTGCGGGTGCCGTTCGAGCCCGAGGGCGCGAACGTCCGGGAGCTGTAGACGCCGCCGGCGCTAGCTCCCGACGACGACGCTGATCTTGGCGCCGCGACGGACGTGCGAGCCCGCGGTCACGCCCTGCCTGAGGATGCGCCCGCGCCCCGCATGCTTGGCCCGTGCGTGGCGCACGCGCCCGAGCTTGCAGCCGGCGCCGCGGAGCGCCTGCTTGGCGGCGCCGAGCTTCTTGCCGACCACGCTCGGCACCGTGCACGCCGCACCTCCGCTCGGGCCGCGCGAGGAGCCACCGCCGCCACCAGACGTGCCCGGACCCGAGCCCGACGCGGCGACGACGCTCACCGACCGCGGTGCGCTCGTCTGCGTCTGATAGGCGGCGCCCTGCGCCACCGCCTGGAGCTTGACCGTCCGGCCCACGAGCGCGGCAGGGACGGTGTAGGCGATCCTGGCCGTGCCCGCCGACGCCGAGGCGGCGCCGATCGGCGTCCACCCCGACGATCCGCCGGCCTGGACCTCGAGTGAGACGGCGAGCGCGGGATCAGACAGGCCGACCCCGTCGGGATTGGCGACCCCGATGTCGATCGTGCCTCGGGTTGAGACGCTCGTGACCGAGGGAACGGTGAGGACGACGGCATGGGTGACCGTGGCCGTGAACTGATAGGGGCCGGGGAGGGATTCCGAGCAGCACTCGTTCGCTTCCACCTGGAGGGGCATGACGCCGGTCATGTCGGCGGTAAAGGTCATCTCGTCGAGGCCGTTGGCCCCCAGGGCATCCGCTTCGACCGGGCCCTGGTCGGCGAGATTGGCGTCGGTGGTGCCGACCTCGTAGGCGGAGAGGAGGGATCCGTTTCCGGCGACGTCGAGCGGCGCCTGCCAGTCGATCGTCACGTTGTCGCCGTTGACGACGTTGAGCGCCCAGTAGGACTCGTAGCCGTCGAGGCCGTCGGTGGTCACGCCGCCATTGAGGGTGTTGCCGAGTTCGAGCTGCCCCACGGCGACCGGGGTGGCCCCGGCGATCGTCGCGGCGCCGTCGGCCAGGGCGACGGCGCTCCCCGCCGACAGCGAGACGGCGCCGACGGCGACGGCCACGCCGGCGTAGCGCACGAGGCGTCGGCGCAGCGAGGAGACGATGTCGGCGTTCGTGCTCATCTGGAAACCGAGTCGGAAGATCACTGCCACTTCTTGGCCCGGGCGCCGTCTGATGGACGGGTGGACATTCCCGCTCGCTACAGTGGGACTAGTTGCCCCCACAACCAAGGAAGTTCGCGTGCACGTCGAGATCTGGTCTGACATCGCCTGTCCCTGGTGCTTCGTCGGCAAGCGCCGCTTCGAGACCGCGCTGGCGGAGTTCGAGCACCGCGATGAGGTGCAGGTGACGTGGCGGAGCTTCGAGCTCGATCCGACGGCACCGCTTGAGTACGAGGGCGAGCTCGCCGCCCACCTGGCCGAGAAGTACGGCATGACCATCGCCGAGGCGAGGGAGCGTCAGCAGCACCTGGTCGATCTGGGCCGCGCCGAGGGCGAGGAGCTCCGCTTCGATCTCGCCCGCCGGGCGCGCACCTTCGACGGCCACCGGCTCGTCCACCTCGCCGAGGCGCACGGGCTCCAGGACGAGATGAAGGAGCGTCTCCTGCGCGCCTACTTCACCGAGGGGAAGCTAATCAGCGATCACGACACCCTGACGGCGCTCGGCATCGAGGTAGGGCTCCCCGAGGACGGGGTGCGCGAGATGCTCGGCGGCGAGCGCTACGCCGACGCCGTCCGTGACGATGAGCGCACCGCTCAGCAGCTCGGCATCAGCGCCGTGCCGACGTTCGTCGTCGATCGCGCGCTCGCCGCCTCGGGCGCGCATCCGCCCGACGCGCTCCTGGGCCTGTTGCGCCAGGGTTGGGAAGCACCGAGCCAGGAGCGGGCCGCGGGCCGCAGCGGCTAGCGCCTCGGGCCGACGCAGGTGGCAGCGTGGACCTGCTCGGTGAGCGCGTGCACCTTCTCGGTGAGCGCACGGATCTGCTCGGTCAGGTCGGTGTTCTTCTGAAGCAGGTCGCTCTGGTACTTGGCGAGCTCGTCCCGGTGCCGCGCCGAGGCCTCCTCGTTGGCCTTGTCGGTGCGGGTCTGGGCCTTCTGGGCGATGATCACCAGTGCGCCCGTGTAGAAGGCCTGCGCTGAGAACGCGAGGTTCAAGAGGATGAACGGGTAGGCGTCGAAGGTCACCGCCTTGGCGGCGTTGAGGGCGATCCACACCACGATGATCAGCGTGGAGATCACGACGAACCCGACCGTCCCGAGCCCGGATGCCACGCCCTCGGCCACGCGTTCCATGAAGCTGCTCCCCCCGGCGTAGGGAGAAGCGTCGCCGGATTGATAGTGCTCGTGGTGCCGGAGCGGGTCGGGCACGGGTTGCTCGGCTGCGGGCACGGCTACGGTCGGCGTCGTTGCCATCTCAGGACCTCCTGTGAGGGGTTTGGAAGCGCTCTACGAGGGCGGCGCCGCGCGGGAGCCGTTGAGTATCGGCTTCAGACGCCTCCGAGCCTTGTCCATGCCCAGGCGCCGGAGAAGCTCGTCGCCGACGAGCAGGTAGTCGAACCCGAGGTCGGGCCGGTAGTCGAGGATCGACAGGGCTCGCTCGGCCGACTCGGCGTAAGCGATCGAGGCGCGGATGGTGGGCTCGAAGAGCTTCGTGCCGAAATGTTCGCGTAGCGAGTCATAGGCCTCGCGCGAGTGCCGGGTGCGCATGTCGGCGATATTGAGGACGACGCCGAGCCACTCCAGTCCCGGGTTCAGGGTCTCGCGGGCGAGCTCGATGACCTCGAGTGCCTGCTCGACGCCCTGGAGGGCGAAGTACTGCGCCTCGGCCGAGAGCAGGGCGTAATCGGCGGCCACGAGGGCGTTCACGGTGAGCAGTCCGAGCGCGGGTGGGCAGTCGATGAGGATCACGTCGTGCTCGTCGCGGACCTCGTCGAGGGCCTTCTTGAGCGTGAGCTCGCGGCCCATCTTGCCCCCGAGCATGAGCTCGGCCTCGGCGAGCCCCAGGTTGGCGGGGATGACCCCGCTGTGGATGGCCTCGCTCGACGTGGCGCGCCCCGCGAGCACGTCGCCGATCGTCGGCGAAGCGTCAGGGTCGATGTCGAGGTAATCGGAGAGGTTGCCCTGCGGGTCGAGGTCGACCGCGAGGACGTTCAGATCCAGGCGGCGCAGCAGGTCCGTGAGCGTTCGCACCGCCGTGGTCTTCCCGGTGCCGCCCTTCTGAGAGAGGACCGCGATTGTCGCCGCCATCGCAGGCGGACTATAACGGCGTGCTCTCGGTTCTAACCACGGCCGAGCCCGGCGCGACGGTGGCCGCACCGGACGTCCGACCGCTAGGGGCTAAGCGGGTGCGTCGTTGTAGTCGACCTCGCGCACCGGCTTCGTGGCGCCGTCCTTGACGTCGGGCTCGGCGTCCCTGGGCAGATGGGGCCCGTCCTGGTTGGTGGCGTCGGCGTTATCGCCCGCGCTCAGGTCGACGCCCGTCTCCGTCGCCGGCTCGTCGGAGCCGGTCGTCTGGCCGAGCACCGGGCTCGCGAGCTCGGGATCGTCGGCCAGCATCTCGCGGGGAGCGTCAGCCCCGCCCAGCTCGGCAGGAACGACGCCCTGATCGGCATGTGCCGCCCAGTCGCCCTTGTTGGCTGCTTCCTCGGGCGTCGGCGGAGAACCGCCGCTCGTCTGCGTCGGGGGGACGACCGACTCTTCGGGATCGGTGGTGGCCATAAGGTCTCCTCCATGGTTTGGCGAAGTAGTACTTCCCTATGGCTGTACCCGACCCGGGCGGGGCTAATCGTGCGGCGGTTGGCCGCTTAACGGCTCGACAGGCTCCGGACCGCGCCCTGGCGCGCGGTGAGGTCGCGGGCGGCGACCTTGAAGGCGATCGTGTCGAGGTAGTCCCCGCCGTCGCGGGTGCGGACGGCTGCCTGCTCGGGGGCGACCCCGAGCTCGGCGAGCGCGCGGGCCGCGTCGGGATCGAAGCATCGTGCCTTGAGCCACCGCGCCGTCATCGCATCGCCGAAACCGGCCTCGGTCCACGCCCGGGCGGCCTCCTCGGGGGTGCCGCCGCGGTCGGCGAGCTCGCCGAACTGCTTGATCGTCTCGCTGTGCGTCTTGGCCGGAAGCTCGTAGATCTTCATCCCCGAAGATGTTCGCGCGCGTGGCGTGGCAGGTCAAGTGTCCTAGCTGACTTACGGTTAGCGGGCGCTCTATCGGAGCCTCGTAACAATCGCTAGCTATTCAGGGTTCCGGCCGCTACGGTTGCGGCTCAATGGCCCGAGTGAAAGGGATGGTGACGCTGCCGTGAGCACCGACATCGCAGCGCTCGAAGAAACCGCCCGCGAGATGGTCGCGCCGGGCAAGGGAATCCTCGCCGCAGACGAGAGTAAGCCGACCATGTCCAAGCGCCTCGAGCAGGTCGGCGTCGAGCCGACGGAGGAATCTCGCCGCCAGTGGCGCGAGCTGCTCTTCACCGCCGAGGGAATCGAGGACCAGATCAGCGGCGTGATCCTGTTCGACGAGACGATGCGCCAGACGACGGAGGACGGAACCCCGTTCCCTCAGTATCTGCTTCAGCGCGGGATCCTGCCCGGGATCAAGGTTGACACCGGCGCCAAGCCGCTCGCCGGGTCGCCCAAGGAGAAGATCACCGAGGGTCTCGACGGGCTCCGCGAGCGCCTCGCCGAGTACCGGGAGATGGGCGCGCGCTTCTGCAAGTGGCGGGCGGTGATCACCATCGGCGACGGCATCCCCACCGACTACTGCGTCAACACCAACGCTCATGCGCTGGCGCGCTACGCGGCCCTCTGCCAGGAGGCGGGGCTCGTGCCCATCGTCGAGCCCGAGTGCCTGATGGACGGCGACCACACGATCGAGCGCTCGTTCGAGGTCACCACCCGCACCCTGCATCAGGTCTTCCACGAGCTCTGGCTCCAGCGCGTGGCCTACGAGGGCATGGTGCTGAAGCCCAACATGGTCATGTCGGGCTACGACGCTCCCGTGCAGGCGGGCCCGCAGGAGGTTGCGGACTGGACGCTGCGCGCGCTCAAGGAAACGGTGCCGCCGGCCGTCCCGGGCATCGCCTTCCTCTCCGGCGGCCAGAGCGATCAGCTCGCGAGCGCCCACCTCAACCTGATGAACCGGGCCGGAGACCTGCCCTGGCAGCTGACCTACTCCTACGGACGCGCCCTCCTCGGCCTCTCACTCGAGACGTGGCGCGGCGAGGAGGCCAACGTGCCCGCGGCGCAGGCCGCGCTCCAGCACCGCGCGCGCCTGAGCGCGGCGGCTCGGCGCGGCGAATACTCCGAGAGCATGGAGCAGGAACGCGAAACGGTCACGGCCGGAGCGTCATAGCCCCGCCGACCCCGGGCGGGAAAACATAGGCGAAGGTCTATCAAAACCTCGCTACATTTCGCTTGTACTCTTAGTGAAGACCGCGTACGGTGGTTAGCTCGGCGAGGTTCCGGGCACTAAACGTTTAGTCGCGCTCGGCCCGGCAAAGTCAGCGGCCTCTTCGAGGAGGGAACCGTAACCCATGAGCACCGGCGGACTCGATACCACCGGCAGGCCGATCCAGCCCCCGTCGGATCGCGCTTCCCGCGACCGCAGCTCCCCGTCGTTCTCCGAGGAGGAGTTCAGCGGCACGGTCGTGCGCCCGGAAAAGGGAGCCGAGAAGGGCTCCGCCCTGGGAGCCGTAGATTTCGCTGAGGCGATCACCGACGGCGAGGCCGACGTGCAAACGGTGGTGCGTGACTCGCGCGTGCATGAGGTGCTCGAGGAACTCGAGGAGGAGCTCGTCGCCCTCGCGCCCGTCAAGCAGCGCATCCGGGAGATCGCCGCGCTGCTCGTGATCGACCGCCTGCGCGAGGAGATGGGACTCACCTCCCAGCGGCCGACGCTGCACATGAGCTTCACCGGCAGCCCGGGGACCGGGAAGACCACCGTGGCCCTGCGCATGGCGGCGATCCTCCACCGGCTCGGTTACGTGGAGCGCGGCCACCTGGTGTCCGTTACGCGCGACGACCTCGTCGGCCAGTACGTCGGCCACACCGCGCCCAAGACGAAGGACATCATCAAGCGCGCGCTCGGGGGGATTCTCTTCATCGACGAGGCCTACTACCTGCACCGGGTCGACAACGAGCGCGATTACGGCCAGGAGGCGATCGAGATCCTGCTCCAGGAGATGGAGTCCGAGCGCGAGAACTTCGTCGTGATCATGGCCGGCTACCGAGACCGAATGGAGGAGTTCTTCCAGGCCAATCCCGGCATGGGATCGCGCGTCGCCCACCACATCCACTTCCCCGATTACAGCGTGGACGAGCTCATGCAGATCGCCCGGCTGATGGTCGAGCAGCAGGGCTATGAGCTGAGCGAGGACGGCGAGGCCGCCTTGCGCAGCTACATCGAGCGACGCGTCGAGCGGCCCCGCTTCGCCCACGGGCGAAGCATCCGCAACGCCGTCGAGCGCGCTCGGCTGCGTCAGGCGAACCGGCTGTTCGAGTCGGACCGGCGCCTCACGCGGGCTGACCTCGTGACGCTCGAACCGGACGACATCCTGCAGAGCTCGGTGTTCGACGACACCCAGGACAACGAGCCCGACGACGAACCCACCACCTAGGTAGGAGGAACCCGTGCGCCCCATCATCCTTGGCGTCGTCGGCGACTCGGCGGCTGGAAAGACCACCCTGACCCGGGGCTTGGTCCGCATCCTCGGCGAAGAGCAGGTCACAGCCGTCGCGACCGACGACTATCACCGCTACGACCGCAAACAGCGCGCCGAGCGCAAGATCACTCCGCTGCACCCCGACTGCAATTACCTCGACATCATGGCTCAGCACCTGAATCTCCTGCGCCAGGGCGATCCGATCCTCAAGCCCGTCTACGTCCACAGCGACGGCAGCTTCGGGCCGCCCGTGTACGTCGATCCGAAGCCATTCACGATCGTCGAGGGGCTGCTCGGCTACCACGCCGAGGGCATCCGTGACTGTTACGACGTCCGCGTCTACCTGGCGCCGCCGGAGGAGCTCCGCCGCAAATGGAAGGTGCGTCGCGACACCTCACGCCGCGGGTACACGACCGATCAGGTGCTCGCCGACCTCGATCGTCGCGAGCCCGACTCGGCCGAGTTCATCCGTCCTCAGGAGCGCTATGCCGACGTCGTCATCTCCTTCCGGGAGTCGAGCCGCGGCGACGGCCGCTCGCTTGACGCCGAGCTTCAGCTCCGCGACACCCTTCCCCATCCCGATCTCTCCCAGGTCGTCGGCGACGGCGAGCGTGGCATCACCCTGACCGAAAACGGCTCCGAGGTGGTGGTCAGCATCGCCGGCGACATCGATCGCGAGCAGGCCCACGAGATCGAGGAGATGATCTGGGAGAAGCTCCACTTCGCCTCGCATCTGCGCTCCGAGCGGCTCGGCCAGTTCACGAGCGGCAACGACCTCCAGCGCTCCGAGTCGCTCGCCGTGGTGCAGCTCCTGATCCTCTACCACCTGGTGACCGCCAAGGCGGCGGTTGCGCTCGGCAGCGAGGGAAAGCGCCTCGACGGCGAGAACGGCGACAAGGCCCAGGTCGCCAACGGCGCCGCCGCAGCGGGGTGATCGGGGGGGCTTCGGCCTAGACCGAGCCGATGGTGGGCACGGGGCTGGTCGCCGACCCGTCGCCGGTGCCCAGGTTGCGCATCCCTGAGATCGCGTGGACCCGGATGAAGTGGAGGTGGTGGCGGCCGACGACGATCTCGTCGCCGTCCGACAGCGGGCTCCATTCGACGCGCTCGCCGTTGACAAACACGCCGTTGAGGCTCCGGTCGTCGAGCACGCGCAGTCCGTCGGGCTGGCGCACGATGAGCGCGTGACGGCGCGAAACGGTGGGGTCGTCGAAGCGGATGTCGGCAGCCAGGCTGCGGCCGATCCGGGTCCACTCGCGGTGCAGCGCGAAGGCCGTCGCCTTGTCCTCGCCGTCGAGGAAGGCTACGTACTCGCCCGGGGGGTCGAGATGGTCTCGGAGCTCGTCGAGCCAGAGGGCGTCCTCAGCGCTCGGCTGAATCTCGCCCAGCGCCGCCGCGACGGTGGTGAAGAGTGAGGCGCGAACGAACTCGGTGCCACCGCAGCTGGGGCACACAGGGAGCTCGTCGGCTCCGTTGAGGGTGACCGCGTACTCACACTCCGTGCACCGAAACGTCCCCATACCAGCCAGGTTGCCGGTAGTCCAAGCTTTCATCGGAACTCTCCTGTTCGGCGGGGGCCTTCTCGACGGACGCCTTCCCAACGTCCGCGGAGATTGACAAAGATGATATCCGGCGCGTCAATGCGCTTAGCCGTCGCCCAATCGTCCCGTGGCCAGGCCCCTGGCGCGCTCGCGCCCCGGGATACCCCTACCGGGTGGGCGATAAACACCACATGTCAGGAGGAACGGCCCCGAGGACGACGAAAGGGGTGCGATGCGACTCTCAGTATCGGAGCTCCCGAGCCTCGAGTTCCACCTCCTGCGCCGCAGCGTCGGCGCGCTGGCGGAGGGCCGCGAGCGCTGCGACCACTGCAACCGAACCCCGCTCGTCGGCGAGCACGTGCACACCTACAAGTCGGGGCGGATGCTGTGCGAGCTGTGCCGCGCCCTGCGGCCCGAGGAGCCCGTCTCCTCGCGCCTCATGCACGGTCCCGCCTTCGGGCACGCCGTGCGGATCATCGACCAGCGCGCGTCCACGCGAGCCACGCCGCCGGCCGAGCACCAGTAGCGCCAGCACGCCCAATACACTCCCGGCGGCGATGGATCCCGTCTCCGTCTCGACCGTGGTCTCGAAGCCTCGCGAGGAGGTATTCGAGTACCTCGCGGACATCGCCAACCACGCCGAGTTCACCGATCACTACCTCACCGACTGGCACCTGACCCGAGAGCGGAGCTACGGCACCGGGGCGGGCGCTCGCTTCCGGATCAAAGCCCCCTTCGCCCGCTTCAACTGGGCCGACATGACCTTCGCCGAGGTCGACCCGCCCTTCCGCATCGTCGAGCACGGCCGGGGCGGGAAGTACAACCGCATCCGCCTGCTCGGCACCTACACCCTGAGTGACGGGCCCGATGGGACGACGAAGGTCGAGTATGTGCTCGAGACCCGGCCCAAGGAGCCGAGCGACCGGCTCATGGAGGCTCTCGGCGGACGGGCCTGGACCCGGCGCCAGACCGCCAAGGCGATGCGCCGGCTGCGCGCGATCCTGGAGGGAAACGGCGAGCCGGGACCGCGCCCTTCGATCTCCGGTCGCTAGCGCGGCCGCCGCGGCAGCCATCGGGATAGACTTCCCGCCCCGTGAGAGCGCGCCGCGTCCAGACCCTCTGCTCGAGCCTCGTGATCATGGCCCTCGGCCTCAGCGGCTGCGGGAACTCGCCCAAGCTCCGCCACAGCGCCGACCCCGAGAACTTCGGCGTCTATGTGAACGCGGGATCGATTACCTACCAGCTGCAGATCTCGCGGGAGCTCAACGGCTACAGCACCGAGGACGCCCAGTACCTCCAGGGCCTGCCCAAGGGCACCACCGCGCCTACCCCCACCCAGGAGTGGTTCGGCGTCTTCATGTGGGCGTGGAACCAGAACAAGAACTTCGAGAACACGGCGGCCCTGAACGAGTTCGACATCGTCGACACCCAGGGCAACACGTACCACCCCGAGCCGATCAACGGGATGCTCAACCCCTATCAGTGGACCTCGATGCGGCTCGCGCCCAAGCAGACCGAGCCCCAGCCCGACACCACCGCCTACTTCGGCCCCACCCAGGGTCAGCTCCTGCTCTTCAAGATCAGCACCACCGCCTACGCCAACCGCCCCCTGGTCCTGCAGATCCGGGGCGGCTTGCAGAACGCGGTGCAGGCCACCATTCCCCTGGACCAGTGAAGTGATCGGGGACCGCCCGGGGAGGGCCGACGAGCCCGCCGGGAGGCCCGACCTGACCTTCGACCCGCTGGCCACGGGCATCGGCGTCTTCACCGCCGTCGCGGCTCCCGTCGCCGCCGTCGGGCTCTCCCTGTCCGGTCAGATGCAGGCCCTGATCCCGGGGCTGGGCGTCGTCCTCGGCCTGCTCAGCGGTCTCCTGGCAGGACTCTGGCTCGACCGCCGCGACGGCAGAGTGTGGAACGGGCCGCAGCTCTGAGACGGGTCGTGGTGGGGGCGTGGGCGGCGGTGGCGGCCTGCGCGGCGGTCGCGGCCCCGGCCGTCGCTTGGACGCGCCCGGTGCAGGTGTCGGCCCCGACCTCGATCTCGGTGCTCGGACCCCAGGTCGCCTCCTCGGCCACCGGCGCCGCGGCCGTCACCGTCAACGAGGTCAACCTCGACGCGCAGGCCATCGCCCGCGCCTCGCTGGCGCTCGCCCCGCCGCACGGCGCCTTCAGCGTCGCGCGGCCGATCCCCGGCGCGCAGGAGGTGCTCGCCATCGCCTACTCGGGGAGCACGCTCGAGCTGTTGACGGCCTCGGGGCCGCGCGGACAGCCCTGCTGCTCGGTCGTACAGGTGATCCGGCGCGGGCCGCACGGTGGCTTCGGGTCTCGCCAGACCCTGGTCAACGACGCCGGCGGGGGAACCACCGGCACCCTCGTCCCGCTCGCCAACGGCCGCATGCTCGCGGTCATTGCCGCGCCGCAACGGCTGTGGGCGAGCGAGACCTCGGCCCGCGGCGCCGGGCGCTTCGGCCCCGTCCGGGGCTTGACGCGGCCCGGCTCGGCGCCCGCCGCCGTCGCGGTCTCGGGGACGCCTGAGGGCGGGAGCGCGATCGTCTGGACCCAGGGCTCGGGCGGCGGCCTGTTCGGCGCGAGCGCCGGCCCGGGAGCGACGCCCTCGCGACCGCGTGTGGTGCTCACGCTGCCGTCGGGGCATGCGATCGACGGCGTCCAGCTCGCGCCCCGATCCGGCGGCTTCAATCTGGTGTGGACGGAGAGCTGGAACGTCGCGACGGGCGGCTACCGCGTCCAGGTCTTCGCCTCCGACGTCGTGCGTCTGGGGCAGCGGGTGAGGCCTCGAGCGCTGTCGCCGGCCGGCGCGGTGGCCTCCGGGCTCGCGTTGTCGGGGAACGCCCAAGGAGCCGAGGCCGCCGCGTGGGATGTGTGCTCGCCGTCCGGGGCGGCGTGTGTGGTCGAGAGCCGGCTGCGGGCCGCGGCTTCGGGGCGGCGGGGGCGCGTGCGGTCTCGGTGGTTCGGCGGGACGTCGCGGCTCGGGGGGATCGACGCCGGCGAGAGTGCGGTCGTGTCCACCGCGGGCGCGGGCGGCTCCCTCATCGGCTGGATCACCGGCGGCCGCGTCGCGCTGGGGACGGCGCGTCGCGGGGCAGGCCGCTTCGGCCCGCCGCGCATGGTGTCCGGCGGCTTGGCCGACGATCTCGAGCTGGGATACGGGCCGAGCGGCGAGGCGGTGGCGGCGTGGACCCAGGGAACGGTGGCGCCGGGGGTGTTTGTCACGGTGGCGCGGTAGGGGGCGGGGCCCGGACCGGTGGGCGGCATGCCCGAGGCGCCCTACCGCCCCAGCGCCGCCGCCAGCACCTGCTGCACCGCCGGTGCCGCCGTGGCGCCGCCCGCTCCCTGACCCGGGAACAGGGCCGCGACGACGATCCGGGGCTTGCCGACGGGGACGTAGCCGACGAACCAGGCGTCGGTGTTCTGGGGATTGCTGGCCGCGGAGGAATTTCCCCCATTGCTCGAGGTGGTGGTGGTGTTGGTGAGCTCGGCGGTGCCCGTCTTGCCGGCGACCACCACCCCGGGGATCGCCGCCGCGGTGCCGGTCCCGATCTGGACGACGGCGATCATCATCTTCTGGACGAGGGCGGCGACGTGGCGGGTCGTGACGCGGTAGAAGGTGGGCGCCTGGTTGAGCAGGAAGGTGGGCACTGGGCGCTTGCCGCCCATGGCGATGGCGGCGCCGGCGATCGCCATCTCGAGCGGGGTAGCCAGCACCTGGCCCTGGCCGATGGCCGAGGAGCCGACGGCGAGGGCGTCGCCGATGGTGGCTGCCGAGGGGAGGGTGCTCAGCCCCTGGCCGGGGAAGGCGGGCGGGCCGTTGAAGCCGAACTTCTCGGCCATGGCGACGAAGCGAGCGGCGCCCAGCTCCACGCCGAGGGGGGCGAAGACCGAGTTGCAGGAGACGGCGAAGGCGTTCAGGAGCGTGCCGCCGCACGCCTCGCCGTTGGCGTTCTGGAGCGAGTAGCCGAGGATGGACGCGCTGGTGGCGATCGGGAAGGTGGTGCCGAGCTTGACGATCTTGGCCTGCAGCGCCGCGGTGGCGGTGATGATCTTCATCGTCGAGCCGGGGGGCTGGGGATCGGAGTAGGCGATGCCGGCGACCGCGAGGACCTCGCCGTTCTGCGGGTTCATCGCCACCATCCCGGCGTAGCGGTTGGCCATGGCCGCGATCTCGGCGTCCTCGAGCTTGGGCTCGATCGTCGTCGTCACGGGAGCGCCCGGCTGCGGGGTGGAGACGGCGAGCACGCGGCGCCCGGCGAACAGCGTGCCCCCCGGGGTGCCGGCGAGCTGCTGCTGGAAGACGAGCTCGAGCCCGTCGCTCCCCACCATCGCCTTGGGGGGATAGCCCTCGGCGGCGAAGGTGGCACGCTCGCCGGCGGGGATGGGACCAAGCGTGCCCGCGATCTGGAGCGCGACCTCGGGAATCGGCGAGGACAGGGCCGGGCCTTGGGCGAGGACGGTGCCGTCACGGGCGTAGAGGGTGGCGCGGGGCGGGAGCGAGACCTGACGGGTGAGCTGCTCGCCGGCGCGGACGCCGGGGAACAGGAGCTCGGAGTCGAACTGAACGTGCGCCCCCGACCCACTTCCCGTGAAGGGCACGGCGAGCATGGCGGTGAAGGTCCCGAAGATCCGCGTCCGCACCCGCAGGGGAACGGTGATGAGATTCCCGCGGGGCTGGCTCACCCGTCCGCTGCGGAAGGACACGAGCGTGGCGGTGGCGGCCGCGGAGGCGTAGGCGGCGCGGAAGGAGGCGAGGGTGACCCGGGCGCGGGAGCGCGAGTCGAGCAGGCCGTACATGGTCGCGAAGTCCGCGTGCCGCCAGGCTGTCACGTAGCTGGTGACGAGCGCTCGCTCGGCCCGTGCCGGGCCGGTCGCGGTCAGGAGACCGGCCGCGAAGGCCGCCACCGCGAGCGCCACCAGGGGCAAAGCCCGGGTGAGCAGGCGACGGCGCCGCCGCGCGGACCGTCGCGACCGATTCGGCTTCCGAGTCGCAACCGATGTCCATCCCCAGAGCACTTTTGCGCGGAGCGTAGACGGTGCGGGGTCCAGACGGTGCATGGGCACGTGCGTGCCTAAGGAAGCGAAGGCGTGGGTAGAGTCAGCCACGTGAACTGGGTCGACTGGGTGATCGTCGCGATCGCGGCTCTGTTCGCAGTGTGGGGCTATATGCAGGGAATCATCGTCGGGGGCCTGTCACTGGCCGGATTCGCCCTCGGGGCTGTCGTCGGCGCCCGGGTCGCTCCCCTGGTGCTCTCGGGCGGCTCGCATTCGGTCTACGCACCCCTGTTCGGGCTCGTCGGGGCGCTGCTCGTGGGCGCTCTGCTCGCGAGCCTGCTCGAGGGGCTCGGGATGCGGGTGCGCTTCGCGCTGCGCTTTCCCGGCTTGAGAACCATCGACGGCGTGCTGGGAGCGGTGCTCACCGCCTGCATCGGGCTGGGGATCGTGTGGATCGTCGGCGCGGTGACGCTGTCGGCGGCCACCTCGCCGGGACTCCGGCGCGACCTGGCGCACTCAGTGATCCTCCGCGACCTCGACAAGACCCTGCCTCCGTCGGGCGGGATCCTCAATGCCCTCTCGCGCTTTGACCCGCTCCCGTCGATCAACGGACCCTCGGCCCAGGTTCCCAAACCGACCAAGGGCATCCTCTCCGCGCCCGCCGTGCGGGCGGCGATCCCCAGCGTCGTCCGGGTCCTGGGGACGGCGTGTGGGCTGGGGATCGAGGGCTCGGGCTGGGTGGCGGCGCCGGGCCTGGTGGTGACGAACGCCCACGTGGTGGCGGGCGAGAGCGACACGGGCGTGCAGATCGGCGGTCACGGCTCGCCCTTGCCCGCCCAGGTGATCCTCTTCGACCCCCGCAACGACGTCGCCGTGCTCCGGGTTCGCGGCCTCTCCGAGCGCGCTCTGCCCGTCGCCGGGTCGGTCAACTCTGGCACCTCGGCGGCGATCCTCGGCTACCCCCAGGACGGCCCGTTCAAGGCCGAGCCGGGCCGCGTCGGCATCACCAAGCCCGTGCTCACCGACAACGCCTACGGCAACGGGCCGATTCTGCGCGAGATCACCTCGCTGCGCGGGCTCGTTCAGCCCGGGAACTCCGGCGGACCCCTGGTCGACTCCCGGGGACGGGTGGTGGCGATGGCCTTCGCCGAGATCACCAACCCGGCGCGCGGGACCGGTCCCGGGGGTTTCGCGGTCCCCACTTCAGTAATTCGCTCAGAGCTGGGGAAAGCCAGGGCTGCGCACGGTTCGGTGAGCACGGATGGGTGCGCCGCATAGGACAGGCTTGCTCCGGGCGCTACGCTCAGCGCCGGATGTCCAAGACACTCGTCATCGCGGAGAAGCCGTCGGTCGGCAAGGACCTCGCCAAGGTCCTGCCCGGCGTCTTTGCCGATCACAAGGAGTATCTCGAGGGCCCCGACCACATCGTCACCTGGGCGGTCGGGCACCTCGTGCAGCTCGCTGATCCGGACGATTACGACGAGCGCTACAAGAAGTGGAAGATGGCCGACCTGCCCATCGTCCCCGAGCATTTCAAGCTCGTCGTCCGCGACGAGCGCTCGAAGAAGCAGATGAACGTGGTCAAGCGCCTGCTCGCCCGGGATGACGTCGATACGGTCGTCAACGCCTGCGACGCGGGGCGGGAGGGCGAGCTCATCTTCGCCTATCTGTATGAGAAGGCGGGCTCGAAGAAACCGGTCAAGCGGCTGTGGCTGAACTCGATGACCAAGAGCGCGATCGAGGAGGCGTTCGGATCGCTGCGCCCGGGCGCCGATCTCGCCAAGCTCGAGCAGGCGGCGCGCTCGCGCTCGGAGGCCGACTGGATCGTGGGGATGAACGCTACGCGGGCGGCGACCATCCGCCTGCGCTCATCGTTCGACGGTGCCGTGTCGCTGGGCCGCGTGCAGACGCCGACGCTGGCCATTCTCGCGCGCCGGGAGGAGGAGATCCGCGCCTTCGTGCCCGAGCCCTACTGGGTGGTGGACGCGCTCTTCGCGGCGCCCGGAGAGCGGCTGTACGAGAGCCGCTACCACGCCGGCTCGACGCCGCGCCTGAAGACGGCCGAGGAGGCCGCCGCCGTGGTCACCGAGTGCGAGGGCCAGACCGGCGAGATCACCAAGCTCGAGAAGACCAAGCGCAGCGAGCGCCCGCCGCTCCTCTACGACCTGACCTCGCTGCAGCGCGACGCCAACAGCCGCTTCAACTTCACCGCCCGGCGCACGCTCGCCGCTGCCCAGCGCTGCTACGAGGAGCACAAGGCGCTCACCTATCCGCGCACCAATTCGCGCTACCTGACCGGCGACATGGTCCCCGAGATCAAGCCCATCGCCTCGCTCGTGGGGTCGCGGCCCGATTACGCGAAGGGCGCCGAGTACGTGCTCGGCCTCGACGTGCTCCCGCTCGGCCGGGTGGTCGACGACGCCAAGGTCGCCGATCACCACGCGATCATCCCCACCCTGGCCGACAACGGTCACCCCGTCGAGAAGATGAACGACGACGACAGGCGGATCTACGACCTCGTCGTCCGGCGCTTCCTGGCCGTCTTCCATCCCGAGGCGGTGTTCGAGAACACCCGGGTCGAGACGACGGTGTCCGACCGGGTGTTCCGCACGCGGGGCAAGGTCATGCTCGTGCCCGGCTGGCGAGGCGTGTACGGCGAGCTGCCCGACGCCGAGCGCTCCGAAGACGACGACGAGCGCGAGCAGCAGCTCCCCAAGCTCGAGCAGGGCGAGCCCGCCGAGGTGCGCGAGATCGCCTCCGAGGAGAAGGTCACCAAGCCGCCGCGGCGCTACTCCGAGGGCGCGCTCCTGGGCGCCATGGAGACGGCCGGAAAGCTCGTCGGGGAGGACGAGTTGCGCGAGGCGATGAAGGATTCGGGCATCGGCACGCCCGCGACCCGGGCGGCGATCATCGAGCGGCTGCTCGCGGTCGGCTACATCGAGCGCGACGGACGCGCCCTGGTGGTGACGGAAAAGGGCCTGAACGTGATCCGCCTGCTCGGCGAGCACGCGCTCACCTCGCCCAGCCTGACCGGCGAGTGGGAGCACCGGCTTGCCCGTATCGAGCACGGCGAGGACTCCCGCGAGGCGTTCATGGGTGACATCGTCAAGTTCGCCGAGTCGACGGTCGGCGAGCTCGACACCAAGCTCCACGGCGTCCGCATCCCGCGCGCCAATCTCGGTCCCTGCCCGGTGTGCGGGCACGACATCATCGAGAATCGCAAGGGCTATTCGTGCTGGGCGCGGGACGACCCGGGGTGCGGGTTCGTGATCTGGAAGGCGAAGGCGGGTAAGCAGCTGCCGCTGGCCGTGGCCCGCGAGCTGATCGCCACCGGCCGGACCGAGAAGCCGGTCACCGGCTTCCGGAGCCGCGCCGGCAAGAACTTCCGCGCCCGCCTCGCCCTCGTGCAGGGCGAGGACGCCAAGTGGCGCGTCGAGTTCGACGAGCCGTGGGCCAAGGAGGGCGCGAAGCCGCCCGAGGCCGAGGAGGCCCCGGCGGGCGAGGCGACGGCGCCGGCCGCCGCCGACGAGCAGCCGGCCGCGGCGTAGGGAATCGGCATCGACGCCGACTTCAGCGGGATTTGTCGCTGAGCCGCCACAGGGGCTCGCCGAACAGCGAATCGACGCCGGCGGGCTCGAGCACACCTTCGGCGATCGCCTTCGACCAGGCGGCGATGATCCGGCTCGGCGGTTCGCCTAGCTCCCAGGCCACAAGCTCGGGACTGGCGCCGCCGAACTCATCGAAGTCACGCATCACCGCGATCAGCCGCTCGAGGGAAATCTCGGCGGTCATGGGGCGGCGAACGTTAGCGGTACGCCGGTGCCCGCGCGTGACGTCGGGGGCGCGCGCGACCATGTCGGTATGCCGCTGACCCTGGTCCTCGGCCCGGCCAACTCCGCCAAGGCGGCGGAGGTGCTCGGCGCCTACCGCGCCTCCGCCCGCCGGGGGGCGATCCTCGTCGTCCCCACGCGCCTGGACCGCGAGCACTACCGCCGCGAAGTGCTCGCCGAGGGGGCCCTGCTCGGGGGCGAGGTCCTCACCTTCCCGGGCTTGGCGCGCGAGATCGCCCGGCGCGCCGGCTACGCGGGCCGTACCCTGTCACCGCTCCAGCGCGACCGCGCGCTGCGGGCGACGATCGGGCGCTGTGAGCTCACGGCGATCGGCGCCTCGGCCACCTCCCCGGGCTTCGCGCCCGCCGTGGGAGCCCTCATCGCCGAGCTCGAGCGCACGCTCCTGACGCCTCAGCGCTTCGCCCAGGCGATGCGGTCGTGGGCCGGCGAGGACGCCGAGCGGAGCGCGTACGCCGGCGAGGTTGCCTCCCTGTACCACCAGTACGCACGCGAGCTCGAGCGTCTGGGACGGGTCGACCCCGAGCTCTTCGCCTGGGGCGCGCTCGACGCCCTGCGGGCCGAGCCGGGCCGGTGGGGCCAGGCCCCCGTCTACCTGTACGGCTTCGACGATCTCACGCCGCTCGAGCGCGACGCGATCGAGACCCTGGCGCGGGTGGCCGGCGCCGAGGTCACGGTGTCACTCACTTACGAGCCCGCTCGCGCGGCCTTCGCGGGCCGTGCCGAGGCGGTCGAGGAGCTCCGCCCGCTGGCCGACCGGGTGCTCGACCTGCCGGCGTCCTCCGAGCACTACGCGGCCGCCTCGCGCCGTGCGCTGCACCACCTCGAGCGTGGGCTGTTCGCCGGCGCAGAACTCGCGGGTCGCGCCGACCCCGGCGACGCCGTCCGCCTGCTCGAATCCGGAGGGGAGCGCGCCGAGGCCGAGCTCGTCGCCGCCCACGTCGCCGAGCGACTCCACGCGGGGGTGCCGGCGGATGAGATTGCGGTCGTGCTGCGGTCGCTGAGGAGCTCGGGGGCCCTGTTCGAGCGCGTGCTCACCTCGTATGGCGTTCCCGTCGCCTGCCCGCTGTCGGTGCCCTTCGAGCACACGCCACTCGGGCGTGGCCTCGTGGCGCTGGCGAGGTGCGCGCTCGGCGCCCGCGCCGGCGCCGGCGCCGGTGCCGGCGAGCTCCTGCGCTACCTGCGCGCCCCCGGGATGCTCGCGCGGCGCGAGCTCGCCGATGCGCTCGAGTCAACGATCCGGCGTGCCGGGGTCCGCACCGCGGCGGGGGCCCAGGAGGCGGCGGCCGCTCTCGGGCTCCGGCTCGAGGAGATCGAGGGCCTCCGCGAGGCCCGGGACCCGGCCTCCGAGCTCGCTCGCCACGCGCGGCGGCTGTTCGCCGCGCCCCGGCGGGGGCAGGCGGCGACGCTCGACCCGGTTGAGGAGCTCGACGCCCGTGCCCTGGCCACCGTCTTGGACGCGCTCAGCGAGCTCTCAGAGCTCGCCGAGGCGATCGATCCCCGTGAGCTGATCGACACGCTGGCGGCGCTCGAGGTGCCCGGGCCGTCGTCGGCGGGCGGCGGCGCGGTGCTCCTGGCCGAGCCCCTGAGCATCCGCGCGCGGAGGTTCCGCGCCGTGTTTGTGTGCGGGCTCCAGGACGGCGAGTTCCCCCGGCCGCCGGTGCCCGAGCCGTTCCTCTCCGACGAGCGCCGGTGGGAGCTCGCGGCGGCCTCGGGCCTGCGGCTGCGCCCTCGCGAGGACGCCGTCGCCACCGAGCGCTACCTGTTCTACGCCTGCGTCTCGCGCGCCACCGAGTCGCTCATCCTCAGCTACCGAAGCTCCGACGAGGAGGGCAACATCGCCGTGCGCTCGCCCTTCGTCGCCGACGTCGCCGAGCTGCTCGCCGACGGCTGGGAGGAGCGCCGCGCCCGGCGCCTGGTCGCCGACGTGGTCTGGCCGGCGGCCGCCGCTCCGACCGAGCGCGAGCTCGCCCGCGCCGGGGCGGCGAGCGGCCCGCGCATCCCCGGGGCGTCGCTCGCCCCGCTCGGCCCCGTCGCCTTCACACGCATGCGCCACCAGGACGTGGTCTCCGCGGGGGCGCTCGAGTCCTACGCCTCCTGTCCCGTCAAGTGGCTCGTCGAGCGCGAGCTCCGGCCCCAGCGCCTCGAGCCCGATCCCGACGGCATCGCCCGCGGGAACTACATGCACGGCGTGCTCGAGCGCCTCTTCGCCGGCCTCGGGGGGCCAATCACCGAGGACACGCTGGGACGGGCGCACGAGCTGCTCGCCGAGGCCCTGGCCGAGGAGCCGGCGCGCCTGGCGGCGGGACGGAGTGCCGCCGAGGGCGCGGCGATCCTGCGCGAGATCGAGGCCGACCTGCGGCGCTACCTCGAGCAGGAGGCGACGACGGGCTGGGGGTGGCCGCCGCGACACGTTGAGTTGCGCTTCGGCTTCGAGGATGGCCCCTCGCTCCCTCCGCTGGAGCTCGAGGGTGGACTGCGCGTGCGGGGCGCCATCGACCGCGTCGACGTCGATCCCGCGGGCCGGCGCGCGATCGTCCGCGACTACAAGAGCGGGCGTGTCAACCAGGGCTGGGCGGTGGCCAGGTGGCGAGAGGACGGCACCCTCCAGGTGGCGCTGTACATGCTCGCGGTGCGGGACCTGCTCGAGCTCGAACCGGTGGCCGGCCTCTATCAGCCGCTCGGTGGCGAGGAGCTCCGGCCGCGTGGCGTCGTCGCCGACGACATCCCCATCGCCGAGTGCGTGTACGAGAATGACCGCCGCGATCCCGACGAGATCAGGCGCGAGCTCGCGGACGCCGCCGAGCGCGCGGTGGCGATCGCGGCGCGGCTGCGCACCGGCGGCCTCGAGCCGTGCCCGGAGACCTGCTCGGGCTCCGGTTGCCTGTACCCGGGGATCTGCAGGACCGAATGACCGTGGCGGACACGGACTTCCCCATGGCCACGCGGCCGGCTTTTACTGAAGAGCAGCTCGCAGCTGTCGAGAACCGCGACGGCGACCTGCTCCTCGACGCCGGGGCGGGGAGCGGGAAGACCGCCGTGCTCGTGGAGCGCTTCGTCCGCGCCGTGCAGGAGGACGGCGTCGAGGTGAGCCGGATCCTCGCCATCACCTTCACGGAGAAGGCGGCCGCCGAGCTCCGGGAGCGGATCCGCGCTCGCCTCCACGAGCTCGGCGACCACGAGCGGGCCCGGGCCACCGAGGGCGCGTGGATCTCCACCATCCACGGGTTCTGCGCCCGCGTGCTCAGGGCGAGCGCGCTCGCCGCGGGCATCGACCCCGCCTTCGGCGTCCTCGACGAGACCGAGGCGGGACAGCTCGCCGAGCTTGCCTTCGAGTATGCCCTCGAAGAGATTGCCGATGACCCCGGCGCCGTCGACCTCATCGCCGGCTACCGAGTGCCGAGGCTCCGCCGGGCGATCGTCGGCGTGCACGGCGAGCTTCGTTCCCGCGGCGAGCCGGCGCCGGCCCTGCCGCCGCTGCCCCCGGCCCCGCCCGCCGCGATCGAGGACGCGCGGCGGGTCCTCGCCGCCGCCCACGCGGCGGCGGTGGCCGAGCTCGCCGCCCGGTCCGAGAACGGCGGTTCGGTCGCCGACGCGCGGGGGCGCCTCGAGCGCGGCGCGGCGCTCCTCAGGGCCGAATCCGTGAACGGAATCGGCGCCCGCCGGTTCCACGACGATCCCTGGCTCGCGGACATCGATGCGGCGCGACTGCGCAACGGGAGCGCCGCCGCGCTCTCGGGCGAGGCGTGCGGGCGCTACCGCGACGCCCTGGAGGCGTTCCGGGCTGCCTGCGCGCGCCGGGAGGGGGTGCGCGCCCACCGCCTCCTCGATCGCCTCCTGCGCGCCTACGGGGCTCGCTACGCCGAGCTCAAGCGCGAGCGCTCGTCGCTCGACTTCGAGGACCTCGAGCTCCTGACGCGGGACCTCTTCGCCTCCCACCGGGAGCTCCGGAAACGCTACACGGAGCGCTTCGCCCAGATCATGGTCGACGAGCTCCAGGACACCAACCCGGTCCAGCTCGAGCTCATCGAGTCGATCGCCGATGGAAACCTGTTCACCGTCGGCGATGCCTTCCAGTCGATCTACGGCTTCCGTCACGCCGATGTCGAGCTCTTCGAGGCCCGCCGGGAGCGGCTCAGCGCCGTCGGCGCCCGGGCCACCCTGTCGGCCAACTTCCGTTCGCGCCCCGAGCTCCTCGACGGCCTCAACATCGCCTTCGCACCCACCTTCGGGGAGCGGTTCACGCCGCTGCGCCCCGGCCGCAGCGACGCCGCCGACCCCGGCGACGCCCGCGTCGAGCTCCTCATGATCGACAAGGACGCCGACTGGGGCGCGAGCGCGGGCGAGCTCTCGGCGGCGTGGCGGGTGGCCGAGGCGCGAGCGCTCGCCACCCGCGTGCAGGAGCTTGTGGCCGGGGGCGCCTCCCCGCGCGACATCGTCCTCCTCGCTCGCGCCACCACCGACCTGCGCGCCTACGAGCGCGCGCTCGAGGAGCGGGGCGTGCCCACCTACGTGATCGGCGGGCGCGGGTACTGGGCCCACCCCCAGGTGCGCGATCTCGTCTCCTACCTGCGCATCCTCGCCAACGCCGGCGACGGGCAGGCGCTCTACACCGTGCTCGCCTCGCCGCTCGTGGCCGCGTCGCCCGACGCGCTCGTCGTCCTCGCCGCCGCGGCACGGGGGGCGGGGGGCGACCCGTGGCGGGTGCTGCGCGAGCCCGGAGTCCTCCTCGACGACCTCGGGCCCGAGGATCGCCGGCGGCTCGAGGCCTTCGCGCGGTGGTTCTCGGCCGAGCGCGAGCAGGCGGCGCGGGCGAGCATCGAGGAGCTGATCGAGCGCGCGCTCGAGCTCACCGGCTATGACCTGGCCATGCTCGCCATGCCGGGTGGTGAGCGGCGCCTGGCCAACGTACGCAAGCTGATGCGCATCGGACGCGAGCACGAGGCCCGTCACGGGTACGACCTGCGTGCCTTCCTCGACCTCGTCAGCGGCCTCGCCACTGGCCGGCTGTCGGAGCCGCGGGAGAGCGAGGCGCCCGTGGAGGGGGAGGCGCTCGACGCGGTTCGCCTGATGACCATCCACCGTGCCAAGGGCCTCGAGTTCGAGATCGTGTGCGTCGCGGATCTCGGGCGCACCCCGCGGGGGAGCGGGGGCGACATCCTCCGGGTCGGCCGTGACGGAGCGCTCGGACTCAAGGTCGCCCGCGCCGGGCGCGGCCGGCTGATGCCGGTGCTCGACTACGACACTGTCGGGGTGGCGCGCGAGGAGGCCGAGGAGCGCGAGGAGCGCCGCCTCTACTACGTGGCGATGACGCGGGCGCGGGAGCGGCTGATCCTGAGCGGGGCGATCAACTTCGAGCGGTGGCCCGACCGCCCGCGCGGCGCTCCCCCGCTGGCGTGGATCGCGTTCGCCTTCGTGCCCGATATCGCCGCCCGCGCGGCGGCAGGGCGGCTGACGGGCGTGGTCGAGCGCGCGGAGGGGGAGTGGGCGGCGCGGGTCGCCTACGCGATCGTCCGGCCGGACAGCGAGCGATCCCCCGAGGCACCGGCGCCGCAGGCCGCACCGGGGCAGGCGGCCCCACCCCTCCCGCCCGCCCCGCCGGGCCCGCCGGGGCCGGCCGCCCTGCCCGCCGCGCCGGACCCGCCGGGCCCGCCCGCCCTGCCCGCCGCGCCGGACCCGCCGGGCCCGCCCGCGCCGGCGCTGCGCACGGCCCCGCCGCCCCTCGGGGTCAGCCGAATCCGCAGCCTCAGCTACTCCAGCCTCGGCGAGTACGCGCGCTGCGGGTACCGCTTTTACCTCGAGCGCGTGCTTGGCCTCCCGGGCGTCGAGCGTCCCTCGCGCGGCGAGCGCGGCGAGGGCGCGCTCTCCGCCGCCGACCGCGGCGTGCTCGTGCACGCGCTACTCGAGACGCTTGACTTCCGGCGCGGGCGGGCGCCGTCGATCGAGGAGGCGACGGCCGCCGCCGAGCGCGTCGGGATGCGCCCGCAGGCGGCCGAGCTCGAAGAGTCGGTGGCCATGGTCGAACGCTTCCTCGGCACCGAGCTCGGGGCGCGGCTGGCGGCGGCGTCCGAGCTTCGCCGCGAGGAGCCCTTCGCCTTCGTCCTCGAGCCCGACGGCGTGGTGGTGACCGGGTTCCTCGACGCGGTCGCCCGCGAGGGGCGGCGGATGCTCGTCGTCGACTACAAGAGCGATCGCCTCGCCGCCGCCGATCCGGCCGGCGTGGTGGCGAGCGAGTACCAGATCCAGCGGCTCGTCTATGCCCTGGCGGCGCTCAAGGCGGGCGCCGAGGCGGTCGAGGTCGTGCACGCCTTCCTCGAGGTGCCCGAGCGACCGGTCACCGCCGAGTACGCGCGGGCCGACGCCGGCGGGCTCGAGCGCGAGATCGCGGGGCTGGCCGCCGGCGCGCTGAGCGGCGAGTTCGCGGTCACTCCCACTCCCCACCAGACGCTGTGCCACGGGTGTCCGGGGGAGGGCGGGCTGTGCTCGTGGCCGCTCGAGCTCACGCGGCGCGAGCGGATCGACACCCTGTTCTGAGCTCGGCAGCTCTCCTGAGCCGGCCCCCCCGGCCGCTCAAGGGCGGTGCGGCCCTAGATCACGCTCGCCCCCGGCCTATGGGTGAGCTTGCGAGACGATCCTCCTCCCGGCTCGCCCGGCCCGGTTAGCGCCGGGCCGGTGTGCCGGCGGGACGTGGCGGACAGGACGCGCGGAAGGTGATATGATTGCGTCCTCAACCCTTGTGTCATCAACAATCCCTAGGGAGGCAGTAATGGCCACGACGGACGCAAAGACTACGCCGATCCCCACCGGTACCTGGATCGTCGATCCTTCTCATTCTCAGATCGGCTTCTCGGTCAAGCACATGGGCATCGCCACGGTGCGGGGAACCTTTACCGAGTTCGAGGGCCGGCTCGAGGTGGGAGAGGATCTCGACCACACCAAGGCCTACGGCACGGTCAACACCAAGTCGGTCAACACCGACTGGCCCCAGCGCGACGACCACCTGCGCTCGCCCGACTTCTTCGACGTCGAGCAGTACGGGGAGCTGAAGTTCGAGTCGACGAAGATCGAGCAGGTCGATGACGAGACCTTCCGTATCACCGGCAACCTCGACATGCACGGCGTGCAGAAGGAGATTCGCCTCGAGGCGATCGTGGACGGCACCGAGACCGACCCGATGGGCAACGAGCGCCTCGGCCTCGAAGTCGTAGGTCAGCTCTCCCGCGGCGACTTCGACATGAAGTTCAACCAGGCCCTGGGGAGCGGCAACGTCGCCGTGTCCGACAAGGTGAAGCTCGCCCTCGACATCTCGGCGGTCAAGCAGAGCTAGTTCCGCGCCACGGCTGGAGCTCGCGGGCGCCTCGCGCGCGAGCTTCGGTCATGCCGCCCGCGGCGAGCAGGGCGCCGATCGCGTCCGCCTCGGCCGGGCGCGCGAAGAAGTAGCCCTGGCCCAGGCGGCAGCCGAGCCGGTGCAGATGGGCAGCCTGCTCCTCGCGCTCGATGCCCTCGGCGATGACCTCGAGCCCGAGGCTGTGACCGACGTCGACGATCGCCCGCGCCAGCGGCGACTCGTCGCGACGTCCGGTGCCCAGTCCATCGACGAACGGCTTGGCCATCTTGAGGATGTCGATCGGGAGCCGGCTCAGATATTGCAGGGAGGAGAAGCCGGTGCCGAAGTCGTCGACGGCGATCTGGGCGCCGAACTCCTTGAGGCGCCACAGCGCCTGGCCCCCGAGGTCGTCCATCAGCATCGTCTCGGTGATCTCGAGGATCAGCGTCTCCCGCTGCAGCCCCGATTCCGAGAGGATGCCCGCCACGTCGGCGACGAGGTCGGGATTCCGGAGCTGGTTCACGGACAGGTTGACGGCGAGGAGGAGGGGCGGTGCGCCGCCGACCGACGCCTGCCAGCGGGCGGCGTCGGTGCACGCGTGGCGCAGGGTGCGGCGTCCGATCGGATGGATCAGGCCGGTCTCCTCGGCGGTGGCGAGAAAGCTGTCGGGAGCCAGCACCCCGCGCGTGGGATGGCGCCAGCGCAACAGCGCCTCGACGCCCACCACGGCTCCGCTCTCGAGCGAGACGATGGGCTGATAGACAAGGAAGAACTCGTCGTCGGTCACGCCCCGGGCCAGGTCGGCCTCGAGACCCAGGCGCTCGAGGAGATCGGTGTGCATACCGGGATCGAAGGTGGCGACCCGGCCCTTGCCCGCCGCCTTGGCGTGGTACATGGCGATGTCGGCGTCGCGCAGCACGTCCTCACCGGGACCGCTGGGGACCGCGATGCCCACGCTGGCGGTGATCGCGACCTCCTTGGACTGGACGACGAAGGGCTTGCGCAGCGAGGACATGACGCGCTCGGCGATGGAGTTGGCCTCGTCCTCGCCGGCAACGGCGTCGAGGAGGATGGCGAACTCGTCTCCGCCGAAGCGAGCGGCGGTATCGCCCGGACGGATGCAGCGGGTGAGGCGGCGCGCCACCTCGATCAGGAGCTCGTCACCGGCCGCATGACCCATGCTGTCGTTCACGCGCTTGAAGCCGTCGAGGTCGAGGAAGAGCACGGCCGGGCGCGCGTCGGGGGCTCCGGTGTGCGTCACCGCCTCCTCGAGATGATCGAGGAAGAGGGCCCGGTTGGGCAGGCCGGTGAGCAGATCGTGGAGCGCGCGGTGGACGGCGGCGTCGAAGTTCTTGGAGTCGGTGAGCGCGAGGCTGGCGTGCTCGGCAAAGGCGAGGAGCACCTCCTGCTCGGTGTCGGTGTAGATCCGATCTGACTCTCGCGACCCGACGGTCAGCGCTCCCACCACGCGTCCGTTCTCGACCACCGGCGCCGACATCGCACCCGTGACGTCACGGCCCACGCTCACCTCCCGGGCCTTGGCGTGGTCGCCATGAACGACGAGGAGGCTCTCGGCGAGGATCGTGCGCCCGGCGATGCCGTCGCCCAGAGGCGCGCGACTCCCGACCGGGAAGCGCTCGGGGTCGAGGCCCCTGACCGCGAGCAGGACCATCGAGCCCGGGTCCTGAGGGTCGATCATGCGCAGGCTGACGGCGTCGGCGCGCAGGAGCTCGGACGCTCCCGCCACGATCGTGTCGAGCACGGTCTCGAGCTTGGCGCGGCGGACGATCGAGCGCTGGATGCGCGAGAGCCGCTCGAGCAGGGCCTGGCGCTCGCGCAGGGTCCGCAGGAGCTCGGCGTTCTCCTGCGCCTGGCGCTCGCCCTGGATCCGCAGCAGGCGCTCGGCCGCCAGGGTGTGCAGCGACTGCAGGGTCAGGGTGAGCACGCGCGCCATCCCGCGCAGCAGGTTGGCCTCCTGACGGCTGAAGCACTCCTGGCCGTGGCGGGCCACGAGCAGCCGGCCGCCGTCGTCGCCCAGCTCGGCGACGACGACCACGCAGGAACCCACGCCGGGAACATCGAGGGCGGGGAGCTCCTCGCCGGCGGCGAGGATGAGCTTGGCCACGGGCACATCGCTGACGGGGAAGCCGATCGAGGCGAGGACGTCGCCGTCGCGGATCACCGCCGCGACCTCGGCCTCGAGCGCCTCGGCGGCGCGCTCGATCCCGTCGCGGATCGCCGCCTCCTCGTCCTGGCAGGCGCCCACCATGGTGACGAACTCGGTGAGCTGCTGGGTGGACCAGCTCTCGCCGATCCCGGGCACGATCGCTCCTCCCCTCAGGCCACAGCCAGGACGACGAGCGTCTGGTTGTGGAATCCGCTCTGACCACGTGTACGCGCGATCTCGCCGTAGGTGTAGAAGCCCGACACGGGCGCGCCACCGGTGCTTTTCGCCACGCGTTCGATCTCGGCCGCGATGCCGGCGTCGCCGAGGATCCCGCGCCGGGCGATGCAGTCGAAGGCGAAGGCGCCGAGGGGGGAGGAGCCCTGGAGCGAGGCGAGGGCGTCGGTGCACGCGGCGTCGGTCGCGGCGAGCACGGAGTCCTCGTCGCCCTCCATGAACCAGGCCAGCCCGCCCTGGGGCACCTCGGCGATGAACCCGAGCGAGCCGTCCTCGAAGTCGGCCTCGCCGACGAAGCGCACGTGCTCCTCGCCGCTGCGCCGCTGGAGCCCGAGGGGGTGCCTGAGCGCGTAGCGGGTGAAGGCGGCAGGGTCCCGGCGGGCGTCGGCGGGCGGGTCGAGATGCTCGAAGTAGACGTCGAGGGCGCGCCGGTCGTTGAGCGTGTAGACGCGGTTGTTGGCGCTCCGGGTCACGAGGACGGGCTCTCCCACGCGCCGCCAGCCGTGGCGGACGCCGATGCCCATCGCTCCGTCCGAGGAGAGCGCGGCACCGACCACCGCGTGCGTGAGCACGCGGTCGTTGTGGAGCTGGTAGGTCAGGCGCATCTCGAGATCGTCGCCGGCGCAGCCGCCCACGAGTGGCGTGCTCGCACCGACCACGCTGTAGGCGCCGCGCACGACCTCCTGCTGGTCACCGGCGAGTCCGTCGGTGAGCAGGAGCAGGACGCGGCCGCCGCGTTCAGGGCACGCGGCCACGCATCCGGCCACCTCGGCGCCCGCCGCGCGGAGATCGTCGGCGGCGATATGCGCCGACGCGGTGCTGGCGCTGAACCCTGGGCCGCCGAGGGCGGTGACCACGACGCCGGCGTCGCCGGGGCCGTGGGTGGCGATCTCGCCCGCCGTCGAGCAGCCGATCAGGGGCACGCCGCCGGAGCGGCGGTTGATGGCCTCGAGCAGTCGCTCGAGATCGTGGGTGTGCGAGCAGAAGACCACGAGCAGCTGAGCGTCGTCACCGCTCAGGGCAGCCGCGGCGGCCTCGTCCCCGGCGATCCGGGGGTCGCGGGCGTTGGATTGGCCGACGGCGAACCATCGCCGCTGCTCCGTCTCGATACTCGTTGCGCTCATGGGGCCCCTCAGGCGTCGTTTGCAGTCCTCCTAGGGCTCATCGACCGATCGCCCGCGGGCCTCAAACGCCCGAAGGTCTAGTTAGCGCTGCGGGGCGAGCTCGCGCCCGCGGGTGCGCGCGAGCTTCTGGCGGGCGGTGCCGTCGAGCTCGACCTTGCGCAGGCGGACGGCATGGGGCGTGATCTCGACGCACTCGTCGGCGCGCAGGAACTCGAGCGCCTGGTCGAGCGAGAGCTCGCGCTTGGGGACGAGGCGGACGAGCTCGTCGGCGGTGGAGGAGCGGATGTTGGTGAGGTGCTTCTCCTTGGTGGCGTTGACGTCGAGGTCCTCGGCGCGCGAGTTCTCGCCGACGATCATCCCTTCGTAGACGTCATCGCCGGGCTCGACGAAGAGGGTGCCGCGCTCCTGGAGGTTGAAGAGCGCGAAGGCCGCCACCGTGCCCCGGCGGTCGGCCACGAGCGAGCCCGTGGGCCGGGTTCGCAGCTCCCCGTGCCAGGGCTCCCAGCGGTCGAACACGTGGTGCAGGAGGCCGGTGCCGCGCGTCTCGGTGAGGAACTCGGTGCGGAAGCCGATGAGCCCGCGGGCGGGAACCAGGTACTCCATGCGCACCCAGCCGGTGCCGTGGTTGACCATGTGCTCGAGGCGCCCCTTGCGCAGGGCGAGGAGCTGGGTGATGACCCCCACGTACTCCTCGGGGGCGTCGACGCTCATGAGCTCGATCGGCTCGAGCAGCTTGCCGTCGACCTCGCGAGTGACGACCTGGGGCTTGCCCACCGTGAGCTCGAAGCCCTCCCGGCGCATGAGCTCGACGAGGATGGCGAGGGCGAGCTCGCCGCGTCCCTGCACCTCCCACACGTCGGGCCGTTCGGTGGGGTACACGCGGAGCGAGACGTTGCCCACCAGCTCGCGGTCGAGCCGCGCCTTGACCTGGCTGGCGGTCAGGCGGTCGCCGTCCTGGCCGGCGAGCGGCGCGGTGTTGGTCCCGATGGTCACCGAGAGCGATGGCTCGTCGACGGTGATCACTGGAAGTGCCCGCGGGTCCTCAGGATCGGCGAGGGTGTCGCCGATGGTGATGTCGGGAATCCCGGCGACGGCGATGATCTCGCCCGCCGCGGCCTCCTCGGCCTCGACCCGGTCGAGCGCCTCGGTCACGTAGAGCTCGGTCACCTTGACGCGCTCGATCTCGCCGTCGGAGCGGCACCAGGCTACCGTCTCGCCGCGCCGGATCACGCCGTTGCGTACCCGGCAGATCGCGATGCGGCCGACATAGGGCGAGGCGTCGAGGTTGGTCACGTGGGCCTGGAGCGGGTGATCGGGGTCGTACTCGGGGGCGGGCACGTGCTCGAGCAGGAGCTCGAGCAGCGGCTGCAGATCGGTGCCCTCGACGCCCTGCTCGAGCGAGGCCCACCCGGCCTTGGCATTGGTGTAGACGATCGGGAACTCGATCTGCTCCTCGTCGGCGTCGAGGTCGAGGAAGAGCTCGTAGACCTCGTCGACCACCTCGTCGATGCGGGCGTCGGGACGATCGACCTTGTTGATGACGAGAATCACCGGCAGCCGCGCCTCGAGCGCCTTGCGCAGGACGAAGCGGGTCTGGGGGAGGGGTCCCTCGCTCGCGTCGACGAGCAGGAGCACGCCGTCGACCATGGTCAGCCCGCGCTCGACCTCGCCCCCGAAATCGGCGTGGCCCGGGGTATCGACGATGTTCAGCTTCACCCCCCGGTAGTGGACCGAGGTGTTCTTGGCGAGAATGGTGATGCCCTTCTCGCGCTCGAGATCCATCGAGTCGAGGACCCGGTCGGCGACGTCCTGATTGGCCCGGAAGGCGCCCGACTGCCAGAGCAGGGCGTCGACCAGCGTCGTCTTGCCGTGATCGACGTGGGCGACGATCGCCAGGTTGCGGATGTCGGCGCGGAAGGCCATGTCTTTCCTCCACGATAGACGGGCGGGGGGAAACGGGAGCTTCGGGCTTGATAACGCCGCGCTAGGCACCTATGTAATGGCTAGGCACATATATAGTGCGCGCCGCGATGCGCCCTCCTTCGCCGGCCCGGGCGGCGTGTAGACGCACACCGAGACCGGCCCCACCCTCGACGAGGTCCTCGTCGCCGTCCACATCCGGCCGGACCTGAACACGTGGGTGGCGGGGGTGGGCTCCGACGGCTACGTCGCCACCGTGACGCCCGCGGAAGCGTGGGTGGGAGGCCGGCCGTTGCTCATCTCGCTCGTCGAGGACGGCCAGAGCTTCGTTTCACAAGGGGAAGGGCCCCGCCTGGTGACCGACGGCGACGTCAAGGGTGGTCGCTACGACTCGGGCATGGTCAGCCTCGTGGTCGGCGACACCCAGCCGCGGCCCTGGTGGTGAGGACTCGCGGGTCCTGGCGCTCGCGCGCCAGGACCGGCGCTCACCGGCTCTCGACGATCACCGTCGTCGACTTGACGATCGCCGTGGCCTGGTCGCCGGGCTTGAGGCCGAGCTCGTCGGCCGCCTCCCGTGACATCAGTGAGACGATCCGGTAGGGGCCGCACGCCATGTCGATCTGGGCCATGACCTCGTCCTTCTTGACGGCGAGGATGATCCCCTGGAGGCGGTTGCGGGCGCTGCTGCGCCCGGTGGAGCCCCGCTCCCTGAGCCGCTCGGCGAGGTCGCCCGAGTGGAGGTAGCGCTGGTTTCCGCGGCGCTCGAAGGTGATCTTGCCGGCACGCTCCCAGCGCCTGAGCGTGTCGACGCTGACCCCGAGCGCGGCGGCGGCGGCGCCGATCTTGACGAGGTCCTCGACAGCGGGTTCCTCAACTTCTGAGACCGTGTTCATCGCCGTCATTCTCACTCACGCGGCTGCGCGGCGCCCGCCAGGGCGCGGTCCTCGCTCGCGGCCCCGGACCTCGCCGGGCGCTGGCGGAGGATCACCACGGCGCCATCGGCCGGGCTGATGGTGATGCTCCGCCGGCGTGCAGCTTCCGGCCTCGCGACCGCCGGGCGGATCTCGCAGCGCTCGAGCACGAGGCGGAGAACCGTCTTCATCTCGAGCATGGCAAAGCTCGCGCCCAGGCAGCGCCGGCGCCCGCCACCGAAGGGGATCCACGTGTAAGTGCCGGGCGGGCGCTCGAGGAAGCGCTCGGGGCGGAAGGCGTAGGGGTCGCGGTAGGTGGCCTCGTCGTGGTGCAGAAGCCAGATGCTGGCGAGGAGGGCGACCCCGCGCGGATAGGTCCATCCTCCGATCTCGACCTCCTGCTTGGTCAGCCGCGGCTCGGCGTTGATGACCACGGGGCGGCGGCGCATGACCTCCTGGATCGTCGCCGTCAGGTACGGCTCGCCGTCGTCGCGGTCGATCTCCGAGACCAGGGGGGCGAGCGCGGCAGGCTCGCGGGCGAGGCGCTCGAAGGCCCACGAGAGCTGCGAGGCGGTCGTCTCGTGCCCGGCCACGAGGGCGGTGATGAGCTCGTCACGGAGCTCCTGGGGCGACATTGGCGAGCCGTCCTGGTGGCGGGCGGCGAGGAGCATGGCGAGGATGTCGTCGCCGCCGTCCTCGGCCCGGCGGCGGCGCTCGTCGATCTGCTCGAAGACGAGCGCGTCGACCTCGGCGAGCAGACGCTGCAGGCGCCCCGGCGGTCCCACCGGGAGGCGCTGCACGCGGGGCGGGAGCACGGACAGGGGGCTCTCGGCGAAGACGAGGACCTGGGTCAGCCGCTCGCGCATGAGCTTCATGCGCTCGCTCTGCTCCGGCCCGAAGGCGGCCCGGAGGATGATCTCGAGGGTGAGACGCTGAAGGCGCGGGTGGAGCGCCACCGGTTCCTCGCGCGGCCAGGAGGCGACCTCGCGCTCGGCAAGCTCGAGCATCATCCCGGTGAGAGCTTGCATGCGTTCGCCGTGGAAGGCCGGAAGCATGAGCTTCCGCTGCTCGAGATGGGGGGCCTCGTCGAGGAGGAGGACCGAGTTGGGGCCGAGGATCGGCTCGAGGATGCGCGCGCCCTCACCGGGGTGGAGGACGTCGGGCGGGGCGCAGAAGAGCTGCTTTATCTCGTCGGGGTCGGAGAGGGCGACGAACGGCGGGGCGCCGACGACGCGCAGCGTGAAGCGCCGTCCGTAGCGCCGCCGGCAGCGCTCGAGGAAGGCGGTGGGCCGGCTCCAGAACCCGATCATCTGCACCGACCGGGGCTGGCGTGGTCCGGGCGGCAGCATGGCCGAACTCTACTTGGGTGTGGCGCCCTCGATCCCGAGCAGGGTGAGCTTGCGCTCGACGCCCCCGGTGTAGCCGCCGAGGCCGCCGCCGCGGTGGAGTACGCGGTGGCAGGGTACGACGATGGGCAGCGGGTTGGCGCCCAGGGCGTTGCCGGCGGCCCGCGATCCGCGCGGGCTCCCGGCCGCGGCGGCGACCTCGGCGTAGGAGGACACCGAGCCGTAGGGGATCCGCGTGGTGCTGCGCAGGACGGCGCGGCCGAAGCCGCGCGTGAGGCGCCAGTCGAGGGTGAGACCGAAGCGGTCGCGCGTCCCCGCGAAGTACTCGTCGAGCTCGCGGCGGGCGGGGTCGAGGCGCCGGGGGGCGGCGAGGATGCGGGGGGAGACGCGGCGGGCGAGCGCCGACAGCGTCGCCTCCACGCCCTCCTCGTCGTCGGCGTAGGCCACGCGCACCAGTCCGCGAGGGGTGGCGGCGAGGACGAGGGTCCCCACCGGGCTCTCGTGGCAGGTGTAGGCGACGTCGATCAGCGAGGATGCCTCGGCGGCCGCGAGGTCGAGCCCGGGTGGGGCATCGGCCGCGGCCGCCTCGCGCAGCGCCCTCTCGAGGGCATCGTCAACGGTCATCGGGGACCTCCGTTCGCAGTCGTTTCAGGGCTTCGTGGACGCTCCGCCTCGCCGCCTCCTCGCTTGTGCCCATGACCCGCGCGATCTCCGGGTAGGCGAGGTCGGCGACCGTGCGCAGCGCGAGCGCCGTGCGCTGCTTGGGGGGTAGGGCCCGCACGTGGGCCCAGAGCTCGGGAACCCCGTCGGGCTCGACCGCGGGAACCGCCGTCTCGGGCAGCTCGGCCACCGGGGACGCGCGCCGGTTGCGGGCGCGCACGTGATCGATCGCCTTGCGGTGGGCGACGGTGAGGATCCAGGCGTGGAGGTTGGAGCCGTCGCGCAGGCGGGGATAGGACCTCAGGGCGGCCAGCCACGTCTCCTGGTAGCAGTCCTCGGCATCGCTCCGGCCGACCATGGCCACCAGGAAGCGGTACACGTTGGCGGCCTCGGCGTCGAGGAGCGCCTGGAACGGAGGCAGGTCCACGCCTGATGAAACGCGGGCGGCGGGCACGGCGTGAGATATTGCCGCTCGCGGCCTAGTATCATCGTTCGATGCACGTCGTACTTTGAGCTATGAGGGCCATCAGCCATCCCATCACCGAGCAACTGAGCCTGTCCGGGGTCCTGCACGCGCTCAGCGACCCCGTCCGGCTGGCGATCGTGCGGGAGCTCGCAGACGGCATCGAGACCTCGTGCGGCGAACTCCGGGCTCCCGTCTCGAAATCGACGCTCAGCCATCACCTCAAGGTCCTGCGCGACGCGGGACTCACCCAGACCCGGGCCGAGGGCGTACACCGGTTCGTGTCGCTGCGCGCGGTGGACATCGACACCCGCTTCCCCGGGCTGCTCGGCTGCGTGCTCGAGCACGCCTCGCGGCGGGCGCCGCGGCCCATCTGACGCGCCTCCGGAGCCTTTGCCAAGGTCGCCGGCGAGCTAGTCAAGCCCTTGACTATTCGCTGCTAAAGCGTATAATTCGATCATCATCGAACTAGCAAACAATGGATTCAGCATGAACACAATTGACACTAAGCGCCGGGCCCGGGGCGAGCACTCGGAGACCGAGAGCAAGCGCCCGCGCGCCCGCACACAAACCACTAACGGCCGGCAGCGACGGCGGCGTGAGCACGCCGACGACGTCGACGTGCGCGTCGACACCGAGACGAAGGCCGAGCACGCCCAGGCCGGAGAGGGCTCCCTGGATTCGCTCGATCTCTTCTTCCGGCAGGCGCGCCGATACAAGCTGCTCACCGCGGCCGAGGAGGTCGAGTTGGCCCAGCGCGTCGAGCGCGGCGACCTCGAGGCCAAGAACAAGATGATCAACGCCAACCTGCGGCTCGTGGTGTCGCAGGCGCGCCGGTACCAGGGGCTTGGGCTGCCGCTCGAGGACCTCGTGCAGGAAGGGATGCTGGGACTGATCCGCGCCGTGGAGAAGTTCGATTGGCGTCGCGGATTCAAGTTCTCGACCTACGGCACCCTGTGGATCCGTCAGGCGATCCAGCGCGGACTGCAGAACTCGGGTCGCACGATCCGGATTCCCGTCCACGTCGCGCAGCGGCAGGTCAAGGTACGCAAGGTCGAGAACGAGCTGGGCACGAAGCTCGGTCGCGAGCCCACCGACGAGGAGATCGCCGAAGTGGCCGATCTCCCGATCGATCAGGTGATCGAGATCCGCGAGCTCGCCCGCAATCTCGCGAGCCTCGATCAGGCGGTCAGCGATGACGGTGAGGTCGCCCTGGGCGATGTCCTGCCCAGCGATCGACCCGAGCCGCTCGAGGAGGTCGCGGACGCCATGCGCGATCGGCAGGTCGCCGAGATCGTCGCCCGGCTTCCCGAGCCCGAGCGGAAGGTCCTCGAGCTGCGCTTCGGACTCTCCGGAGACGAGCCGCGCACGCTTCGACAGACCGGCTCGGCCCTGGGCATCACCTCGGCACGGGCGAGCGAGCTCGAGGAGCAGGCGCTCCGTCGTCTCGCCGGTAGCGAGGGAGTCGAGGCGCTCCGGATCGCGGCGTAGTCGGTATGCCCGGCAAGGTTTGGGTCCTGGAAACCTCTACCAAGGGCACCGGAGCCAACATGGTGCCCTTGGAGAGGGTCCTGGAGAGTCCCGCTTCGAACTCCACGGCGCCGGTGCATGTGCCGCGCAAGCCCCCGTCGCGACCGGCGGTCGAGCCCGAGCCCCGGGCACCGCGCCGGTTCAAGATCGTCGACATCCTCACCCGGCAGGTGCTGGGGGAGGATGTCAGCGCGCGGGAGACGATCGAGGTGCTGCGCGGAGTGCGCAGCGTCGTCGATGTCAACCTCTACGTCTGGGAGCCGGGGCACGAGCGCTGGCGCCTGCTCACGGTCGCCGAGCAGGGCGTCATGTGGGAGCTCAGAGAGCGTCGGTAAGCTGCGCAGCATGGAGCAGCGCAGCCTCGGTCGTGAAGGACTCGTCGTGTCCACGCAGGGACTCGGCTGCATGGGGATGTCGGAGTTCTACGGCAGCGCCGACGCATCCGAGGCGCTCGCCACCATCCACCGCGCCATCGACCTCGGCGTGACCCTGTTCGACACCGCCGACATCTACGGGCCGTTCACCAACGAGCAGCTCGTAGGGGAGGCGATTGCCGACCGGCGCGACGAGGTGGTCCTGGCCACCAAGTTCGGGATCGTCAGGGATCCCGAGCACCCCGCTCGCCGAGCCGTCAACGGCCGCCCCGAGTACGTGTACGCCGCCTGCGACGCCTCGCTGCGCCGGCTCTCGGTCGACCACATCGATCTCTACTACCAGCACCGCGTCGACCCGTCGGTGCCGATCGAGGAGACGGTGGGGGCGATGGCCGAGCTCGTCGACGCGGGCAAGGTTCGCTTCCTCGGTCTCTCCGAGGCGGCGCCCGAGACGATCAGGCGCGCCCACGCCGTGCATCCGATCTCCGCGCTTCAAAGCGAGTACTCGCTGTGGACCCGCGAGATCGAAGCGGAGATCCTTCCCACGGTGCGGGAGCTGGGGATCGGGCTCGTCGCCTACAGCCCGCTCGGACGGGGCTTCCTCACCGGCGGCGTGCAGAGCGTCGAGGGCCTCGAGGCAAATGACTTCCGCCGCCACAATCCCCGCTTCGCGGGCGGCAATCTCGAACGCAACCTCGAACTCCTCGCGCGGGTCAAGGAGCTCGCCGCCGAGCTCGACTGCACTCCGGGCCAGCTCGCGCTCGCATGGGTCACGGCCCAGGGCGAGGACGTGGTCCCGATCCCGGGAACCAAGCGCCGCGCGTACCTGCAAGAGAACGTCGAGGCGGCGGAGCTCGAGCTCAGCGCGGAGGACCTCGCGCGCATCGACGAGGCGGCGCCGGTCGGCGCCGCGGCCGGGGACCGCTACCCGGACATGTCGGCCGTCAACCGCTGAGCGCGCTCGTGGCCGGCCCGGCGGTGTGGCCCAAACTGACGACCACGCTCGCGGGTGAGCGCGTGGTGCTCGAGCCACTCGGTGCCCGCCACCAGGCCGACCTCCTCGCGGCGGCCGGCGAGGCCGAGATCTGGCGCTGGATGCCCTACTCGATCGCCGGCGCCACGGACCTCGCGGCCTGGCTCGAGCGCGCCATGGCCGAGTCGGCCGCGGGCCGCGAGGCTGCCTTCGCGACGGTCGACCGAGTGAGCGGGCACGCCATCGGGTCGACCCGCTATCTGGCGCTGCGCCCCGAGCACCGAGGGCTCGAGATCGGACACACCTGGCTCGCGCCCGCCGCCTGGAGAACGGGCGCCAACGTCGAGGCCAAGCTGTTGATGCTCGCCCATGCCTTCGACGAGCTCGACTGCCTGCGCGTCGAGTTCAAGACCGACGCCCGCAACGAGCGCTCGCGGGCAGCGCTGGCTGCGCTACCCGCGAGGTTCGAGGGGATATTCCGCCGTCACATGGTCGTGCCCTATGGCGACGGCATCAGGGACTCCGCCTACTACAGCGTGATCGCGTCCGAGTGGCCGGTGGTACGCGAGCATCTGGCGGGCCGGTTGGCCCGCCCGCGCACTACTACTTGATCAGCGGCTTGGCCACGGCGAGAACCTGGGCCATGTTCTTGGGCGTGTCGAAGCCTCCGCTGGGCGTGGGCGACTTCCCGATGAGCAGGCCGATGGCGGCCGCGTGGCGCGCCTCGATCTGAACGATGCTGCCGGCCGCGGCGAGCAGGGCCTTGTTCTTGAGCAGGGGCCCGGCGCCGTTGTAGGCGCTCACCCCGAGGTTCTCAATGGTGTAGGCCAGGTTCAGGAACGCCGAAGCGCTCGAGACCGGGAAGGCGAACGTGGGCTTGGGCACCGGGGTGCCTCCGGCGGATTTGATCGCCTGCGTCAGGGCTGCGACGTGAGCGGCCTCCTCGGCGCCGAAGTTGGCGACGTCGTGCTTGGCCTGCCCGGTGAGTCCCACCGTCTTGGCCTTGACTTGGTAGAAGTCGGTCTCCAGGTATTCGAGCGTGAGCGCGAAGTTGAGGATGTCGAGATCGGTGGTCGCGCCGAGGGCGCTCGAGACGAACGGCGCTGCGGCGGTGGTGCCGTAGACGGCGGCCGCGGCGAGCGCGCCGCGGACGAGGAAGCTGGCGCGCGTGACGCCCCCTACCTCGAACTCAACGAGCTCTGGGTTGGCAAGTCGGTCGGTGATCATGGTTGCTGGTTGATCCTCTCTGAGTTAAGCGATGAAGGGCTTGACGGCAGCCAGAACGGTCGCCGCGTCGGCAGGCTTGGCGAACGGCCCGGTGGGGGTGACATGGGCACCGGGGACAAGCGTCGCCAGGGTGGCGGCATGCCGTGCCTCGACCGTGTGGATCGCCAGCGCGGCGGCGAGCACGGTGGGGTTGGTGATGTTCCCGGCCTGGCCCAGGTAGGCCGAGGCGCCGAGGTTCTCGACCGTGTAGGCGAGCTTGGCCACGGCGGCCGCGGTGGTGATGGGGAACTTGCCGGTGGGCTTGGGGGCGGGGGTGCCGCCGAGCTTGATCACCGTCTGGTGGAGGGCGGCGACGTGCTCGGCCTCCTGCTGGCCGAACTCGGCCACCAGCGACCCGACCGCACCCTTGAACAGGTTCGCGGCTTTCACCTTCGCGTAGAACTCCGCCTCGAGGTACTCGAGAGTCAGCGCGTAGTTGAGGATCCCGATGTCCCCGGCCCCGAACGAGGCGGGGACCGCGGTGGACGCCGCGGGCGTGGTGCTCGCGGGCTGGGTGGCCGCCTTCGTCGCCGTCGACGTCGACGTGGTGCTCGAGCTCGAGCCGCAGGCGGCGAGCACGAAGGCACCGAAGCTCGCGGCGCCGGCGCCGCCCACCGCCTTGAGGAACTTCTTGCGGCCTACATCGTCACGGACGAGGTCCTCGACGATTCCCCGCGGCTGCGGGATCATCTCTCCTTCTTGATCTTTGACTTCGTTCGGCATCAGCGAACCTCCGGTCAGCGCATGGACGCCCGTAATCGCGGGTGTCGGTCGATAGCTCCGGTCGCCGCCCTCGGCGCCGGGATTTGATCGTCATTACGGGTTGGCGAGCGCGACGGATCAGCACCCCGTCCAATCGGTCAAGTGGTGATCCGGCGGGGGTCGGAGGCGCGTAACAGGGGCACACAAATTGCTCAGCACCGAACGAAAGAGAACCCAATGACCTCAGGAATCCTCAGCCCCATGCACCTGCTCATCGTGCTCGTGGTGGCACTGCTCGTGCTCGGCCCCAAGCGCCTTCCCGGCGCCGGCAAGGCGCTTGGCCACGGCCTGCGTGAGTTCAAGGACTCGGTCAGCGGCATCGGATCCGACGAGGAGCCCGCGCAGATTCCCGCGACCGCGGTGGCCATCACCCCCGAGCCGGCCGCCATGGCCCACGCTCACGCCTCTGCGCCCGCCGGCGAGCTGGCCTGAGACCGCGCGCGAGGCCAAACGAGAACCTGACAAGATGCCCTCGCTGATGCCCCGGCTGGCACGCCTCAACAACCTCGCCGAGGGTCGCATGCGCGGGCTGGCCGACGAGGAGCTGATGGTCCGGGTGGCCCGCGGCGATGCTGATGCCTTCGACCTCATCTACGAGCGTCACGCCGACGCCGCGTTCTCGCTTGCCTATCGCATCAGCGGGTCGCGGGCGGCAGCCGAAGAGGTCGCCCAGGACGCGTTCCTGGCTTTGTGGCGCAACGGCGCGCGCTATGAACAGAGTCGTGGCAGCGTCCGCAACTGGATCCTCGGGATTGTCCATAACCGCGCCATCGATGCTCTCCGTCGCGCCGTTCGCCATGAATCGCGGCGCGCCGGAGACGAAGGGCTCGCGGAGCGGCTGATGGCGCCCGACCGCACCGACGAAGAGGTGAGCCGGCGACAGGAGGCGGGCACCATTCGCACCCTTCTTGACGACCTGCCAACGGACCAGCGCCGCGTGATCGAGCTCGCCTACTTTGCCGGCTTCACGCATACTGAGATCGCCGAGATGCTCGAGATCCCCGTTGGCACGGTTAAGGGGAGAATGAGACTCGGCCTGGACAAACTCCGCCTGCGGATGGAGATTTCCGGGGTGACGGCATGAGCGTCTCGGGACCGAGGTACTGCGGCAACGCCGACACGGCAGGCGCGTACGTGCTCGGCGCGCTGCCCGAGGACGAGGCCTACGAGTTCGAACTGCACCTGGCCGGCTGCGCGCGCTGCCAGCGCGACATCCACCATCTCTCCGGCGCCGCCGATGCGCTCGCGAGCGCCGTCCCCATGGTGAGCGCGCCGCCTGAGCTGGGAGACCGGGTCAGGGCGATCGTGAGGGCGGAGGCCGAGCTACTCCAGGCCGCCGGGCCCGCGGCCGACCGGCCCGAACGTAAGGCGCGCGGCGGCTGGCGCTCGCTGCGCCCGCGCATAGCCGTGGGGGGAACTCTGGCGGCCGGGCTGGCCTGCGGCCTGGTCATCGGCGCGGTGACGCTCGGTGGCTCCTCGGTCTCCACGCGTGCGATCAGCGCGCAGGTCCTCCAACCGGGCGTGGCGCACGACGCCAGCGCCACCCTGAGCATCACCGGGGGGCGGGGAACGCTAGAGGTGAGCAACTTCCCGAGTCCTCCCGCGGGCCGCGTCTACGAGGTCTGGGAGCTGGGGTCGGGCAAGGCGCCGCGACCCACCAACGCGCTGTTCAGCGTCAACTCGCGGGGGAGCGGCACCGTCGCCGTCCCCGGCTCGCTGCACGGTGTGCGCGAGGTCCTCGTCACCGCCGAGCCTCTCGGGGGCAGCCTCGTCCCGACGCGGTCGCCGATCATCGCCGCGAACACGCAGGCGTAGCGGCACCGCGCCCGGGGCGCTACTCGTCGGCGGGGGCGCGGAGGCGGACCCGCTCGCGGGCTCCCTCGAGGAGCCGGTCGCGCAGAAGCGCGAAGCCGATCGCGGCCGAGAGCACCGAGAGCAGGGAGGCGACCTCGCCTGTGATGGTGCTCGGCTCGTCCATGACCATGAGGACGGCGCCGAGCGTCTCTCCGACCACGGCGACGGGCACGGCGAGTACGAGTACGTCGTCCGGGGCGCCGAACGCCGCCGCCGTCGCGCGCTCGAGCCAGGCCGGCGTGCCGTTGCGCAGCACGGCGGCGATGTCCGCGTGCGCGGTGACGGTCACCATGCACGGGCCGAGAAGCCCGCGCGTCGAGCTGCCGAGGGCGAGCTCGCCCCCCATGTAGATCGCCACCCCGGCGTCGATCGGCGGGAGGCGGCGGACGATGGTCGCGGCGGTGGCCTGAAGGAGCGCCGATCCGTTTTCACGCTGAAACAAGGCGGCGAGCTCGGCGGTCGCCACCACCCAGCGGTCGCGCCGGTCCACGAGGGTCCGCAGGCGATCGCGCTCGGCCTCGAGCTCGGCGAGGTCACTGCGCAGGTCGCGCTCATCGGGGGCGCCGAGCTCGACCATGGCCACCAGCGGCGCGCGGCCCGGCTCGACGGGGAGGACGTAGAGGAGCGAGCGCGCCGTTTCCTTGGAGAAGCCTGACCAGGCGGGATGGATGCATTCGGAAACCGGGGTCGAGCCCGCGAACACGGCGCGCAGGGCCAACTCGCACTCGCTCCCGGTGAGCCATGTGGCCACGTCGGCGAGCTCGGTTCCCGGCGCGGGCGATCCGATCCGCTCGGCCAAGGCCGGATTCACATACTCGATGCGCACGGGTGCCGGCCCGCTGAGCAGGAGCACAGGGGCCGGGAGCCGCTCGGGGATCGCCTGCAGGGTGCTCGCCGACACCCCCGCCGGAGCGGTGGCGTGTGATGCGGCGATCGCGTCGCTCAAGGGCACGCCCTGCTCGGCGGCGCGCCGCACGGCGACGACGCGAGCTGCGTCCGTGAGCTCGTAGCGCCGCGGGCCGCGTCCCACGCGCCGCGGGCGCGGAAAGCCGTAGCGGCGCTCCCAGGTCCGCAAGCGCTCGCGTGAGACACCGGTCATGCTCGCGAAGCCCGTCGCACTCACCAGGGTGCCGGAGGGCGCGCCGGAGGCGTCGCCGGCGGCCGGGTCCCTCACGTTCGTTCCGGCTCCATGACCACCCTTGTCCACCCTAGAAGTTCTATCGCAAAGATTCACGGAGTACGTGTCCGTCGCTGTCCACCTTGCTTTCCCGCCAAGGGAAGGCACGATGGTTGTCGCCCAACCGGGAGATATAAGTGAGGACCTCTGTAATTTCCGCAGTGCCGGGGACGGCGGGTCACTCCTTCCACCGGCTCGCAGCACCACAGCTCGGACGCAAGGACCGCGTGCCAGACGAACAGGAGTTACTTCACCGCTACCACGAACATGGCGACCTGAGCGCACGCCAGGAGCTGGTCGAGCAGATGCTCCCGCTTGTGCGCACTCTCGCTCGGCGCTACGTCAACCGCGGTGAGCCTCTCGACGACCTCATCCAGGTCGGCTGCGTCGGGCTGATCAAGGCCGTCGATCGCTTCGACATATCCCGCGAGCTGCGCTTCTCGACCTTCGCCGTGCCCACCATCCTCGGGGAGATCAAGCGCCACTTCCGCGATCGCGCATGGTCGGTACGGGTCTCGCGGGGGATCCAGGAGCGCAATGCCAGGATCGGCCGCGAGGTCGACCGCCTCTCGAGCCGCCTCGGCCGCTCGCCCACCGTGGAGGAGCTCGCGGAGGCCACGGAGTCGACCGTCGAGCAGGTACTCGAGGCGCTCCAGGGCGCCCAGGCCTACGCCACCGTGCCCCTCGAGCAGTCGCTCGGTGAGGACGGCGAGCTGCTCGATTGGCTGGGCGACGAGGATCCCGGCTACGACCAGGCCGAAGAGCGCCTCGTCCTCGCCGCCGGCCTCGAGGTGCTCCCCGCCCGCGAGCGCCAGATCGTCACCCTGCGTTTCTTCGAAGGCCTGACCCAGCGCGAGATCGCCGACCGCGTCGGCGTTTCGCAGATGCACGTATCGCGGCTCCTGCGGCGCGCGATTGCGCGTATGCAGGGGGAGCTGACCTCGGACTCGTAGGGCCGGGCGCGCGCGGAGGCGCTCGTCCCCGCGCCGGCAAGACTGCGCTCACGGCTTGCCCCCGCCGTCCGTGCGGTATAAAAACCCACTATGGCTCGCGCGATCTGGACTGGGGCGATCAGCTTTGGGCTCGTCAACGTGCCCGTCAAGCTCTATGCCGCCACGTCGCCCAAGTCGGTGCGCTTTCATCAGCTCTCGAGCAAGACCGGAGGGCGGATCCGCCAGAAGCGGGTCGACTCGACGACGGGTGACGAGGTGCCTTTCGAGGACATCGTCAAGGGTTATGAGATCACCCCCGATCGCTATGTGGTGATCACCCCCGAGGAGCTCGAGACGCTCGACGCCAAGGCCACGAAGACGATCGACGTCGAGGATTTCGTCGATCTCGTCGACATCGATCCGATCTATTTCGACCACGCGTACTACGTGGCCCCGGCGACCGGGGGGGCGAAGGCCTACCGGCTCCTGCTCGACGCGATGCGCGAGTCGGGCAAGGTGGCGCTCGCCCGCATCGTCCTGCGCTCCAAGCAGCAGCTCGCCGCCCTCCGGCCCGCGGGCGACGTGCTCACCCTGTCGACGATGCTCTTCGGCGATGAGGTGCTGACCCCCGACCGCCTCGACGAGCTCGACTCGGTCTCCGAGGCCGAGGCGAGCGAGCGCGAGCTGAAGATGGCGCGCCAGCTCATCGATTCGCTGTCCAGCGACTTCGAGCCCGCCAAGTACCGCGACGAGTACCGCGAGCGCGTGCTCGCCCTCATCGAGCGCAAGGCGGGGGGCGAGGAGATCGCCGTGCAGCCCACCGCCGAAGAGCCCGATGCGGCCCCGGACCTGATGGCCGCGCTCGAGGCGAGCCTCGCCGCGGTCAAGGACGAGCGGCCCGCCCCGGCCCCGGCCTCGAAGCCGCGCAAGCGCGCGGCGGGCGCCAAGGACGGGGGCGAGGGCGCGAAGCCCAAGCGCCGCGCCGCCGCCACGAAGTAGCCCGCGCGCGCATCCCGCCGCCGCACGCCGGCGAGCCGGTCCGCCGGCCCGCCCAAGTCACCATAATCCGGTGTCATGCCCGCGCTCGAAAAAGCCGATAAATACCGGATGATCGGACAACCTCAGTCGGCGCTCTCCGCTGGCCTGCAGTCTGATGCCCGCGGGGCGTTCGCCGCCTCGCTGATGTCGCGGGCGCTCGGGGGGCTGTTTCTCGCCGGCGGCACCCTGGCGCTGCTCACCGTGCTCCTCCCGCATTCGGCGCAGACCGACGAGCTCCCCCTCTTGGCCATCGTCGCCGACGCCTATCTCGTCTCGGGCCTGCTTCTGGGGCTGGCGAAGCGGGTAGCCGCCCGGTTGCTGCCGACCGCCCTGGGCTGGGGCACGGTGCTCATCACCGGGGTGGCCCACTTCTCGGCCGGGAGGCCGAGCCCGCTCATCTTCTTCTATCTGTGGATCTTCCTGTACTCGTCCTACTTCTTCACGAGGGTGCAGGCGGCCGTGCAGTTCGCCCTCGTAGGCGTCGCCTACGCCGTCGTCCTCGCTGCTCGCCCGCCGTCGGGACCGGTGGCGTGGTGGACGGTGGGGATGGGGACGCTGCTCGTGACCGCAGTGCTCATCTGGACCATGCGGGCGCGGGCGGAATCGCTGATCGCGCGCCTCTACGACGCGGCACGGACCGATCCGCTCACCGGGTTGCTCAACCGACGTGGCTTTCGCGAGCTCCTCGACCTCGAGCTCGAGCGTGCTCGCCGCAGTGACCTGGCGATGTCGGTCATTGCCGGAGACATCGATCACTTCAAGGAGGTCAACGACCGCGCCGGCCATCAGGTGGGCGACACGGCCCTGCAGAGGATCGCCCGCGTGCTCGAGTCGGCCAAGCGACGGATCGACGTGATCTCACGCGTGGGCGGAGAGGAGTTCGCGCTCATCCTGCCCGACACCAGTCAGGAGGAGGCGCTCGTCGTCGCCGAGCGGCTCCGCTGCGCCCTGCTCAACGAGTTCGTCTCCGACGCCGTGCCCGTCACCATCAGCTTCGGGATCGCCAGCTTCCGCGCCCACGCGGAGACGGCGGCGTCGCTCCTGCGCGCGGCTGACGACGCCCTGTACGCCGCCAAGGAAAGCGGCCGGAACCGCAGCGTGGTGTTCAACCCGGATTTCGAGGAGATGGGTTACCGGGGAATGCGCGAGCGGGACATCGAGGCGGAGCGCTACGCCGCGGTCATGCTCGACCTCGCCGGGACCGTCGACCTGCGCTTCAGCGGCAGCGCCCGGCACTCCGAGACCGTCGGTCGCTATGCCGAGATGATGGCTCGCGAACTCGGTCTCTCCGAGCAGCGCATCAACCGGATCCGGCTCGGTGGCCTGCTTCACGACATCGGTAAGGTCGGGGTCCCGGACTCGATCCTCAACAAGCGCGGGCGCCTCAGCCCCGACGAGTTCGCCACCATCAGGGAGCATCCGGCGCTCGGTGCTCAGATCCTCGAGCATCCATGCTTCGCCGACATCAGGCCCTGGGTCGCCGCCCACCACGAGCGGCCCGACGGACGGGGCTATCCGCGCGGTCTGGCGGCCAACGAGCTCATGATCGAAGCGCGCATTCTCGCGGTGGCCGACGCTTACGAGGCCATGACCAGCGACCGGGCCTACCGGGCGTCGATCGGCCACCAAGCCGCTCGCTTCGAGCTCAAGCGCAATGCCGGGAGCCAGTTCGATCCCGAGGTGGTCGACGCGCTCCTCGCGGTGCTCGAGCGCGAATCCGATCGCGCTGGGGCCCTGAGCCCGGCGTGGACGGAGGAGCTGTCGGGGCCGCTGCGCGTGGCGTGACTGGGCGCGCGATTGATTTGAGGTCGATCCGCCGGCCGCTGGTAACCTTAAGGGTCCCGTAACACTCAGACCGCCCCCTCGTAGGACCCAACCTCATGAACAGATCCACGCCGCCAGGGGCCGTCGGCCTCTACGACCCTAGTTACGAGCACGATGCGTGTGGCATCGCCCTGGTCGCCAAGCTGCGCGGCGAGGCGACCCATGCGGTCGTCGAAAAGGCGCTCGACGCGCTCGAGAACCTCGAGCATCGCGGCGCCGAGGGGGCGGACCCGAGCACCGGGGACGGCGCCGGAATCCTCTTGCAGATCCCCGACATCTTCTTCCGCGCGGTCGCCGGGGTCGAGCTGCCGGCACCGGGTATGTACGGCGTGGGCATGCTCTATCTGCCCACCGACGCCGAGCGCCGGACCGAGGTGGAGGCGCTCGTCGAAGACACCATCGCCGCCGAGGGCCAGCGCGTGCTGGGCTGGCGCGAGGTTCCCGTCGACGAGCGCTACGTGGGCACGACCGCCGGGGCCGCCGCGCCGACCATCCGCCAGGTCATCGTCGGGGCCGCCCACCAGATCGCCGACCAGGACGCCTTCGAGCGCAAGCTCTACGTGATCCGCCGCGTGATCGAGCGCACCGCCGGCAGCGACCTGGCGGTGCCGAGCTTCTCCTCGCGCACCATCGTCTACAAGGGGATGCTCACCGCTCCCCAGCTGCCACATTATTTCCCCGACCTGCGCGACCCGCGGCTCGCGAGCCGGCTCGCCCTCGTCCACTCGCGCTTCAGCACCAACACCTTTCCGAGCTGGGAGCTCGCTCACCCGTACCGGATGATCGCCCACAACGGCGAGGTCAACACCCTGCGCGGGAACATCAACTGGATGCGGGCGCGCGAATCGCAGCTCGCCACCGAGCTCTTCGGCGAGGACATGGAAAAGGTGCTCCCCGTGGTCACCGACGCCAACTCCGACTCGGGGACCTTCGACAACGTGCTCGAGCTCCTCGTGCTCGGCGGGCGCTCGATCGCCCACGCGGTGATGATGATGGTGCCCGAGGCCTACCGCACGCGCCAGGACCTGCCCGACGACGTACGCGGCTTCTACGACTACCACTCATGCCTGATGGAGCCATGGGACGGACCGGCCGCGGTGGTGTTCACCGACGGCACTCTCGCGGGCGCCGTGCTCGACCGCAACGGCCTGCGCCCCGGCCGCTGGGTGCAGGACAAGGACGGCTACGTGGTCCTGGCCTCCGAGACGGGAGTGACCTCGATCGCCCCTGAGCACATCGAGCGCAAGGGACGCCTGCAGCCCGGCCGCCTGTTCCTCCTCGACCTCGAGGAGGGCCGGATCGTTTCCGACGAGGAGGTCAAGCGCCGGATCGCCGGCCAGAAGCCCTACCGCGACTGGTATGAGAACTCGGTCGTTCACATCAAGGACCTCCCAGAACGGGAGCCCACGACGCCGCGGATCGAGCCGCTGAGGTCACGCCAGCTGGCCTTCGGGTACTCGCAGGAGGACCTCAAGCTCGTCATCGCGCCGATGGCCACCAAGGGCGAGGAGCCGGTCGCGAGCATGGGCAATGACGCCGCGCTCGCCGTCCTCTCCGACCGCCAGCCCCCGCTGTTCTCCTACTTCAAGCAGCTCTTCGCCCAGGTCACCAACCCGCCCATCGACTCGATTCGCGAGAACATCGTGATGAGCCTGGCCACGGGTATCGGGGCCGAGGTCAACCTGCTCGCAGAGACCCCCGAGCACGCCCACCAGCTCGTGCTCGACCAGCCGATCCTCCGCAACCGCGAGCTCGAGAAGCTCCGCCAGGTCTCGCACGAGATCTTCCACGCCGCCACCATCGACATCACCTGGCCGATCGAACAGGGCCCCGACGGCATGGAGGCGCGGCTGCTGGCGGTGTGCGACGAGGCCGAGAACTACGTGGCCCACGGCGCCAACATCCTCATCCTCTCCGACCGCAACCTCGGGCCCGAGCGGGTGGCGATCCCATCCCTCCTCGCCGTCGCGGCGACGCATCACCACCTCGTACGCCACGGCACGCGCCTGCGCACCGGGCTGGTGATCGAGTCCGGCGAGCCGCGTGACATCCACCACATGGCCACCCTGATCGGCTACGGGGCCTCCGCCATCAACCCGTATCTGATGTTCGAGTCCCTCGACGAGCTCGCGATGCACTCGCTCCTCCCCGAGGACCTCGAGATCGAGGAGGCCGAGAAGCGGATCGTCAAGGCGATCGGCAAGGGCCTGCTCAAGACGCTCTCGAAGATGGGCATCTCGACCATCCAGTCTTACTGCGGCGCGCAGATCTTCGAGGCCGTCGGCCTCGAGCACGGGCTCATCGATAGGCACTTCACCGGCACCGCCTCGCGCATCGGCGGCATCGGCATGGATGTGCTCTCCACCGAGGCGCTCGAGCGCCACTTCCGCGCCTATCCGCGCGTCGATCGCGAGGTCCTGCCCGTCGGCGGCGTCCTGCAATGGCGGCGCGATGGCGAGCTGCACATCTGGAACCCCGACACCATCGCCAAGCTCCAGCATTCGGTGCGCGGCCAGAACGGCGATCCCGCCACCACCTACGAGGACTTCGCGCGCCTGGTCAATGAGGACTCGGCCAAGAAGGCGACGCTGCGGGGCCTGATGAAGCTGCGCACGATCGAGCGCCCGCTCCCGCTCGAGGAGATCGAGCCGGTCGAGGAGATCGTCAAGCGCTTCACCACCGGGGCGATGAGTCTCGGGGCCCTCTCGCGCGAGGCCCACGAGACGCTCGCGCAGGCCATGAACAGCATGGGCGGGAAGTCGAACACGGGCGAGGGCGGCGAGGATCCCGAGCGCTTCCTCGACGATCGCCGCTCGGCGATCAAGCAGGTGGCCTCCGGACGCTTCGGGGTCACCGTGCATTACCTGGTCAACGCTGACCAGATCCAGATCAAGATGGCCCAGGGTGCCAAGCCTGGGGAGGGCGGCCAGCTCCCCGCCCACAAGGTCGACGACTACATCGCGAAGATCCGCAGCTCGACCCCCGGCGTCGGGCTCATCTCTCCGCCCCCGCACCACGACATCTACTCGATCGAGGACCTCAAGCAGCTCATCTACGACCTGCGTTGCGCCAACCCGACGGCGTCGGTCTCGGTCAAGCTCGTCTCCGAGGTCGGCGTGGGAACGGTGGCCGCCGGGGTGGCCAAGGCCAACGCCGATCACGTCACCATCTCCGGCCACGACGGCGGCACCGGCGCCTCGCCGCAGTCCTCGGTGCAGTACGCCGGCGTGCCATGGGAGATCGGCCTCGCCGAGACCCAGCAGACCCTGCTCCTCAACGACCTGCGCTCGCGCATCACCGTCGAGGTCGACGGTCAGATGAAGACGGGTCGCGACGTGGTCATCGGCGCCCTTCTCGGCGCCGACGAGTTCGGTTTCTCGACCGCCCCGCTCATCGCCATGGGCTGCATCATGATGCGCGTCTGCCATCTGAACACGTGCCCGGTGGGCGTCGCCACCCAGGACCCGAAGCTCCGCGAGCGCTTCCGCGGCGAACCGGAGCACGTCGTCAATTACCTCCTGCTCGTGGCCGACGAGGTCCGCGGGCTCATGGCCCAGCTCGGCGTGCGCCGCTTCGCCGACCTCATCGGGCGCACCAACCTGCTCGAGATGGACGGCGCCATCGACCACTGGAAGGCGCGCGGGGTCGACCTCTCGATGGTTCTGACCATCCCCGAACTGCCGCCCGGTGCGCCCCGGCGGCGCACCCGCGACCAGATGCCCGTGCTCGACGACGCGCTCGACTGGGAGCTCGTACGCGCCGCCACTCCGGCCATCGACGGCGGCGAGCCCGTGGCCTTCGGACCGGTCACGGTGCGCAACGTCAACCGCACCGTGGGCGGGATCCTCTCCGGCGAGATCGCCCGGCGCCACGGCGCCGAGGGCCTACCCGAAGGCACGATCGAGGTCGCCTTCCACGGTTCGGCGGGCCAGAGCTTCGGCGCCTGGCTCGCTCCCGGGGTCACCTTCTCGCTCAAGGGCGAGACCAACGACTACACGGGCAAGGGCCTCTCCGGGGGCGTCGTCTCGGTTCGCCCGCCCGAGTCGGCCGGGTTCCGGGCCGAGGAGAACGTCATCGTCGGCAACACCGTCCTCTACGGGGCCACCGCGGGCCGCGCCTTCATCCGCGGTCTCGCCGGCGAGCGCTTCGGGGTCCGCAACTCGGGCGCCAACGCCGTCGTCGAGGGCGTGGGCGACCACGGCTGCGAGTACATGACCGGCGGCCGGGTCGCCATCCTCGGCCCCACCGGACGCAACTTCGCCGCGGGCATGAGCGGGGGAATCGCCTTCGTGTACGACCCCGGCGGCGACTTCGAGTCGCGCTGCAATCTCGAGCTCGTGGACCTCGAGGAGGTCGGCGATGAGTACGAGGACGAGCTCCACGAGCTCATTTTCGAGCACCAGCAGCGCACCGGCTCGCTCGTCGCCCGGAACCTCCTCGGCGACTGGGAGAGCGCGCTCACGCGCTTCGTCATGGTCATGCCCCGCGACTACAAGCGCGCCCTCGAGCAGGGTAAGGCGGCCAAGGCCGAAGCGCTGGCGTAGTTCAGCAGACGCGGAACCGCGCTTTCAGCGTCTCAGGGCTCGCTGGGCTCGCCGTGGGTCGGGAGCTCGAGGACGAACCTGCTGCCCGCGCCGGGCTCGCTCTCGAGGACGATGATGGCGCCCATGCGTGCGGCGAGTGTCCTCGAGGTGTGGAGACCGAGGCCCTCGTGATCGCCGGGCCCGATCACGGCGCCGGTGTCGACCACGCTGAACCGGGTCGCGCCGCCGTGGCCGACCTCGATCCGCACCGGTCCCTCATCGGTGCGATCTATGACGTGGCTTGTGAGGTTGACGAGGATCTGTCTCAGGGCGCGTCGGTCGCCGCTCACCTTCACGCCGGAGGGGGCAGCCACGACGAGGTCGATTCCCTTCTCGTCGGCCAGCGGCCGCAGCCCGCCGGCGACGTCCTCGAGGAGCTCCCGGCCGTCGATCGCCTCGACCTCG